>NZ_SOFL01000032.1 GCF_004402695.1 Cryobacterium adonitolivorans | reverse complement strand
CGGCACCGGCGGCGGCAGCGCCCGCACCCGCCGCGCCGGCCCCGGCAGCACCCGCGGCCGAGTCCACCCGCGGCGCCCACGCCGGCACCAGCGGCTACGTCACGCCCATCGTGCGCAAGCTCGCGAACGAAGCCGGCGTTGACCTGTCCACCATCACCGGCACCGGTGTCGGCGGACGCATTCGCAAGCAGGACATCATCTCCGCCACGGCCGCGCCCGCCAGCCCGGCCGCCGCCGCCGAGGTCGAGGTCGAGGTCTCGCCGCTGCGCGGAACCACCGTGCCGATGTCGCGCCTGCGCAAGGTCGTCGCCGAGCGCGCCGTCGCGTCGATGCAGCAGACGGCCCAGCTCACCACCGTGGTGGAGGTTGACGTCACCCGGGTGGCCATGCTCCGCGACAAGGTCAAGGTCTCCTTCCACGAGAAGACCGGCAACAAGCTCTCCTTCCTGCCATTCTTCGCCCTGGCCGCGGCCGAGGCGCTGAAGGCGAACCCGATCATCAACGCGACAGTCGACGGAACGTCGATCGTGTACCCGGGCCAGGAGAACATGAGCATCGCCGTGGACACCGAGCGTGGACTGCTGACCCCGGTCATCCGCGACGCCGGTGACCTCGACCTGGCCGGTTTCGCCGCCCAGATCGCCGACCTGGCTGCGCGCACCCGCGACAACAAGCTCAAGCCCGACGAGCTGTCCGGTGGCACGTTCACCCTCACCAACACGGGTTCGCGCGGCGCGCTGTTCGACACCCCGGTGGTCTTCCTGCCGCAGAGCGCCATTCTCGGTACCGGCGTCGTCTACAAGAAGCCCGTCGTCGTGACCGACAAGGGCCTGGACTCCATCGCGATTCGTTCGACGGTGTTCCTGGCGCTGTCCTACGACCACCGCATCATTGACGGAGCGGACGCCTCGCGCTTCCTCACCACGATGAAGGCACGTCTGGAAGCCGGGGCTTTCGAGGCCAACCTCGGAATCTGATTCCCCAGCACCACTGCAGCACCGCTCACGGCCTGTGACCCGCCCGACGGGTCAGTAGTCGAAGAGCTCGCGTAACCGCCAGCCGGCCTCGCCCTTGATCACCAGGGCCGAGGCCGGCTGCATGCGTGCAGGCCCGCCCGCCACCGGTGTCAGAACGATCAGCGCCGCGTTGCCCCGGCGTTCCTGCACGGTGGCCGTGAATACTGTCGCCTTCCCCACAGTGAGCGGCCCCTGAGCAGCCAGCCGGCCGGCGCTGGGAGCCTCCTGCCGCGCCTGATACGAGTCAGCGGCCATGGCCACCGAACCGGCCTGGTCGACCCCCTCCAAGCACAGCACCGAAGCCTCCGCCAGGCACCCCTCGCGCAACTGGAGCAGAGCCAGCGTTGCCGCCGCCGGATCGTCCGCTTCAAGGGTCCCTGCGAATCCCGCTGCGCCCGCCGAACCGTTGTCGCCCTGCGCCGCAGCCGGTTCGGCGGCAGGCCTCGCTGTTGTCGTCCCTGGACCGGCAGCCGGGGAATCGGCCCAGGACAGCGCCGCCAGGCCGCCGGCCGCCAGCACAACCGCGAGGCAGACGCCGACGACGCCCGCCCGCACCGCCCGCCTCGGCACCGCCCGCCCCGGCAGAGCCCGCCCAAGCAGATCCCGCACCAGCAGAGCCCGCATCAGCAGAGCATGCCGCCACTTCGCCGTCGCCCGCGACCGGTCATGAACAATTTGCAGCCTGGACCGGTACCCGGCCCGCCACCTCAGCACCAGACGCCCCACCGGGCCACTCCGGTTCGCCGGTCTCCTGCGCTCCGCGCCCCTCAGCCGCCCATGGCCCGTGCCAGGCAGGCCGCGCACCTCCGTCGGGCGGGCCGGCCTGGTCAACACGATCCTGGGTGTGGCCGGGCCCTGCAGCTTGAGGGCTCCGTCCGCATCTGCCGGGGGAATGCCCGGTGCCGCGCCACGGACGGCTGTCGCAGGAGCCCAGGCGAACAGGACGGATTCCACGCCGGTCAGGTCCGTCGGTACGGGTCGCGCCGTGGCCGTCGCCTCGAACTCGGCCAGCACCGCCTGCGCGGTCGCCGCCTCCGGGACATGAGGATCCAGGTGGTCGAGGATGGCCCTGACACAGCCCGCCAGCCGTACGAGGTCGTCCCGCCGCCGCGCGACCCCGGCTCCCCCCGGCGGCAGATCCTCCAGGGCGCCCAGCCCGAGGAGCACCGGTCGGCCCCGGCCGTCGAACCGCACGCAGGCAGGTCCGATCATGGAGTGGCTGAATCCGGTTTCGTGCAGCGCCTGCAGCGCGGTCGTGATCGTGGCCGCGATGGTGACGACCTCGCCGGCGCCGAGGGCGCCCCGCTCGGCGAGCAGCCGGTCCAACGACGATCCGGTCAGGCGGTCAAGCACGAGGCAGAGCCGGCCGTCGGGCGCCGTCGCCACGTCCCTCAGCGACGCCAGCATCGCCGGCGGCACCGTGAGCATGGCTCGCACCTGCCGGTCGAGCGCCGGTCTGTCCGCGTCCAGCCTGAAGACCTTCAGCGCCGCGGTTCGGGCGTCGCCTCGCTCTCCGGCAGCCTGGCCGAGGTACACGATCGAACGGCTCCCGGTACCGAGGCGGCGTACCAGCCTGAACCCGGCCAGGGTCCCCTCGAGGTCGGTCATGTGCGCATGCTCCATCACCCCACCGTGCCGCGTCGGCCGGGCGACGCGGGCCCAGGGACGCGAATCTGGCGGAAACCCGACCGGTGCCCAGGCTGGGGAGGAGACCCCTAGACTGGCTGGATGCTCGACTTTGTCGTCGCGGGGCTAAGCGCCAACTCCGTGCCGTATTTCGAGGGCCTTGAGCTCCAGCGCGCCGTCCATCGCACGGTGGTGTCCGGTCAACGACCGAACACCGTCCTGCTCCTCGAACACCCCGCCGTCTACACGGCCGGTAAACGCACCCAGCCGGAGGACCGTCCCACCGACGGCACCCCGGTGGTGGACGTCGACCGCGGCGGCCGGATCACCTGGCACGGGCCGGGCCAGCTGATCGGATACCCGATCCTGCGTCTGCCCGAGCCCATCGATGTGGTCGGCTACGTGCGGCTGCTCGAGGATATTCTCATCGATGCCCTGGCAGATTTCGGCATCGACGGCAGACGGGTTCGCGGGCGCAGCGGCGTCTGGGTCGGACCCGCCGGGGCGGAGGACAAGATCGCCGCCATCGGCATCCGGGTCGCCGACGGCGTCACCATGCATGGGTTCGCACTCAATTGCAACAACTCCCTCGAACCGTATGACCGGATCGTGGCCTGCGGCATCGCCGATGCCGGTGTGACCACCATGTCCAGCGTGCTCGGCCGGGATGTCAGCACCGAGGACGTCGTCGACTCCGTCAGGACCCGTTTCCGCACCCGGCTGGCGGTGCCGGCGTGACCGCCGCGCCCGACGGTCGCCGGATGCTGCGGCTGGAAATCCGAAACGCCGAGACACCCATCGAACGCAAGCCCGACTGGATCAAGACCCGCGCCAGGATGGGCCCCGAATACCGCCAATTGCAGGATCTGGTGAAGAGCGAGAACCTGCACACGGTGTGCCAGGAAGCCGCCTGCCCGAACATCTACGAGTGCTGGGAAGACCGGGAGGCGACCTTCCTGATCGGTGGCTCACAGTGCACCCGGCGCTGCGACTTCTGTCAGATCGACACGGGCAAGCCCGCCGACTACGACACCGACGAGCCGAGGCGGGTCGCCGAGTCGGTTGTGGCGATGAACCTGCGCTACGCGACGGTGACCGGGGTCGCCCGCGATGATCTGCCTGACGAGGGCGCGTGGCTCTACGCGGAGACGATCCGGCAGATCCACCAGCAGAGCCCTGGCACCGGGGTCGAGATTCTCGTCCCGGACTTCACGGGCAATCCGGATCACCTGGCCGAGGTCTTCTCCGCCAGCCCCGAAGTTTTCGCGCACAACGTCGAAACGGTCCCGCGGATCTTCAAGCGCATCCGCCCTGCGTTCCGTTACGACAGGTCCCTCGACGTGCTGAGCCAGGGGCGTGCGGCGGGGCTGATCACCAAGTCGAACCTGATTCTGGGCATGGGCGAGGAACGCGCCGAGGTCTCCCAGGCCCTGGCCGACCTGCACGATGCCGGCACCGACATCATCACCATCACGCAGTATCTGCGGCCGAGCCCCCGGCACCTTCCGGTGGCCCGGTGGGTGCGGCCGGAGGAGTTCGTCGAACTCAAGGCTGAAGCGGAGCAGATCGGCTTCCTCGGTGTCCTCGCCGGCCCCCTGGTGCGCTCGTCCTACCGGGCCGGCCGGCTCTGGGCGCAGTCGATGACGGCGACCGGACGCCCGGTGCCGGCTCACCTCCAGCACCTCGCCGACGCGACCGTGGGCTTCAGCCAGGCCGTTTGACCCTAAATCCGTTCCGCGGATATCGACCGACTGGGTAGTCTTAGAACCATGGCACGAAGCAAGGACAAGAGTCCCCGCACCCCCAAAGAACCTGGCCGCTTGAAGCAAATGTGGCAGGTCTTCCAGATGACCCGGCGCTACGACTCGAACATCGTTCTGTTCATGATCCTGGGCTTTCTGATCCCCGTCGTAATCGGCCTGGCGCTCGCGCTCCTGCTGACCCCCGACAACGGGTTCACTATCGCGCTCTGGATCGTCGCCGGCGTGCTCGGTGGCGTCCTTGCGATGCTGATCATCCTGGGTCGGCGCGCCGAAAAGGCCGCGTACTCTCAGATCGAGGGCCAGCCCGGCGCCGTCGGCGCCGTTCTGCGCAGTTCGCTGAAGCGCGGGTGGGTGGGCAGTGAGATGCCCGTCGCCGTCAATGGCAAGACCCAGGACGCCGTCTACCGCGCCGTCGGCCGCGGCGGCGTGGTGCTCATCAGCGAGGGGCCGAGAACCCGTACCGCCCGCATGGTGGATGAGGAAAAGCGTTCCGTGGCGAAGGTCGGCGGCAACGTCGCGGTCACCGTCATCTCCGTCGGACCCGACGCCGATGCCGTTCCGCTGCACAAGCTCGCCCGGCGGCTGACCAGGATCAAGCCGTCCCTGACCAAGGCCGAGGTGCTCGCGGTGAACAACCGCCTCAACTCGATGACCAAGAAGCTGCCGATTCCCAAGGGTGTCGACCCCACCAAGGCCCGGCCGCAGCGCGGGAACTAGCCAGAGACAACCAGCAGAAAAAATGAAGGGCACGGGGTCACCCCCGTGCCCTTCGCTGCGCTGTGCTTGCTAGCGGCGTGCTGGTTAGCGGCGTGCTGGCTAACGGCGTGCTGGCTGGCGCCGTGCTGATTAGCGCCGGATCAGGACCGTGCCGGCGATCTTGTCATGGAAGCCGCGCTGGTCCGAGTCCCAGACCAGCGCGGGGATGGCCAGGCCCAGCAGCACCGACCGCACGATCGGGCGCCAGAGGCCCGCACGACCACCGGTGAGGGTGATCAGGCGCAAGCCGAGCAAGCGGTGACCGATGCTCCAGCCGAGCACTGCGAGCTGGACGGCCTGCAGGCCCACGAAGACCATCAGGACCACGAAACCGTCGTAGTCCAGCCAGGTGTACCCCCAGATCAGACAGGTCAGGGCCACGGCGATGGCCCAGTCGACGGCCAGCGCCGCGATCCGCCTGCCGACCCGCCCCACCGAGTGCGGGCCGGACCGTGGCAGGCCGAGCCGCTCCCCCGGCCAGGTACTGGGCGGCAGCTGCCCGAAGGTGGTGGGTCCTGAAGGCGTCGAATTCACCCGACCAGTGTATCGAGCGCCCCCTCTGTAACATGGAGGAAACATAAGCGTCATTCTCAAGTAACCCGTCCGTAATAGTGTCGGGGAAGCCGCAGTGTGCGACATTTCTAGTCACCCACGCCTACGTCGTTTGGAGTCAACCCGCATGTTCCGCGATTCGTCCGAAGTGCTCTCGTTCATCAAGGACACCGATGTCAAGTTCCTTGACCTTCGCTTTACCGACCTGCCGGGTGTGCAGCAGCACTTCAACATCCCCGCGTCGACCGTTGACGAGGACTTCTTCACCGTCGGCCAGATGTTCGACGGCTCGTCGATCCGCGGTTTCGCGTCGATCCACGAATCCGACATGCAGCTCATCCCCGACGTCACGACCGCGTACATCGACGCGTTCCGCGCCGAGCGCACCCTGATCATGCTCTTCGACATCTACAACCCTCGCAACGGCGAGATCTACTCCAAGGACCCGCGTCAGGTGGCCAAGAAGGCCGAGAAGTATCTCGCCTCCACCGGCATCGGCGACACGGCATTCTTCGGCTCAGAGGCCGAGTTCTACATCTTCGATGACGTGCGCTACGAGGTCAACCAGCACACCAGCTTCTACTCCGTCGACTCCAGCGAGGGCGCCTGGAACTCCGGCCGTAAGGAAGAGGGCGGCAACCTCGCCAACAAGACCCCGTTCAAGGGCGGCTACTTCCCCGTGAGCCCGGTTGACCAGCACGCCGACATGCGCGACGACATCTGCCTCAAGCTGATCGACGCCGGCCTCATCCTGGAGCGCAGCCACCACGAGGTGGGCACCGGCGGCCAGGGCGAGATCAACTACAAGTTCGACACCATGGTGCACGCGGCAGACGACCTGCTGAAGTTCAAGTACATCGTCAAGAACACCGCACATGAGTGGGGCAAGACCGCCACGTTCATGCCCAAGCCGCTCTTCGGCGACAACGGCTCCGGAATGCACACCCACCAGTCCCTCTGGGCCGACGGCAAGCCGCTGTTCTACGACGAGGCCGGCTATGGCGGCCTGTCCGACGTGGCTCGCTGGTACATCGGTGGCCTGCTCAAGCACGCCCCGGCTGTGCTCGCCTTCACCAACCCGACGGTCAACTCGTACCACCGCCTGGTGCCGGGCTTCGAAGCACCGGTCAACCTGGTCTACTCGGCCGGTAACCGCTCCGCGTCCATCCGCATCCCGATCACGGGTACCAACCCCAAGGCCAAGCGCCTCGAGTTCCGTGCGCCCGACGCGTCCGGTAACCCGTACCTCGCCTTCGCCGCCCAGCTGATGGCCGGCCTCGACGGTATCAAGAACCGCATCGAGCCGCACGAGCCCGTCGACAAGGACCTCTACGAGCTGCCGCCGGAAGAGGCGAAGAACATTCCGCAGGTTCCCGCGTCGCTGGAAGAGGCCCTGCAGGCGTTGGAGGCCGACCACGACTTCCTGCTCGCCGGCAACGTCTTCACCCCCGAGCTCATCGAGACCTGGATCGACTACAAGCGCGAGAAGGAAATCAAGCCCCTCGCGCAGCGGCCGCACCCGTTCGAATTCGAACTGTACTACGGGGTCTAATTTCCCGACCGCATGACGAAGGGGCCGCAACCATCAGGTTGCGGCCCCTTCGTCATTGTCGGCGTCGTTGTCGGCGTCGTTGTCAGCGTCGAGGTCAGCCGGAGAATGGCCCCGGCCGCTCGACCGGTCCGTAGAACCGGCGTTCGAACACCGCACGCGCGCGCCGGGTCACCGCGAGGTAGTCTTCCTCGAGCTGGTTGGCCGAACCCGGCGGGTACTCCATCATGCGGGCGACGCCGTCCAGCTGCATCCTGTCGCTGGGCAGCACATCCGCGGTCTTGTTGGTCCACAGGGTGATCGCCGACCGGCAGCGCGAGGCGAACAGCCAGGCGGCGCGGAGGACGGCGGCATCCGGTTCGGAGACCAGGCCGGCGCGGGTGGCCTCGTCGAGCGCTCCGAGGGTCGAGGTCGTGCGCAGGGCGGGGACGTGCGCCGCGTGTTGGAGCTGCAGCAGCTGGACGAACCATTCCACATCGCTCAGCGAGCCGCGTCCCAGCTTGAGGTGCCGGTTCGGGTCGGCTCCCTGTGGGAGTCGTTCGTTCTCGACGCGTGCCTTGATGCGCTTGATCTCGCGGACATCCTGGTCGCTGATCTGTTCCGGATACCGCACGGTGTCCATCACGGCGTGGAATGCCTCCAGGAGCGCGGGTTCCCCCGCGACCCCGCGGGCGCGCAGCAGCGCCTGGGCCTCCCAGGTCAGTGACCACCGGCGGTAGTAGGCCTGGTACGAGTCGATGGACCGCACCACCGCGCCGTTCTTGCCCTCGGGGCGCAGGCCGATGTCCAGGTCGAACGGCAGCCGGTTGTCCTCGGTGAGCCGGTTGAGTTCCCGGACGATGAATGTCGCCCGCTCGTGGGCCGCACCGCCCTCGAGGGCGGCGGGCCTGAAGACGTACATGACATCGGCGTCGGATCCGAAACCGAGTTCGGCTCCCCCGAACCGGCCCATGGCGATCACCGCGAATTCAATGCCGTCCGGAGCGAGCGGGCCGTCGTCACCGGTGAGACCGGCACCACGGATGGCGCCGAGGACCCCCTGGATGATGACCGTGGAGATATCCGTCAAGCCCGCGGCCAGCTCGTCGATGCTGAGGCGCCCGAGGATGGCCGACAACGCCAGGCGGAGCATCTCGCGGCGCCGGCTGGCGCGGAGCACCGACGCGGCGGCATCGGGACTGCCGTGCCTGGCCAGGACGGCACGGGCCTCGTCCTGCAACACGCCGAGCGGGCGGGGGCGCAGGTCGTCGTCGTGTTCCAGCCAGGCCACCGCCTCGGGAATGGTCTCCAGGAGTTCACCGACGTACCGCGACGCGGAGAGCACCCGGGTGAGACGTTCGGCGGCCCCCGACGAGTCGCGGAGCATCCGCAGGAACCAGTATGTGGAACCGAGGCTGTCGCTCAGCCTCCGGAAGGCCAGCAGCCCGTAGTCGGGGTCGGCACCGTCGGACAACCACTGCAGAAGCACCGGCAACAGGTGTTGCTGGATGGTTGCCCGCCGTGACACGCCGCTGGTGAGCGCGGCGATGTGGGCCAGGGCGCCCGTGGTGTTGCGGAAGCCGATCGCGGCCAGCCGGGCCTCGGCCTGCGCACTGGTGAGGTTCAGTCCCTCCGCGGGAAGGGCGGCGACCGCGGAGAGCAGCGGGCGGTAGAACAACCGTTCGTGCAGGCCGCGCACCCGGTGTTTGGTTGCCTCCCACCGCGTCGTGAGGGCCGCTGCGCTCGTCGCCAGGCCCGTCGCACGTGCCAGGACCCGCAGCCCGGACTCATCCCGCGGCAGCAGGTGGGTGCGGCGCAGCCGGTCCAACTGCAGCCGGTGCTCCATCAGGCGCAGCATCCGGTAGTCCTGGGCGAACTCGGCCGCTTCGGCGCGACCGACGTAGCCGGCATCGGCCAGGGCGGCCAGGGCCGGCAACGTTCCGGGCTGCCGGATGTCGGGGTCGGTCTGGCCGTGCACCAGCTGGAGGAGCTGGACGGTGAATTCGATATCACGCAGACCGCCGGGGCCCAGTTTCAGTTGCACGGCCACCTCGTCGGCGGGGATGTTGCTCGTGACGCGCTCGCGCATCCGCTGCACGGAGTCGACGAAGTTCTCCCGGCTGGCGCTGGTCCACACCTTGGGGGCGACGGCGTCGACGTAGCGGGAGCCGAGCTCCAGGTCGCCGGCCAGGGGGTGCGCCTTCAGCAGCGCCTGGAACTCCCAGCTCTTGGCCCAGCGGTCGTAGTAGGCGATGTGGGATTCGAGGGAGCGCACCAGGGCGCCGGACTTGCCCTCAGGGCGCAGGTTGGGGTCGACCTCCCACAGTTCGGGCTCCATGCTCGGCTGGTTGAGCCCGCGCATCATCAGGACCGCCAGCCTGGTGGCGATGTCCACGGCCCTGGCGGCGCTGAGTCCAGCGTCCTCGTTCCCCTCTGCAACAAAGATGACGTCGACGTCGCTGACATAGTTCAGCTCCCCCGCCCCCGCCTTACCCATGCCGATCACGGCGAGCCTGGTCAGTCGCACCTCGTCGACCGGGTAGATGCCGTGCGCGGCCACGGTGCCGCTGCACATGCCCCTGGCGACCGCGAGGGACGCTTCCAGCGCTGCCGCGGCCAGGTGAGCCAGGGTCCTGGCGATCCGGTCGAGCCCGGCGACGGGATCGGCCTGTTCGAGGTCGAACGCCGCCAACTCGGCGAGGCGGCGGCGGTATCGCACCCGCAGGGCCACCCAGCCCTCGTCGTCGACGAGTTCGGCGAAGCCACCGGTCGACTGGACGGAATCGAGCAGGTCGTCGGTCAGCTCGCGAAGCCCCGCTACAGCGGTGGTCTTCTCGTGCAGCACCGAGAGTTCCGCCGGGTGCCTCAGGAAAAAGTCGGTCAACCCGGTCGAGGCGCCGGTCACCAGCACCAGGCGCTGCAGGGCGCCGGGATGCCTCCGGAGAGCCACGAACTCGGCCGGGGCCTGGCGCACCAGCGACAGCACGGCGAACAGGGCCGCATCGGGATTCGCCGCCCGCGAGAGCAGCGGGAACAGATCCGACGGGTCCGGCCCGCCGAGTTCACCGACCTCGTCGAGACGCGCGCGGGCCTCGCCGAGATCGGCGAAGCCCACCCGAGCGAGGTCCGTCAGGGTCAGCTGTTCTCTCGCCATGTCGTGTACCTGTCTGAGATGAGCTCCTAGAGCATCTCGAGGTTCTTATTGAGTTCGAACGGGGTGACCTGCGAGCGGTACTCGCGCCATTCCTGGCGCTTGTTGAGCAGCACGTAGTTGAACACGTGCTCCCCGAGCGTCTCGGCGACCAGCTCGGACTCCTCCATGTACTGGATGGCGTGGTCGAGGCTGGCGGGCAGCTGGTGGTAGCCGAGCGCGCGACGCTCGGTGTCGCTGAGCCCCCACACGTTGTCCTCGGCCTCCGGCGGCAGCTCGTAGCCCTCCTCGATGCCCTTGAGCCCGGCGGCGAGCATCAGCGAGTACGCGAGGTACGGGTTGGCGGCAGAGTCGATCGCCCGGTACTCGATGCGCGAGCTCTGACCCTTGTTGGGCTTGTAGAGCGGGACACGAATCAGCGCGGACCGGTTGTTGTGGCCCCAGCACACGAAGCTGGGGGCCTCGTCGCCGCCCCACAGCCGCTTGTACGAGTTCACGAACTGGTTGGTCACGGCCGTGATCTCCGGCGCGTGCCTCAGCAGCCCCGCAATGAACTGGCGCCCGGTCTTCGACAGCTGGTACTGCGCTCCGGCCTCGTAGAACGCGTTGGTGTCGCCCTCGAAGAGGGAGAGGTGGGTGTGCATCCCGGAGCCCGGCTGGTCGGAGAGCGGCTTGGGCATGAACGTCGCGTAGACGCCCTGCTCGATCGCCACCTCCTTGATGACGGTGCGGAAGGTCATGATGTTGTCGGCGGTGGTGAGGGCATCCGCGTAGCGCAGGTCGATCTCGTTCTGGCCGGGGCCCGCCTCGTGGTGGCTGAACTCCACCGAGATGCCGAGGTCTTCGAGCATCCGCACCGAGCGGCGCCGGAAGTCGTGCGCGGTTCCGCCTGGCACGTTGTCGAAGTAGCCGGCCGAGTCGACAGGGACCGGACCGTTCTTGCCGAACTTCGACGACTTCAGGAGGTAGAACTCGATCTCCGGGTGCGTGTAGAAGGTGAAGCCGCGTTCGGCGGCCTTCGCCAGGGTGCGCTTGAGAACATTCCGGGGATCGGCCACGGCGGGCTGCCCGTCTGGCGTAGTGATGTCGCAGAACATGCGCGCGGTGGGGTCGACCTCACCCCGCCACGGCAGGATCTGGAACGTGGTGGGGTCCGGATGGGCCAGCACGTCGGCCTCGAACGAGCGCGTCAGGCCCTCGATCGCTGATCCGTCGAAACCCAGTCCCTCGGCGAACGCACCCTCCACCTCGGCCGGTGCGATGGCGACCGACTTGAGGGTGCCGACCACATCGGTGAACCACAGTCGAATGAACTTGATGCCCCGTTCCTCGATGGTCCGAAGAACGAAGTCGCGCTGCTTGTCCATTCACGCCCTTTCTTGTCGCACTTAGGCTACCGGCTGCCGACGGCGCGCGGGCGAAAACCGGCTGATCCCGGCCGCGAATGACGGTCGGAATCGACCGCTGAGTACACTTGAGCACATGCCAGAGATCCCCATACCCGACGCCGCCAACGCCGTCGAGGTGCAGAATCCATACGCCGGCGCCACCGCAGGTCCCAAGCGCGTGCGCACCAGGCATTTTCAGAACGCGAAGCAGCAGGGGATCTCGATCACGGGCCTGACCAGCTATGACATGATGACCGCCCAGATCTTCGATCAGGCCGGCATCGACTTCCTTCTCGTCGGGGATTCCGCCGGGAACAACGTCTTCGGCTATGAGACCACCCTGCCCGTCACCGTCGACGAGCTGATCCCGCTCACCCGTGCCGTGGCCAGGGCCGTGACCAGGGCACTTGTCGTGGCCGACATGCCGTTCGGCAGCTACGAGACCGGACCGTCGGAGGCGCTGCGAACCGCGGTGCGTTTCATGAAGGAGGCCCAGGCTCACGCGGTGAAGCTCGAGGGCGGGGTGCGCAGCCGCAAGCAGATCTCCCGGATCGTGTCGGCGGGCATCCCGGTCATGGCTCACATCGGCTTCACCCCGCAAAGTGAACACGGTCTGGGCGGACACATGATCCAGGGGCGCGGCGCCGGCGCCGATCAGCTGATCACGGACGCCCTCGCCGTGCAGGACGCCGGCGCGTTCGCTGTCGTCCTGGAGATGGTGCCGTCGGCTGTCGCCGCAGAGGTCACCAAACGTCTGGAGATCCCCACCATCGGGGTGGGCGCCGGCCCCGACGTCGACGGACAGCTGATGGTCTGGACCGATTTCGCCGGCATGACCGAGGGCCGGGTGCCACGGTTCGTGCGCCAGTACGCGAACATGCGTTCGGTGCTCTCCGACGCGGTGCGCGCCTTCAAGGACGACGTCGATACCGGAGCCTATCCGGGTCCCGAGCACAGCTACGAGTAGCCGGAGCCGGAGCGGGGCGCCTCAGCGGTCCTCGGCCTCGTCGTCCTCGGCCCACTTGGCGCTGTTGGCGCGCAGTTTGTCGAGCGCGTGCGTCGCCTCGTCAAACGTCGAGAACGGACCTACCCTGTCGACGGAGGGCGACAGCATGCCCTTCTCGACCGCGCCGGTGCGCATGTTGTACCAGAACTGGTGATCAGCATCTTCGGCCATAAGCTTGATCCTATGCCTAAGGATTCAATCGGTCATCTCCTTCCGGGAGCCGTGTCCAGCCACCGCTCCGTTCCCTCCCATATCGTTCGTCCCGAGTACGTGGGGCACACCGCGCCGGCCCGGTTCACCGGGTCGGACGTCTACTCCCCCGAGCGCATCGCGCTGATCCGGGAGTCCGGACGCCTCGCGGCGGACGCGATCCAGGAGGTCGGGCGAGCCGTACGGCCCGGGGTCACGACCGAGGAACTCGACAGGGTCGGCCACGAGTTCCTGATCCGGAACGACGCCTATCCGTCCACGCTGGGCTACCGCGGCTACCCGAAGTCGCTGTGTTCCTCGGTCAACGAGGTCATCTGCCACGGAATTCCCGACGACACCGTGCTCGAGAACGGTGACATCGTCAACATCGACATCACCGCATACAAGAACGGGGTGCACGGTGATTCGAACGTCACCTTCATCGTCGGCGAGGCCACCGAGGAGGTCACCCTGCTTGTCGATCGCACCCGCGAGGCCCTGGCGCGCGGGATCAAGGCCGTCGCACCCGGCCGGCAGGTCAACGTGATCGGCCGCACCATCGAGTCGTACGCCAAACGTTTCGGCTACGGCGTCGTTCGCGACTTCACCGGTCACGGCGTCGGCGACGCGTTCCATTCGGGCCTGATCATCCCGCACTACGACTCCGCACCGCAGTACGACACGGTCATGGAAGTGGGCATGGTGTTCACCATCGAACCGATGCTGACCCTGGGTACCAGTGACTGGGACATGTGGGCGGATGACTGGACGGTTCTCACCCGTGATCGCAGCATCACCGCGCAGTTCGAGCACACTCTGGTGGTCACCGAACGTGGCGCCGAAATCCTGACGCTACCGCAGCCGGTAGATTGACAGCATGAGTTCAACCACTGCCATCGGCATCGATATCGGCGGAACCGGCATCAAGGGGGCTGTGGTGGACCTGTCCACCGGGACCCTGCTCTCGGACCGCGTCAAGCTGCCCACCCCCAAGGGCGGCCGGCCCCAGGATATCATCGAGACCACCCGCCAGCTCCTGGCGACGGTGTCTGCCGGATCGGGAGATGTGCCCATCGGCGTGTGCTTCCCCGCGGTCGTCAAGCACGGTCACACGATGTCGGCGGCCAATGTGTCCGACAAATGGATCGGCCTCGCCGCGGAGAAGCTCTTCGAAAAGGGCCTCGGCGTGCCCATCCATTTCGTGAACGACGCTGACGCGGCCGGATACGCGGAGGCGACGTTCGGCGCCGCCAAGGGCGTCGACGGTGTCGTGCTGCTCACCACCCTGGGCACCGGCATCGGCACCGCCCTGATCAACGACGGCGCTCTCGTGCCGAACACCGAGTTCGGCCACCTGGAAATCGACGGCGTGGACTACGAGACCCGTGCGGCCTTCTCGGCCAAGGAACGCGACAACCTCAGCTGGGAGAAGTGGGCGTCACGCCTGCAGAAGTACTACGCCAAGCTGGAGTCCCTGTTCACTCCGGACCTGTTCATCGTCGGCGGTGGCGTGTCGAAGCACCACGAAAACTTCCTCCCCCTGTTGCACCTGGACACCCGGATCATCCCGGCCGTGCACCGCAACAACGCCGGCATCCTCGGCGCCGCAGCCCTGGCGGTCAAGCACGCGCCGGTCACCGCCTAGCCGACTAGCTGTACGCCCGGCTGCTCTGGCGTTGCTGACGCGCGCGCCACCAGAGCCGCACCCGGTGGGCCAGCCGCCGGACGACCCGGGTGAGCCGGTGTGCGGCGGGGAACTCCGTGCCGAGGATGGCGACGCCGACGAAGACGATCAGCCAGCCAGGTCCCGGAAGCGGCACCAGGATGAGCCCGACGACGATGACCGCCAGTCCGGCGAGGGCGACAAGCACCCGGTACGGCGCCCGCAGGCGCGGGTGCCGGTGGATCCAGGCGCGGGACCGGCGCAGCAGAGCCCGGATCCGCGACCAGAGCCCGTCGGACGTGGCGACCGGACCGGGCGTGGCGGCGGCATCGGACCGGGACACGGATGTGCTCATGGGCCCAGGGTAGAAGCACTCGCTGGGAATGCGCCATCCGGCTGGACCCTCCTGCGCAACTCCCAGCTTCGATGAGGGAATGGGCCGACTATTACGCCGGGTTTTGTCCCGGTATTCACCATGGACGGCCATCTATCTCGGGACTACGTTGCCGCAGCCCTCTAGCGGTCTACCCGGAAACTCGGCGAGCCGCCTTGGCGTTTCCTGTTCGACCTTGCTCCGGACGAGGTTTACCGAGCCGACCAGGTCACCCTGGCCGCTGGTGGTCTCTTACACCACCGTTTCACCCTTACCGACGGCTTGCGCCGGCGGCGGTCTACTTTCTGTGGCACTGTCTCGCGGGTTGCCCCGGGTGGGTGTTACCCACCGTCCTGCTCTGTGGAGCCCGGACGTTCCTCGGCATCACGGGCTTCGAAAAGCCCGGATGACGCGACCGTCTTGTCGACCCATTCCGTCGTCGAGCCTACAGCAATGGGCGCTAGATGCCGGATTCCTCGGTGCGGACCAGGATGGCGCCGCAATCCGGGCAGAAGACGATGTCGTCCGCGGGTGCCGCCCGGACTTCTTCGAGGTCGTTGCCCGTCAGGGTCATGGTGCAGCCGCTGCAGGTGCGGGCACGGAGCAGGGAGGCCGCGTTGCCTCGGCCGGCCACCCGCCGCTTCTCGTACAGCGCCGACAGGTCCTCGCCGATGGCGGAGACGATCGCGACCCTGTCCCTGGCCAGCTCGCCCAGCTGGCGGTTCAGGTCGACCAGAAGCGCGTCGCGGTCGGCCTCGATACCGGCCACCCGGCTGGCCACGGCGGCCCGTTCAGTTTCGGTCTCGGCGACGGCCGCTTCCTTTTCCTCGAGGCGTTCCATCACGGCGAGTTCGATCTCCTCGAGCGCGGCCAGGCGCGCGCCCAGAGCGGTGAGTTCGCTCTCCAGGGCGTGTACGTCCTTCATGGACGAGGTGTGCTGGGCGCGATCGGTATCGCGGGCTATGCGCTTTTCGACCACTTCGACGTCGGACTCGATGCGGCGCAACTCGATCTGGGCGTCCTCGACCTCGCCGGCGCGACCGGTCAGGACCGTCTTGGACGCGTCGAGGCCGCGGCCCAGGTCGGCGAGCTCGGCGTGTTGCGGCAACGCCTTGGCCTGGTGTTCGACCTGCTGCAGTTTGATGTCGAGGGCCTGGAGCCGCAGGAGCTCCTTCTGCTCTGTGGGAGATGCCTTCACAATGTCCTGACCTTCATGATTATGGAGTTGAAAATGAACGGGGGTGATCCAGGCTCACTGGGTGACGACGAAGTCCCAGGGGTCGGTCCGCACGTCGCTGACCTCGATGCGGATGCCGGGCAGCCTGTGCCGCAGTGCTGCAGCGGCGACGTCCAACCAGAGCCACTCGCTGGCCCAGTGTGACACGTCGATGAGGGCCGGGCCAACCCCGGCGAGGATCGACTGTTCCCTGGACTCCGACGCCGGGTGATGCCGGAGGTCGGAGGTGATGAAGACGTCGGCGGAACGCACGGCCGCGTCCCCCAGGAGCGAGTCGCCGGCCCCTCCGCACAGCGCCACGGTCTCGATTGTCTCTGCGTACCCACCGGCCACGCGCACGCCGGTCGCCGTCGGTGGAATCAGGGTCGCCAGGCGGCGGGCGAGAAGACCGAGTGTCGTGGGCTCGGGGAGCCTGCCGACCCGGCCGATGCCCGTCCCCGGGACCAGTCCACTCGTGATCGGACGCGTGTCGACCAGGCCCAGGCGCGAGGCGATGACATCCGACACCCCGTCTTCGACGACATCGGCATTGGTATGGGCGGCCAGGAGGGCGCAGTCTGCGCGGATCAGCCGCGCGAGCAGGGCGCCCTTGTAGCGGTCTTCGGACACGCTGGTGACCCCGCGCAGCAAGAGCGGGTGATGGGCGAGCAACAGGTCAGCCCCGGAGGTGATCGCCTCCGCGACGGTCTCGGTGACAACATCGACGGCCAGCAGAATGGAATCGACCCGGCGTGCAGGGTCGCCGCTGATCAGACCCGGCGCATCCCAGTCCTCGGCGCCGGACAGAGGCCACAGTTCATGGGAGACCCGGGCGACTTCAGCGAGCGAGAATGACACCCTGTCAGCCTACTAGTTCCACCGAGCCGCCGTCCGCGGCGACTGACGGCGTGCCGCCCGTCACCAGCCGAGTGTGCCCGGTGCGCCCTTGAACGGGCCGACGATCCGCTCGGTGATCCAGCCGCCGTAGAAGTCGCCCGGCTGGGCGCGCACGAGCTCGCCATCCACCGTGCACTGGTCGAGTCGACCGGGGTAGACGGCCACCCGGCCGGCCAGCATTTCGAAGCCGGCCGCTGGGTGGGGGTAGTGCCACGCCACCGCATCCGCCCGTTGGTCGCCGACGACGATGCTGAGGTAGGACGCCACGCCCTTGTACTCACAGACGCTGTGCCCGTTGACCGGGGCGAGCACGCCGGCCGGGAACGCGTCCCGTGGCAGGTAGTAGGTGGGAGGATGGCTGGTCTCCAGCACGCGGACGCTGTCGCGGGTATCGGCGATGACCGTGCCGTTGAACCGAAGCACGATGCGTTCCCGGCTTGGCTCCACCCGCGGTGGGCGCGGATAGTCCCAGACCGACTCCTGGCCGGGTCCCGGTAGCGCCCGGTGCCCGCTCATGCTCCTCATGGGCGGTCTACCGCGGGCGCAACCCGGCGCCGTACACGGCCGCCTGCGTGCGCCTGGCCATGCCGAGCTTGGCGAGCAGGCCCGACACGTAGTTCTTCACGGTCTTCTCGGCCAGGTCGAGCTGGTCACCGATCTGGCGGTTGGTCAGTCCCTCCGCGATCAGCTCCAGCACTTGGCGCTCCCTGGTGGTGAGATTGGAGGCCGGCGAGTCGGCGGCGGTGCCGGTGAGCTCCGTGACGACCTTGCGGGTGACGGCCTTCTGGACGAGGGACTCACCACGGGCGACCCGACGAATGGACTCGACGAGGTGCTGCCCGCGAATGTCCTTGAGGACGTACCCGGACGCGCCGGCCAGGACAGCAGAGTAGCTGGCCTCGTCGTCGTCGTAGGCAGTGAGCATGAGGCATTGGACCACCGGGTTGGCCGACCGGATGGTGCGGCACACGTCGATGCCGCTGCCGTCCGGCAGCCGCACGTCGAGCACTGCCACATCGGGCACCGTCGCCGCGACCCTGGCGACGGCCTGCCGTGCCGTTGACGCCTCGCCGACGACCTCGAGGTCGGGCTCAGCGTTGATCATGTCCGCGATTCCGCGGCGCACGACTTCGTGGTCATCCACGAGGAAGACTCGGATCATCACGATTCCTTTCGTAGAGGTTCAGGTTCGAAGTGCGCGGTCCAGCGCAGTCGGCTGCCGCCCCTGGCACGGTTCTCGAGCACGAGGTCACCGCCCCACTGCTGCGCCCGGGCCGACAGGTTCGCAAGTCCGCTTCGCCGGTCGGATTCCACGACTCCGATGCCGTTGTCGACGACCTCGATGACGACGAGGTCATCCGCGACGCTGAGGTTGACGACGGTCTCGGTCGCCTCGGCGTGACGGACGACGTTCATCAGCCCCTCCCTGATCACCGCGGCGATGTCGTCGGACATCTCCGGTGGGGTCAGCAGGTCGATCGGGCCGGTGAAGACGAGGCGGGGTGTCTGGTCGAACAGTGACGCGAGCTCGCTGAGCATGTCGATGACCCGGTGCCGGATCGAGCCACGGTCGCGGCTGGTCTGGGCGGTCAGGGCGAAGATGGCGGTACGGATCTCGACGATCGCCACGTCCAGCGCCACGACCTCCTCGATGATGCGCTCCCGTACGTCGGGGTCGTCGACCGACCCACTGATGGCCTGCAGGCCGATGCCGGCGGCGAACACGCGCTGGATGACGTTGTCATGCAGGTCGCGTGCGATCCGGCTCCGGTCCTCAAGCAATGCGAGCTTCTGTCCGGCGGACCGGCCCCGGGCAAGCTCGAGGGCGACGCTGGCCTGGCCGGCGAAGTCTGCCGCCATCTCGAGGTCGGAGGTGGTGAAACGGGGCCGGCCGGTGGATCGGGACACCGTCATGACACCGTGGGTGCGGCCGGAGGCGAGCAACGGGATCACCATCGTCGGGCCGAGCACCAGTTGGGAGTCGGGCTGGTCGAGACTGGCTCCGCCGTCGGCGGAGAGGATGGGCTGGCCGCTCTCGAAGGCGCGCCCGACGGTGGTTCCGGCCGACGGTATGACCAGTCCCTTCACCTGCTTGGCGAGCTTTCCCCTGGCGGTGTCGACGATGAGCGTGCTTTCGCCTGCGGCGAGGACCACGCACACGAGGTCGGCGTCGGCCAGAGACGCGAAACGGTCGGCGAGGAGTTCGAGGGAGGCGTCAGCCCGGTCGGAGAGCAGTGTGGCGCTGATCTCGGCCGAGGCCGCCGACCACCGCTGCCGGCGGCGGGTCTCGTCGAAGAGGCGCGCGTTGTCGATCGCGATGCCTGCGGTCGCGGCCAGGGCCGTCAGCAGTTCCTCGTCCTCCTCGCTGAACGCGCCGGACAGCTGGTTGGACAGATAGAGGTTGCCGTACACCTCGCCGCGCACCCGCACGGGCACTCCCAGGAAGCTGTCCATCGGCGGGTGGTGCGCCGGGAAGCCGGAGGACCGGGAATCCTCGCCGAGGTGGGTCAAGCGGATGGCGTGTGGATCGTCGATGAGGGCACCGAGCAGACCGTGCCCGGCGGGCAGATGACCGATCTCGGCTGCCAGCTCGTCCGGGATGCCGACGTGGATGAATTGCTCCAGATTGCCGTTGGGCGCGATGACGCCCAGCGCGCCGTAGCGGGCACCGACGAGGTCGACAGCGACGTCGACAATGCGTCTCAGCACCGCGGCGAGGTCGAGTTCCTCGACGACCGCCTGGCTGGCCTGGAGCAGGCTGCGCAGCCGGCCCTGAGTGGCGAGCACCTTCTGGGCGTTCAGGACGAGTTCGGACAGCGCCTGATCGAGTGCTGATCGCGGCCCGTCGGGAAAGGAAAGCCTGGTCTCAGGAACGGTCACGGATTGCGTCCCCTTTCGGTCGGAGCTAGCCCAAAGTGTACCTGACTGGGACCTTCGGCCCTTCCGCGGTTTCCCCCTCCGGCGCATTCTGGAGATGTGTCATCTCCCGAAGCACCCCGGGAAGAACTGGAGATCAACTCATGGTTGAGAGAGTGATCGTAGCTGTTGACGGGGGTCCGGCGAGCAGGGCCGCCCTGGATTGGGCGTTGGCCAGGGCCGAGAGCGTGCCGATCAGTCTGGAGCTGACCACCGTCGTCGAACTCGGCTGGTCGCCGGTCGGCGGCCCGGAGGATGACTTCCAGCCCGTCTACGAACGGGCCCTGGCCGAGGCCACCCGTTTCGTCGCGCAGAACGTCCCCGGGGTCAAGCCGACCGGTGTCGTACGCCGGGGCATTCCCGTCGACGAGTTGGTGCGGGCCTCCTCCGACGCCGACCTGCTCGTGATCGGGACCAACAAGACCAGCGCGTTGGCCGGCGCCGTGCACGGCACGTTGCCCCTTCGGCTTGCCGCTCATGCGCGCTCTGCCGTCGTGGTCGTTCCGGCCGGCTGGGTCGCCGGCGGAGACACGGTCGTGGTCGGGATCGAGGACGACGGCACCATGGATGCCCCCCTCGACGTCGCTGCGGTCGAGGCCGTCCGCCGCGGCGTACCGCTCGAACTTGTGCACGCCTGGTCGATCCCGGCGACCCTCGGCGTCGAGTACGGCGCCGCCGTGCCGTTCGACGCCCTGATTGAGGCGCACGAGGACATCCTCGCGCGCGCCCTCGAAAGGGTCAGGGCCGAACACCCGGCCGTCGACGCATCCGGGACCCTGGTGCAGGGCGCCGCGGCGCCGGCACTGGTCGAGTCGGCCGGGCGCGCGGCGCTTCTCGTCGTGGGAACGCACGGACGCGGTCCAGTCGCCGGCCTTATTCTCGGTTCGGTGAGTCACGACGTGCTCCTGAACATGCCCTGCCCGGTCGTCGTCGTTCCTCGCAGCCGGCACGCCGCCGAATCCCAGCGATCGGGGGCGCCCGAATGAGTGCCACCTACTACATCGGTGTCGACGGTTCCGGCCCGAGCCGCGCTGCGCTGCGCTGGGGAGTGCGCCGCGCCGCCGAGCGGAACGCCGACGTGGTGCTCGTCAACACGGTCGACGACGAATGGGGCCTGGTCGGACGAGACGCCGCCGCCGATGCGGAGCGACAGGCCAGGGAGCTCCTGATCGAGGAGTCCGCCAGGGTCACGGCGCTGCACAGCGAGGTGACCTTGACGACACGGATTGTGCACGGCGGCACGGCGTGGGCCCTCGCCGCGCTGCCCAGCCCCGAAGACCTCCTGATCGTCGGCACGCACAAGACCGGCTTCCTGCGCGGCCGGGTGCTCGGCTCGCGCAGCGTGCAGATCGCGTCCGCGGCGCGCTGCTCCGTCGCCATCGTGCCCGACACGACTCTCGATTCCCGCCACGATGTGGTCGTCGGTGTTGACGGCACCGACGGTTCCCTTCCCGCGGTGCGGATGGGTGCGCAGGAGGCGGGCCGGCTGGACCAGGATCTCCTCCTGGTCTACGCTCCGCCGGGTGCGCCGCGCTCGGAGTCGTCGCGCTCGGATTCCGGTGAGGACCGCAATCCCCTGGCCGCACGGCTGCTGCAGGACGCCGCCACCCTGGCCTCCTCGACGGCGTCCCGAATCACGGTGCGGCGTCGTATCGCCCACCGGGACCCGGCCGAGGCCCTCCTCGACGCCAGTTTCGACGCCGCCCTGTTGATCCTGGGAGTGTCCACACGGCACGGCGAGAACACGCTGATCGGTTCGGTCACCCACGATGTCCTGATGAACATCAACGTCCCCGTGCTCATCGCCCGCGGGATCGTCGCAACGAGCGACACGACATCGCTCGCTTCCTCGGCCAGCGCCTGAGGGCATCCGAACCTGGTGCTTCCGGCGTGGTCATGCTGTCCGGCGGCGGTCAGTAGTCGAATTCGTCGAACTGTGGCGACCCCGCCGGGGCACCCGCCCACACCAACGACGCGGGCATCGCTCCCACCCGCACCTTGTTCTGCAACGCCTGGGTCGTCGCGATCTCGGTGAGTTCCCGTTCGCTGTCGGCGCTGGTCACGCTGACCAGTTGGCTGGACGTCCCGATCAGGAACTGCGCCCGACCGTGACTGCCGTCTGCGGCGATCACCGGAATGTCCACGACGTCGGTTTCCCGGCGGTTGCTGAGCGCTTCGGCGTAGAGCATGACAGCGTCAGCCAGTGCACTACCGGTGATGATTGAGCCACCCGGATGATAGATGCGTTTCATGATGCTTCCCTGCTGGTCACGGAGTTGGACACGTGCTGCAGCCGGGGTCTGGGGCTATGGGTAAATTCTACGTCTGTCGGGGCTAAAGCGCGAGGTCTCCGCTGACTATCCGAGCGGCCACCTCGACCAGCGGCGTGCCGTTCGACCGGGCGTGCTGGCGTATCAGGGTGAAGGCCTCATCCATGGTGGCGCTGCGGGTGAAGGCGATAACGCCCTTGGCCTGCTCGATTACGACACGGCTGCTCAGCGCGTACTGCAGTTGCTGGCGCGCGACATCGCTTTCCCGCAACGCCCGTTCCTGGAGGATCCCGATCGTGGCCACATCCGCGAGGGCCTGCACGGTCGGCGCGTCGGCGGTCCCCAGCCCACCGGTGCGTTCCCAGAACAGGTTTAGGGAACCGATTGTTGTCGCACGCAGTCGCATCGGCACAGAGAACATCGACGCGAAGCCCTGCTCGAGGGCGCCGGCGCGGAAGCGTGGCCACTTCGGACCTGATGCCGCAATGTCGGGAACGCTGACAGAGTGCCCTGTGACCACACTCTCCACGCACGGTCCGGAGCCGCTGCGCAGTTGGAGGATCTCGACGAGACGGCTGCGCTCGTTGGTGGACGCTACAACCTCGAACTCCTCGTCGTCGGTGAGGATGATTCCTGCGGCCGACGCGCCGAAGAGCGGCACGCACTGGGAGACAAGGGTGTGCAACAGGTCAACGAGATCGTAGCCGACCACCAGAGTGTCGGCGAGGGTCACGAAGGCCTCGACGAGTTTGCCCTCGCGTGTCTGTGTCGCCATCACTCCATCATAAATGACTCGGAGCCATTGTGATCGGGGGCATGCGGGAGAAGTGTGGGCCCTACCGGGCTCGAACCGATGACATCCACGGTGTAAACGTGGCGCTCTACCAACTGAGCTAAAGGCCCCCGACCGAAGACTTCCGGAACAGGATGGGACGAGCTTAGCGACTTTACGACCGGGACGAAAACTAGACCGGTTGCAGCTCGTCGAGGGCGGCCCGATACGCCGCCAGCGAGCGCGCCTCCCCCGGTGCGGTGATGAAACTCGCCCGGATGATGCCGTCGCGGTCGATCAGGAAGGTCGCCCTGTTGGCGAAGCCCTTGTCTTCGAGGAATACGCCGTACTCTTTCGCGACGGCACCGTGCGGCCAGAAGTCGGCGAGGAGGGTGAACCCGTACCCCTCCTGATTGCCCCAGGCACGCAGGGTGTGCCGGGAGTCCACGGAGATCCCGATCAGTTCGACGCTGTTGTCGGCGAAGAGGGCGAGGTTGTCTCGCAGCTCGCAGAGTTCACCGCTGCAGATGCCGGAGAAGGCCAGGGGGAAGAACACCAGCGCCACCGATTTCTCACCCCGATACCGGCTGAGCTGGATTCGCTCGCCGTACTGGCTGACGAGCTCGAAATCGGGTGCCTGGGTGTCGTTCTCCAGCGCCATAGTGGGTGTCCTTTCCGGCCATCGGGGAACGATGGCTGAATACGGGGGGAAAGCCTAGCCGCCCGCGGGGGCTTCACCAACACTGACCCGGCGCACGCCGGTGTCGCCGTACGCGCTTCCCAGTAAGAATCACTAGGCTGACGGGGTGCCTTTCGGTCGCGACCCGACCTAGTTCTGTCCGGCACGCCTAACCAGGCATGATCCTCCCCCACACGATCTGCCCTACAGAAAGAGGTCGAGTGTGACTGTCAACGACCAAGACCCGTATTCAATGGACAACTCGGACGCCGATCCGGATGAGACCTCCGAATGGTCGCAATCCCTCGACGCGCTGGTCGCGGCCAATGGCCCAGGCCGGGCCCGCGAGATCATGCTCAGCCTGCTCAAGCGGTCCAAGGAATTGCACCTGAACGTTCCGATGGTGCCCACCACGGATTACATCAACACCATCGCCTCGTCGAACGAGCCTGACTTCCCCGGCGATGAGGACATTGAGCGCCGTTACCGCGCCTGGATCCGCTGGAACGCCGCCGTGCTCGTGCACCGCGCCCAGCGACCCGGCATCGCCGTCGGCGGCCACATCTCGACGTATGCCTCGTCAGCCGCTCTCTACGAGACCGGCTTCAACCACTTCTTCCGCGGCCAGGACCACCCGGGCGGCGGAGACCAGATCTTCATCCAGGGCCACGCCTCCCCCGGCACCTACGCCCGAGCCTTCCTCGAGGGCCGGCTCAGCGCCAACCAGCTCGACGGTTTCCGCCAGGAGAAGTCCCACGCGCCCGACGGTATCTCGTCGTACCCGCACCCTCGGCTGATGCCGGAGTTCTGGCAGTTCCCGACGGTCTCGATGGGCCTGGGCCCGATCAACGCGATCTACCAGGCTCAGTTGAACCGTTACCTGACCAACCGGGGCATCAAGGACGCCAGCGACCAGCAGGTCTGGGCCTTCCTCGGCGACGGTGAGATGGACGAGGTCGAAAGCCGCGGCCAGCTCCAGGTCGCCGCCAACGAGGGTCTCGACAACCTCAACTTCATCGTCAACTGCAACCTGCAGCGCCTCGACGGCCCGGTGCGCGGAAACGGCAAGATCATCCAGGAGCTGGAGAGCTTCTTCCGTGGCGCCGGCTGGAACGTCATCAAGGTGGTCTGGGGCCGCGAGTGGGACGACTTACTCGCCCGCGACACCGACGGTGCGCTGCTCAACCTGATGAACGTCACCACCGACGGTGACTACCAGACCTACAAGGCCGAGAGCGGCGCCTATGTGCGTGAGAACTTCTTCGGCCGCGACCCGCGCGCGCTCAAACTCGTCGAGGGTTACACCGACGACGAGGTCTGGAACCTCAAGCGCGGCGGCCACGACTACCGCAAGGTCTACGCCGCCTTCAAGGCCGCGTCGGAGCACAAGGGCCAGCCGACCGTCATCCTGGCCAAGACCGTCAAGGGTTACGGCCTGGGTCCGAGCTTCGAGGGGCGCAACGCTACGCACCAGATGAAGAAGATGACGCTGGACAACCTCAAGACCTTCCGCGACAGCATGCACGTGCCGATCACGGATGCCCAGCTCGAGGCCAACCCGTACCAGCCGCCGTACTACACCCCCGGCGACGGCGACGAGGCCATCCAGTACATGCACGAGCGCCGCCGCGCGCTCGGCGGGTACCTGCCGGAGCGTCGCAGCAAGTACACCCAGGTGAACCTGCCGGACGACTCGACCTACGCCGTCACCAAGAAGGGCTCTGGCACCCAGGAGATCGCCACCACCATGGCGTTCGTGCGGCTGCTCAAGGAGCTGCTGCGCTCGAAGGACTTCGGCCACCGCATCGTGCCGATCATCCCCGACGAGGCCCGCACCTTCGGCATCGACGCGTTCTTCCCGAACGCGAAGATCTACAACCCCAACGGCCAGCACTACACGTCGGTTGACCACGCCCAGTTGCTCGCCTACAAGGAAAGCCCGCAGGGCCAGATCATCCACGTCGGCATCAACGAGGCCGGCGCCCTCGCCGCCTTCACGAACGTGGGCACCTCGTACGCCACCCAGGGTGAGCCGCTCATCCCGGTGTACGTGTTCTACTCGATGTTCGGCTTCCAGCGCACCGGCGACGCCATGTGGGCCGCCGGCGACCAAATGGCCCGCGGCTTCATGATCGGCGCCACCGCCGGCCGGACCACCCTCACCGGTGAAGGCCTGCAGCACGCCGACGGCCACTCACCGCTGCTCGCGTCGACCAACCCGGCCGTCGTGTCGTACGACCCTGCCTTCGGCTACGAGATCGGGCACATCGTGCGCTCCGGCCTCGAGCGGATGTACGGCGGAACGCACACCGACCCCAACGTCATGTACTACATCACGGTGTACAACGAGCCGCAGGTGCAGCCCGTCGAGCCAGCCGATGTCGACGTCGACGGCATCATCCGCGGCATCCACCGCGTGTCGGAATCCATCGTGGCCGGCCCTAAGGCCCAGCTGCTGGCCTCCGGCGTTGCGGTGCCGTGGGCGCTCGAAGCGCAGACCCTGCTCGCCGAGGACTGGGGGGTGTCCGCCGATGTCTGGTCGGTCACGTCCTGGGCCGAGTTGCGCCGGGACGGCCTCGCGGCGGAGGAGCACAACTTCCTCTACCCGAACGAGGAGCCGCGCACCGCGTACGTGACGGACAAGCTCGCCAACACCGCCGGTCCGTTCGTGGCGGTCTCCGACTTCATGCACGCCGTGCCGGATCAGATTCGCCAGTTCATCCCCGGCGACTTCGCCACCCTGGGCGCCGATGACTTCGGATTCTCCGACACCCGCCCCGCTGCCCGCCGGTTCTTCAAGATCGACGGTCCGTCCATGGTGGTCCGCACCCTGCAGCAGCTCGCCAACAGCGGCGAGGTGGACCGCAGCCTCATCCAGCAGGCCATCGACAAGTACCGCCTGCACGATGTCCTGGCCGGGAACACCGGCTCGGCCGGTGGCGAGAGCTAACCCGGAACGTGTCGCCGGCGCCGAAGACAAAGGAACAGACCCTCACCTGGTTGCGCACGATTTCGGGTGAGTTGTCCACGGCGACTCTGAAACGACTCGAGGACACGCTGCCCTGGTATGGCGACATGCCGCCAGGGCGGCGGTCCGCCGTCGGCCTGGTGGCCCAGGCCGGCATCACCTCCTTCATCTCCTGGTACGACGACCCCCGGTCGACACCGTGGATCGCCGCGGACGTCTTCGGTGCCGCGCCCAGGGAACTGCTCCGCTCGGTGAGCCTGCAGCAGACCCTGCAGCTGATCAGGGTCACCGTGGAGGTTGTCGAAGAGCGAGTCAAGGACGGCTCGGCGACCCTCCGCGAAGCGATCCTGCTGTACTCGCGTGAAATAGCCTTCGGTGCGGCGGATGTCTATGCCCGCGCCGCAGAGGCCAGAGGGCTCTGGGACGCCAGGCTCGAAGCCCTGGTGGTCGACTCCATCCTCAGCGGCGAGTACGACGACGAATTGCCCAGCCGGATCGCGGCCCTCGGCTGGCACGGCCATGGTGAGGTCTGTGTGCTCGTCGGCACCACACCGAAAATGCTCGACGTCGACCAGCTGCGCCGGGCGGCGCGGCACATGACCGCCGACGTGCTCATCGGTGTGCAGGGCAACCGGCTGGTGCTGGTCATCGGCCGCGCCCATCCGGCCAATCCCGAGACCGACGAGGCCGCCGGAACGCCGGCGTCCCTGAGCTTCATGGAGATCGCCATGCAGCTTGAGCCCAGCTTCGGGCCCGGCCATCTCGTGCTCGGCCACGAGGTCCCCAACCTCGTCGACGCGTCCAAGAGCGCCAAGGCCGCCCTGGCCGGCTTCGCCGTCGCCCGCTCGTGGCGGAACGCGCCCAGGCCGGTGCAGGCGGACGACCTGCTCCCTGAGCGGGCACTGGCCGGCGATCCGCTCGCGCGTGCAACGCTCATCCACCGGATCTACCGCCCGCTGCAGGCGCACTCCACCGAGCTCCTCACCACGCTGTGGTGTTACCTGGACAACGGGCGGTCCCTCGAAGCGACGGCGCGCGAACTTTTCGTGCACCCCAACACCGTGCGATATCGCCTCAAGCGGGTGTCGGACGTGATCGGCTACGACGCAACCGGGGCCAGGGAAGCGCTCATTCTGCAGTCCGCGCTGATCATCGGCTCGATCAGCGACCACGATGGATCGACCAGGCGCCGCTGAACCGCCGCGCTCGACCGCTCTGCAGGGCGCTTTGCGTTTGTGGACAAACGTTCCGCGGATAGTCGGTAGATTACCCACACCCCGTGTCCACTCCAAGTTGGGAGACTAAGGAAATGATTGTTGTCGTCTGTCCCGGTCAGGGCTCGCAAACGCCTGGATTCCTCGAACCGTGGCTGCAGAACCCGGCCTACGCCGAGCAGCTCCGGACCATGTCAGAGCAGTCATCGACCGACCTCGTCGCGGCCGGAACCCTCGCCGACGCCGACACGATCCGCGACACCGCGATCGCCCAGCCGCTCATCGTGGCCGCCGGTCTCCTCGCCCTGACCGCCCTCGTCGCCAACGGCCGCCGCGCCGCCATCGGCGGCATCGCCGGGCACTCCGTCGGTGAGATCACCGCCGCGGCCGGTGCCGGAGTGCTCAGCGCCGCAGACGCGCTCACCTTCGTCGGGGAGCGCGGGCGCGCCATGAAGTCCGCCGCCGCCCTCACTCCCACCGGGATGAGCGCCGTCCTCGGTGGCGATGAAGCCGAACTCCTCGCTCGCCTCGCCACCCTCGGCCTGGAACCGGCCAATTTCAACGGCGGCGGCCAGGTTGTGGTCGCCGGCGACCTCGAGGCCCTCGCCGCCCTCGCCGCCGACCCGCCAGCCAAGAGCCGGGTCGTCCCCCTGCAGGTGGCCGGCGCCTTCCACACCCGCCACATGCGCCCCGCCGTGGCGCACCTCGCCGACGTGGCGACCAGCCTGGACCCACAGAGCCCGACCCTGCCGCTGTGGACGAATCACGACGGCAGCATGGTGACCGACGGGTCGCGTTTCGTCGACCTGCTCGTCGGTCAGGTCTCGTCGCCGGTACGGTGGGACCTGTGCATGCAGTCGTTTGCCGACGCCGGAGTGACCGGAATAATCGAGGTCGCACCGGCCGGCGCACTCGTCGGATTGGCCAAGCGCGCCCTGCGGGGCATCCCGAGCGTGGCCATCAAGACCCCCGACGATCTGCCCACTGCGTACGCACTGATCGACCACCAGGCCTGAATCAGCCAGAGTCGCCACCGGAAGAGACGAATGACCCAGCCACAACTCCTGCAGTCGCAGGGCGCCCAGTACACCCGAATCCTCGCCGTCGGCGCCGCCCGCGGTGACCTCATCGTTCCCAACAACGACCTCGTCGGTCCGATCGACTCTTCCGACGAGTGGATTCAGCAGCGCACCGGAATCATCACCCGCACGAGAGCCAGCCAGGACGTGCAGGCCGTCGACCTCGCCACGACCGCCGCCCTCGAGGCCATCGAACGCTCCGGCATCGACCCCGAGCTCATCGACGCCATCATCATCGCCACCATCAGCAACGGCCGCCAGACGCCGTCGATGGCCGCCGTCGTCGCCGAACGCATCGGTGCGGTTCCCGCCGCCGCCTTCGACCTCAACGCCGCCTGCGCCGGGTACGCCTACGGTGTCGCCCAGGCGGATGCCCTCATCCGGTCCGGTGCCGCCCACTATGCGCTGGTCATCGGCGCGGAAAAGCTCTCCGACATGGTCGACCCCGCCGACCGGAGTATTTCGTTCCTGCTCGGCGACGGCGCCGGCGCCGTCGTCATCGGCCCGAGCGAGTACCCCGGTATCTCCGCCTCGGTGTGGGGCTCCGACGGGCGCGCGGACGCCGTGGGCATGAACGGCACCCTGCAGGAATACCGTCGGGGCGAGAAGGAATGGCCCACGCTCCGCCAGGAGGGCCAGACCGTCTTTCGCTGGGCCGTCTGGGACATGGCGAAGATCGCCAAGCAGACCCTGGCCGCCGCCGGCATCACGGCCGACCAACTCGCCGCCTTCATCCCCCATCAGGCGAACATGCGCATCGTCGACGAATTCGCCAAACAGCTCAAGCTGCCAGAGTCCGTCGTCATCGCCCGCGACATCGCCACGACCGGGAACACCTCGGCCGCGTCGATCCCCCTTGCCACCCACCGCCTGCTCGAGGAACACCCCGAACTCAGCGGAGGTCTTGCCCTCCAGATCGGCTTCGGAGCCGGCCTGGTTTACGGCGCGCAGGTGGTTGTGCTGCCGTAGCTTCCCTCTGTCCAACTAAACTGAGTCTCGGTCAAACGAGACACCCCCCAAGGAGAAACAACATGGCATTGTCCACCGAAGAAGTTCTTGCCGGCCTGGCCGAGCTCATCAACGACGAGACGGGCATCGCAACCGACACGGTTGAGCTGGACAAGTCGTTCACCGACGACCTGGACATCGATTCCATCTCGATGATGACCATCGTCGTCAACGCTGAGGAAAAGTTCGACGTCAAGATCCCCGACGAAGAGGTCAAGAACCTCAAGACCGTCGGCGACGCCGTCGAGTTCATCGTCAAGGCCCAGGACTAGGTCCACGCCGAACGGGCCGGTTGGCTCAGCCAGCCGGCCCGTTTTCCAGGGACGCTCCACTCGGGGTTTCCACCTCGCTTCGCGCACGTTCTCACGGAGAGTCGTTGTTATGACCAAAAAGATCGTTATTACGGGCCTCGGCGCCACCTCGCCCCTCGGCGGAAACGCCACCGACACCTGGAACGCCCTCCTCGCCGGCGAGTCCGGCGCAACCACCCTCGACTACGAATGGGTTGAGCGCACCGCGCTCCCCATCACCTTCGCCGCCCAGGCCAGGGTGCGCCCCGTCGACGTTCTGGCCCGCCAGGAGACCAAGCGCCTCGACCCGTCCAGCCAGTTCGCCCTGATCGCCGGCCGCGAAGCCTGGGCCGACGCCGGCATGCCCGCCGTCGAACCTGAACGGCTCGCCGTCGACTGGGCCACGGGCATCGGCGGAGTCTGGACCCTGCTCGACGCCTGGGACACCCTGCGTGAGCGCGGACCCCGTCGGGTGCTGCCCATGACCGTGCCCATGTTGATGCCCAACGGTCCCGGAGCGGCGATCGGCATGGACCTGCACGCACGTGCCGGCATCACCACGGTGGTGTCAGCGTGTGCGTCGAGCACCGAGTCCCTCGTCAACGCGTACAACCGCCTGCAGGCCGGACTGGCCGACGTCGTCATCGCCGGCGGCTCAGAAGCGGCCATCCACCCGCTGCCGATCGCGTCCTTCGCGGCCATGCAGGCGCTCTCCAAGCGCAACGACGACCCCGCCACCGCGTCCCGCCCCTACGACGTCTCCCGGGACGGTTTCGTCCTGGGCGAAGGCGCGGCCGCACTCGTGATCGAGACCGAAGAACACGCCCGTGCCCGCGGCGCGCGCATCTACGCCGAGCTGCTCGGCGGCTCCATCACGAGCGATGCGTATCACATCACGGCGCCGGACCCCGAAGGTTCGGCCGCCGCCCGCGCCATGATCGCGACGATCCAGAACGCCGGCGCCGACCTGTCCGATGTGATGCACATCAACGCCCACGCCACGAGCACCCCGGTGGGCGATATCGCTGAGTACAACGCGCTCCGCCGCGTGTTCGGTGACCTCCTCGACGGCATCGCCGTCTCGGCGACCAAGGCGTCCACCGGACACCTGCTCGGTGGCGCCGGCGCGATCGAGGCGCTGTTCACGGTCAAGGCCCTGTCCGAACGGATCCTGCCGCCGACCATCAACCTGACCGAGCAGGACCCCGCCATCCCGCTCGACGTCGTCACCTCACCGCGCGTCCTGGGCGTCGGCGATCTCCTGGCCATCAGCAACTCGTTCGGCTTCGGCGGTCACAACGCCGTCGTCGCGTTCCGCTCGGTCTGATCCGTTGCGGGCGGGCCCGGTCCCGCCCGCCGCTCCGGTCCGCGGCGTTGTCCTCAGCCAACATTGTGCAGCCAGACCACGCTCGAGAAGTCGCTGGCGTGCCTGAAGGGCTCCAGTTCGTCGTCCCAGGCCTGCCCCAGCGCGCGTCGAAGTTCGCGGTGCAGGTGCACGGTGTCGGTACCGGCCGCGTGGATGGCCGCCCGCAGCCGATTCTCCGGCAGCACCACGTTCCCGGCGGTGTCGGTCTGGGCGAAGTGGATGCCCAGGGCCGGAGTGTGCAACCACCGGCCGCCATCCCTGCCCGGCCCCGGGTCCTCTGTCACCTCGAAACGCAGCTGATCCCAGCCCAGCAGGGCGGATGCGATGGCTGCTCCGCTTCCCGCAGCGCCCTCCCAGAAGAACTCCGCGCGCTGGGCGCCCGCGAGGGCAGGCTGCTCACTCCACCGGAAACTGACCGCCTCGTCGAGCGCGCTGCCGGCGGCCCACTCGACGTGCGGGCACAGGGCGCGCGGCGACGAGTGCACATACAAAACTCCCCGTGCAGCCGGTGACTGACGAGTGCGGGGTGCCGTCATAGTGTTCTCCGTTCCCTGGGTGGTGTTCGAGGTGCGTCTTCCCCAACGATCTCGAAACAGTCCAGAACCCGCGGAACACTTTTCGGCGGCTAGCTGAATTATGCCCCACGCGGCCGGGAAATCCCAGCGCTCGGCCATTCTCTAATGTATATTCGGTATGGCTTTAGAGGTCGACAACGACCGTCGCAGCCGGAGGCTGGAGGCATCGTTGTCGGTACGCAACTCGCTGCTCGCGATCCTGACCATGGGCCCGGCATATGGCTTTCAGCTGCATGGCGAGCTGGGCACCCGGACCGCCGGACGGCGCACGGTCAATGTGGGACAGATCTACAGCACCCTGGAGCGTCTGGTCCGCCAGGGCTCCGTTGAGGCGGCGGGCAGCACGGCGGACGGCCTCCCGTTGTACAGGCTCACCGATGACGGCCGCGACCAGGCCCTGGCGTGGCTGCTGGAGACCGACAGTGACTCCGGAGCCGAATGGAATGACATGCTGGACAGGGTGCTGATCGCCTCCTCCCTGCCGCACATTGATCTCACCCCGCTGCTGGCGGGCTACCGAACCGTCTGGCTGCTGCTGCTGAACCGCGGCGGAGACCGCGGAGGAGCCCCCGGGGAATCCGGTCAGGAGCGGTTGGTCACCGCGGCCCATCGCCTCCAGGCCAGGGCCGCGCTCGCCTGGCTCGACACCGTGGCCGCTGCCGCGGATGACGCTCCAACGGCCGGGGCGCCCCTGCTGCACCGTGAGTTGAGCCTGCTGCGCCCCAAACGAGGTCGTCGGCCCGCCACATCGTCGTGAGTTATTTCGCGTCGGCGTAGCTGTCCACCACAACACAGGTCAACGGGAAGTCCACCGGGAAGTCGCCGAACAGCAGCCGTCCCGCCGCCGACGCCGCCTCGGTGACGATTCGCGCCACCTCGTCGGCCAGGATCGCGGGGGTGTGCACGATGACCTCGTCGTGCAGGAAGAAGACCAGATGAGGGGTCTCAGAGAACGGAATGGGAGGTCTGCGCTCGCCCATCCCTTCCCGTGCAGCCGGGCTGGGCAGGCTCGGCGGGACCGGCAGGGCCCGAAGCCCCTTCCTGATCTCGGCCATCCAGCACAGCGCCCACTCCGCGGCGCTTCCCTGCACGATGAAGTTACGGGTGAATCGGCCCCAGTCTCTGGCCTGGCTCCTGGCCCGGCGTTCGTCGGCCGGTGACGCCCCGGCCTCCGACGCGTGCGCCTGGTCGTCCTGCCAGCCGCTCCCCGGCCGAGGCGAGGACCGGCCCAGCCGGGTACTGACCACGTCACCGCGCTCCCCCGCCCTGGCCGCCGCCTCGGTCAGCGCAAGCGCCCTCGGGTACGCGCGCGCCAGCCGGGGCAACAGGCGCCCGCTTTCCCCTGAGGTGGCGCCATACATGGCGCCGAGCATGGCGACCTTCGCGTGAGCGCGGGTTTCCACCACTCCGCTCGCCACGATTCCGGCATACAGGTCTGTCCCCCGTCCCGCGGCGGCCATGGCGGTGTCCGTCGACAACGCGGCCAGGATCCGTGGCTCCAATTGGGCAGCGTCCGCGACCACGAAGCTCCAGCCGGGGTCGGCCACGACGGCTCCGCGAATCTGTCGCGGCAGCTGCAGCGCTCCTCCGCCGCGAGTGGCCCATCGTCCGGTCACCACCCCGCCGGGCAGGTACTCGGGATGAAAGCGGTCGTCGATGATCCAACTCTCCATCCAGAACCATCCGTTGGCGGCCAGCAGCCTGGACAGCTTCTTGTAACGCAGGAGCGGTTCGATGACGGGGTGTTCGAGTTTCTCCAACTCCCACGCCCGCGTGGTGGCCACGGCCAGTCCGGCACGGTTGAGCGCCCGGAGCAGGTCCGGCGGCGAATCCGGGTTGACCGCCTGGTCGCCCAGTTCGGTGCGGATCCGCGCCGCCAGTTCTTCCAGCCTCGCCGGTCGGATGCCGGTGGCAGCCCGCGGACCCAGTTCTGCGGTCAGCAGGCTGTCGTGGATCGCGCTTCGCCACGGCAGGCCGGCGAACTGCATTTCGGCCGCGATCAGGGCGCCGACGGATTCCGCGGCCAGGAGCAGGCGCAACCGGCCGGGATCTGCCGAGGCACGGACAGCCAGGAGCTGGGCCTGGAACTCCGTCAGGGCATCGTCGTCGGCCGGCTCCAGCCGGTCGTCCTCGCCCACACCAAGATCCATCTCGAACAAGGCGGTGCGCCGGGATTCGACGGGTGCGGCTGCGGCAGGCGCATCCCAGCGTCCGGCCGGGGCGTTCGCCAGGGCGCTGCCGCCGGTCAGTTCCGAATTGCGCAGGATGGCGTGGCACAGCCGAAGATCGTGGCAGCGCTGGACCGTGAGACCGCCCTGCAGCACGACGGGGTAGATCCGCGCCGTGTCCGCCCAGACCCAGCGCACGACGTCCTGGTCCCGCTCCCGCACCAACACGCGGAACTCCGGTGTGGACAGTAGCGTGTCGGCCCCTGCGGGAACCCCGGCGGAGTCGAGCTCCCTGACGCGGATGCGCTCCGAGGGCGATCCGGTCACCAGGATGTACACAGTCCGTGCTTTCTCGTAGGGTGGACGGGACTTGAACCCGTGACCGTGCGGTTATGAGCCGCGTGCTCTAACCAGCTGAGCTACCACCCCGTGCCTGACCATAGTATCGGCCGGACGCCGCTCTCTAGTCGCGCCGGGGCGTGACGTCCAGGACCGGCGGGTGAGCCGCGGCCGGATCCGGCAGCGCTGCGATGTGAGGGTCCGTTGTCGGTTCGCCGCGATAGAGGCGTTCGAATGTCGTCAGGGTGCGCTTGATGTCGTGGGCCTCGATCAGCTTCAGCGACTCGTGCTTGAGGGCGTCCAATTCTTCGGGCGACCTGGTGAACACGCGGGTCAGCTTGTCCGCGAGGTCCTGGGCACTGCCCGGCTGGAACAGGTAACCGTTCTGCCCGTCGTGGACCAGGTGCGGCAGTGCCATCGCGTTGGCCGCCACGACCGGGAGACCCGAAGCCATGGCTTCCATGGTCGCGATGCTCTGCAGTTCCGCGATGGACGGCATCGCGAACACGGTGGCCCGCGAGTATGCCTGGCGCAGTTCCTCGTCGGTGACGTAACCCGTGAACGTGAACGCTGCGCTGAGGCCGAGCGACTCCACAAGGTGTTCCAGGTTCCGGCGCTGGTCGCCACCGCCGACGATTTCGACCTGGGCGTTCAGGCCTGGATCCAGCAGGGCGACGGCCTGAACGAGGACGTCGATCTGCTTCTCACCGGTGACCCGGCCGACGAAGAGAATTCGGTTCTCGGTGCGCGGGGCGAAACTGGGCGAATAGTTGTCTGCGTCGATGCCGCAGGAGATGGCCTGCACGCCCGCCAGTCCGGTGTACTTCTCCAGGAATTCGGCCGCCCGGCGGGTGGGCGTGGTGACGGCCTCGGCGCGCTTGAAGGTGTGTTCGGCGTCCTTCCAGAGCGCCCGGACGAGTTGGTCCTGGAAACCCTTGGGTACCAGGGAGAACTGCAGCATGTTCTCCGGCATGAAGTGGTTGGTGCCGATGATGCGGATCCCGCGCTTCTGCGCCTCGATCGACACACCGCGGCCCACGACGATGTGGGATTGGAAGTGCACGACGTCGGGCTGGAAGGAGTCGAGGATGGCTCGGCTCTGCTTGCGCACGATCCACGGCAACGCGAAGCGCAGCCAGTCGTGCGGGCGCCACCGCCAGCTGTGTAGGCGGTGCACGGTCATCGATGCACCCTCGTGCACCTCCGTCCAGGTGCCGTGCTTACGCGTCGGGGCGGGAGCCATGATCTGCACCACGTGGCCGCGCCCGACCAGTCCGGCGGCTAGCCGTTCCGCGAACCGGGCCGCACCGTTCACATCGGGCGCGAAGGTGTCGGCGGCGATGAGAACCCGGATGGGTTTCGATGTCGCCGGCATGGCCCGGTCAGCCGAGCTGCCCGGTAAATCTGATGAAGCGCACAAGTGGCGTAGTCCCTACGTAGGTGGGCCGGGGATCGCGTCCGGCACGAAGTCTGGGTCTCGACGGAACGTGGCCGTCGAGGTGTGTTAGCACCCTATTCTAAACCGCCTACGCCATGGCAGCCCCCCAGACGCGGCGCGTTCACGAAAACCACCGGTCAGCTCTGAGTTTGCGGGTGATACTTCGCGAGCCTGAAGACGCCCCACATCGCCACCGCCCCGGCGATCGCGAAAAGGACGGCCGCCCAGGCCGGCGCCTGGGATGCCTCCCCCAGCACGATGACGCCGATGCCGACGGCAATCATCGGGTCGATCACGGTGAGACCCGCGATGACCAGGTCGGGCGGACCCGACGAGTACGCGTTCTGCACGAAGTAGGCGCCTGAAGCCGCTGCGAGGAGCAGGCCGGCGACACAGACGAGGGTGAGCCACTCGAAATTGCCGTTCTGGATGCGGTTGATGATGACCTTGGCGAGGGTGGCCACAAATCCGTAGAGCACGCCGGCGCCGATGATGTAGAAGATGGCCTTGAACCGGCTGCGGAGCATCACGAACGCGACGGCGAAGGCGGCAAGGACCACCGCAAGGACGACCAGGATGGTGATCAGGTTCGCGTCGGTCACGGGCTTGTCGACCGCCGTGAACGCGGCGACGGTGACGAAGAGTCCGACCCCACCGACACACATGGCGATCGCGATGACCGACGCCCGGTTCAGCTTGACATGGCTTACCCTGGCGTTCAGGATCGCCGTGATCACCAGGGCCACTGCGCCGAGGGGCTGCACGACGATGAGGGGCGCGAACGCGAGGCTGGTGAGCTGGAAGGCGATGGCCAGGCCGAGCATCAGCGTGCCGAACACCCAGGAGGGCCGCGAGAGCAAGAGGACCAGTTGTCGGGTGTTGAGCCCGCCGGTGATTTCCCTCGTGTGCGATTCCACCTTGGTCACGCCCCGGTGCTGGAATTGTGCGCCCAGCGACAGGAACACCGCGCCGATCAAAGCGAGCGGGATTCCGATTGCCTGGCGTGGATCGATGGCGATCTCTCCAGCCAGGTCTGTCAGGTCGCCAGTCACTCAACGAGACTATCGAGATCCATGCCGATATCCTTGCTGAATGGCCGTACGACCGATAGTAATTTCAGGTGATCCCGTCCTGCACTCCCCCGCCGCGCCCGTCGTCGAATTCGACGACGAGTTGCGCACGCTGGTGCAGGACATGTTCGAGACGATGGATGCCGCTCCCGGTGTCGGTCTAGCCGGACCCCAGGTGGGCGTCGGGCTGCGACTGTTCACGTTCAGTTACCTCGATGACGACGAGATCGAGACCAGAGGGGTCGCGATCAATCCGGAGCTGTGGATCACGCCGGTCCCCGCCGGCGAGGCCGATGAGGACGAAGACGTCGAGGGGTGCCTGTCATTCCCCGGCGAGCGGTTCCCGCTGCAGCGCGCGGCCTCGGCCGTGCTGCGCGCAGTGGATCTCGACCAGAGGCCGTTCGAGATTCGGGCGGACGGCTGGCTGGCCCGCATCTTCCAGCACGAGTTCGACCACCTCGACGGCACCCTGTATGTGGACAGGCTCGAGCACTTCTACGCCAAGATCGCCACCAAGGTGAGCCGCAAGCGCGGCTGGGGCATGCCCGGTGTGACCTGGCTGCCCGGTGTGGACGACCTCGAGAGCTGAGGCTTAGCGCGTCAGGTTGACGCCGTGCACGCCGTTGTGGAAGCGCAGCGACGGGAAGACGGCTGAGACCGAGAAGCCGACCCCCGGCACGGTTCCGGCGTTGAAAATCCCGCCGAAGAGCTGGGCGCGTTCGCGCATCTGGGTGATCCCGGCGCCGGAGATGCTCTCGCTCAGCGCCTTGAGGTCATCGTCGATCGTGTACGTGGTCCTGGCGGCGAAATCCGAGGGCGACGCGCTCTCTCGCCTGGCCGCGGCCCGGATGCCGTCATCGTCGATGAGCAGCTGCAGGCCGTCCTGGGTCCAGGTGAACGACACTCGTGCCTCGGTGCCGGCTCCGCCGTGCTTGAGCGCATTCGCGAGGGCGCTCTGCAGGATGCGGTAGATGGCCAGCTCCGCCCCCGGCTTGAGCGGGAATCTGTCACCAGACTCGGTGAAACCGACGGCCAGGCCGGCATCACGCATCACGCCGAAGAGATTGCGGGCCGACTGCAGACCCGGTTGGCTGGTGGCGATCGCTTCGCCCTCCCTGGCGATGGTCAGGACCCGGCGCAGGTCGGCGAGCGTCACCCGGCCGTCCTCGACCAGGGCCGTCGCGGCGCGCACAGCCGTGGACGGGTCGCTCCCGGCCGTATAGCGTGCCCCTTCGGCCCGGGTGATGAGGCGGGCAAGAGACAACACGGCGATGTCCTGCAGCTCGCGGATGATCGCGAGACGACCGTGCTGCTCGGCGAGCGACAGCTCGAGGTCGATGCGCACGCGTTCTGCGGCCGACCTGGCGAAGCGGTTGCGGCGTTGCTGCGCCACGGCCAGCAACCAGAAAACGAGCAGTGCCAGAGAGAGCACCGCCAGCACGGCGCTGAGAGTCTGCCAGGGGAACACAACCGCCACCTTTCGCACGTTTCGGGATCAGACTAGCGGCCACGACCGCCCTCTGGCACAAAAAAGGCCACCGGGGGTGGAGCCCCTAGTGGCCTTTTCGCTCCCCGACTTGGACTCGAACCAAGAACCTGCGCATTAACAGTGCGCTGCTCTGCCAATTGAGCTATCGAGGAATGCGTGCTCTGCGAGAATTTCCTTCGCTTGAACAGCGTAGCTACTTTACCAAAAGTTCGCCGTGCACCAAATCCGCCGGTCCGGTCAGTACCCCGCAACGAGGTCGACGACCCCGACAAACGGCCCGTTTCCCAGCAATGCGGCCACATTGCGGCGAATTCGCTCGGCGAGAAGCGGCGCGGTCATCTCGGGCGTGTCGGCCATGTGCGGCGTGATGAGACACCGGGGCTCGTTCCAGAGCGGATGCCCGTCCGGCAGCGGTTCAGGGTCGGTGACGTCGATGGCCGCGCCCGCGAGGGCTCCGGCGGCCAGCGCGGCCACGAGGGCGTCGGTATCGACGAGTGGTCCCCTCGCGATGTTCACGAGGTGGGCCGTCGGCGCCATCAGGGCGAGTTCCGCGACACCGAGCAGGTGCCTGGTATCGCCGGTCAGCGCGGCGGCAACCACGACGACGTCAGCCAGCGGCAGTTCGGCGGTCAACTGCCCCACCGGTACGGTGCGGGCGGCGCCCGGCACGGGCTGGGAGCTGCGGCGCATCACCACGATGTGGGTGCCGAACGGTTCGAGCAGTCGGATCAGCTCTCTGGCGATGCCACCGGCCCCGATGATCAGCACCGAGCGGCCGTAGAGCGACGCACCTGCGGGCGCGACATTCCAGGACCGCGCCCTGGCCCGTTCGGGGAGCACCCTCAGCGACGCCAGGATCAGTGCCAGCGCGTGTTCGGCCACCGGTTGGGCGTAGGCCCCCTTGGCGCTGGTCACGAGCAGGTCGGCCCGCTGATGCCTCGAGAGAACGTCGGCGAAGGCGTCGACACCGGCCCAGGGCAACTGAACCCAGCCGATCTGGGGGTTCTCGGCCAGTACCTCGCCGAGTTCCGCGGCCCGGTCGTAGGAGAGCCAGATGAGACCCCTGGTGGCCGGTGACAGCGGCGCCACCGCTCCCCCGGCCCGGCCGACGGCGTCTGCGAAGAGCGCCGTTTCCGCCGGCAGGATGGTCACGGCGCCGGGCGCCGGTCGCCAGGCGTCGGCGTCGCGCTCGGGCTCGTCGGAGAGGACTTCGCGGTGCTGCCCGGTCATGCCTCCGGACTCCGGTCCGTGTCGCCGTCGGAATCAAACGCTGCGGAGCCAAGCGCTGTGCCGTCCAGCGTCAGCGCCGCGGCGAGTTCGACGACGTACGGGTGCCACGGGTTGTCGAAGACCTCGTCGATGGTGCCCAGGCCGACCAGGACTCCCTGGTGCATGACCCCGATCCGGTCGGCGACCCGTCGGAGCACGCTGAGGTCGTTGCTGATCAGTACCGCCGAGAAGGCGCGTTCGCGTTGCAGCTCACCGATCAGGTCGATGACGTCGTCGCGCACCAGGGCATCAACTCCCGCGGTGGGCTCGTCGGCGATGAGCAACTCCGGTCCGAAGACCAGCGCCTTGGCCAGTGCCACGCGCTGGCGTTGTCCACTGCTGAGCTCATAGGGGTACGTGCCCAGCACGGAAAGCGGCAGGCGCACGGCGTCGATCATTGTCGCGACGAGGGTCTCCAGCGCAGCCGTGTCGTAACGCCGATCACGTTCGAGGACGGGTTCGGCAACGATGTCCGCCACGGTGAGGCTGGCCGGGAGGGTGCTCGCCGCATTCTGGGCGAGCATCCCCACGCCGAAGGTGAGCCTGGCGAGTTTGCGGCGGCCGATGCGCCGCAGCGGGTAGCCGAGCACCGTCGCCTGCCCGCCCGTGATCTGTGCGCGCACCTCGCCGTGGCCGCTTCCGGACTCTGCGCCCGAGAGCACCCGGGCGATCGTGCTCTTTCCCGACCCGCTCTCGCCCAGCAGCCCGAGGACCTCCCCCCGGCCGAGGGTCAGCGTCAGTCCGCGCACCGCCACGAAGGCGGAGCTGGCGCCGTGGGCCGCGTATTCGACGGTCAGGTCACTGGCAACGATCGGATACGGATCTGATTCGACGCGTCTCATGACGTCTATCCTGCCGCACGCAGCCTCCGGAGTTCTTCCCGGCGCAGTTCCTGGGCGGCCGGATCGGGCACCGGCAGGGACGCGAGCAGACGCTGGGTGTACGGGTCGCGGGGTGATCCAAGCACCTCGGCACCGGTGCCCTCCTCGACCAGGCGGCCGTGGTACAGCACGGCGATCCGGTCAGCGAGGATGTCCACGACGGCAAGGTCGTGGCTGATGAACAGGGCGGCGAAGCCGAATTCCCGTTGCAGTTCGGCGAAGAGTTCCAGCACCCTGGCCTGCACCGACACGTCCAGGGCCGACGTCGGCTCGTCCGCGATCAGCAGAGCTGGTTCCAGCGCCAGCGCCCTGGCCAGGCTGGCCCGTTGGCGCTGACCGCCGCTGAGCTCGTGGGGGAAGCGGTCGCCGTAGGCCCGCGGCAGCTGTACAGCTTCGAGCAGTTCGTCGACCCGCGCCCGCGCGGCGCGGGGGTTGGCGGCCCGTCCGTGCACCACGAGGGGTTCTGCGACGCAGTCCGCAATGGTGAGCAGCGGGTTGAAACTGGAGGCTGGGTCCTGGAACACGAAACCAATGTCGCTGCGCAGGTGTTTGAACCGTCGCTCCTTGAATCCGTTCATCTCATGACCAAGAACGCTCAGCGACCCGTCGGTGACCCTGGTGAGGCCGGCGATGGCCCGGCCGATCGTGGTCTTACCCGACCCGCTCTCGCCCACCAGCCCGAGCACCTCGCCAGGGCGGATCGAGAAGCTCACGCCGTCCACGGCGACGAAGCCGGGCCGGCCGAGCCTGCCGGGGTATTGGATGCGCAGGTTGTCCGCGACGACGACGGGTGCCTGGGCGGCCCATTCCGGGGCGCGGGCCTCGGCCCTGGCGGCTGCCCGTACGACGCCCTGGCCGACGTACGGCACCGCGGCGAGGAGCCTCTGGGTGTACGGGTCCTGGGGGGAGGTGAAGAGGGTCCGGGCGTCGGCCTCCTCCACGACCTTGCCCTGGTACATCACCGCGACCCTGTCGGCGAGGTCAGCCACGACACCCATGTTGTGGGTGATCAGCACGATCGCGGTGCCGAACTCGTCGCGGCAGCGGCGGAGCAGGTCGAGAATCTCGGCCTGCACGGTGACGTCCAGTGCCGTCGTGGGCTCGTCCGCGACGATCAGTCCGGGTTCGAGGACCAGGGCCATGGCGATCACCACCCGCTGCTTCTGGCCGCCGGAGAACTGGTGAGGGTAGTAGTTGACGCGCACCTCGGGGTCGGGGATGCCGACCCTGCCGAGGATCTCGATGGCCTTCTTCCTGGCGTCGGCGCGACTGACGGCGCCGTGCGCCCTGATGCCCTCCATGATCTGCCAGCCCACGGTGTAGACAGGGTTCAACGCGGTGGACGGCTCCTGGAACACCATGGAGACGTCGGTGCCGCGCACCTGGCGCAGACGTTGGCGGCTGAGCGCGATGACGTTGTTCTCATCGGCCCCGTCCCGGCTGGTGAGGATCACGGCGCCCTCGGAGACCGCGGTTTCGGGCAGCAACCCGAGGATCGTCTTGGCGGTGACGGTCTTGCCGCTGCCGCTCTCGCCGACGATCGCGAGGACCTCGCCGCGGCGAACGCTGAGACTGACCCCGTCGACGGCGCGCACGGCACCGGCATCGGTGGAGAAGGACACGCCGAGGTCGTCGATCCGGAGGACGGTCTGCTCGGACCGGTCGGTGTGCCTGGAGCTCATGAGGTGGCCTCGCCGTCGTTCGGGTGGATGGTGCCGCTTTCGAGCCCGTCGAGACCCCCGGGACCGGCGGTCAGCGTGCCGCCGGGGACCACGGAGGTCTCGGCGACCAGGCCGGAGTTGGCGCCGACCGCGCGGCGGCCGCGCAGCCGGGGGTCGGCCAGGTCGTTCAGACTCTCGCCGACCAGGGTGATTCCCATCACCACCAGCACGATCGCCAGGCCGGGGAACAACGAGGTCCACCAGATTCCGCTGGACACGTCGGAGATGGCCTTGTTGAGGTCGTAGCCCCATTCCGACGCAGCGGTCGGTTCGATTCCGAAACCGAGGAAGCCGAGTCCGGCGAGGGTGAGGATGGCCTCGGAGGAGTTGAGGGTGAAGATCAGCGGGAGGGTGCGGGTGGCGTTGCGCAACACGTGCCTGACCATGATCCGGATGTTTCCGGAACCCAGCACGCGCGCGGATTCGACGTAGGCCTCCGACTTGATCCGCACGGTCTCGGCCCGGATCACCCTGAAGTACTGCGGGATGAACACAACGGTGATCGAGATGGCCGCCGCCATGACACCGCCGATGAGGTTCGACTTGCCGCCGGAGATGACGATGGACATCACGATGGCCAGCAGCAGCGACGGGAACGCGTACACGGCGTCGCAGACGACCACGAGCACGCGGTCGAGCCAGCCGCCGAAGTAGCCGGACACCAGGCCCAGGAACACACCCGCGAAGATCGACAACAGCACGGCCACCACGATCACGAACAGGGCCGTCTGGGCGCCCCAGAGCACCCTGGAGAGCACGTCGTACCCGCCGACCGTGGTGCCGAACAGGTGCGCACCGCCGGGGGGCTGCTGGGCGCCGAAGACCCCGTCCGGACCGCGCAACTGGCTGTAGCCGTACGGTGCGACCACGGGCGCCAGGATGGCGGTGAGGACGAACAGCGCCGTGATGACCAGGCCGGCCACGAGCATCCCGCGCTGCAGGCCGACGCTCTGGTGGAGCTGGTGGATGATGGGCAGGCTGGCCAGGCGGCTGGGCCTGCGGGGCGGGGAATCGATCCGTGTCATGGCTAGTACCGCACTCTCGGGTCGATCAGCGCGGCGATGATGTCCACGATGAAGTTGGACAGGGCGACGATGACGGCAAGCAGGGCGACGATGCCCTGCACGGCGACGAAGTCGCGGGCCTGCAGGAATTCCGAGAGCATGAAGCCCAAGCCCTTCCATTCGAAGGTGGTCTCGGTCAACACAGCGCCGCCGAGCAGCAGGGCGATCTGCAGGCCGATCACGGTGATGATCGGGATCAGCGCGGGTCGGTACGCGTGCTTGCGCACGAGCCTGAACTCGCTCACTCCGCGGGACCGGGCAGCGTCGACGTAGTCGGTGCCCAGGGTACCGATCACGTTGGTGCGGACCAGGCGCAGGAAGACCCCGGCGGTCAGCAGGCCCAGGGCCAGGGCGGGGAGCACGGCGTGGGTCAGGACGTCGATCAGGACCGCCGGGTTGCCGGTCTGGATGGCGTCGATGGTGTAGAAACCGGTCTTGCCCGGCAGGAGCTGCATCTGCAACTCCGAACTCGTCGATGCCCGGCCGGCGACGGGCAGGACCTTCAGCCAGACGGCGAAGATGAGCTTGAACAGCAGCCCCGAGAAGAACACCGGAGTGGCGTAGCAGAGGATCGCGAAGATACGCAGCGACGCATCCGGCGACTTGTCCCGCCAGTATGCGGCGACCATGCCCAGCGGGATCCCGACGAGAAAGGCAACCAGCAGGGCGTAGAACGCCAGCTCGGCGGTGGCTGCGCCGTAGGTGAGGAGCACCTCGGAAACCGGCCGGTTGGTGCTGATGGTGGTGCCGAAGTTGCCCGTGAAGATCTGGCCGAGGTACTCGACGTACTGCACCAGGATGGGCCTGTCGTAACCGGCCGCGTGCACCCGATCGGCCAGCTGGTCGGCGCTCAGCCGACCGCCTAGTGCCGCGGTGATCGGGTCACCCGTCGTGCGCATCAACCAGAACACCATGGAGACCAGGATGAAGATGGTCGGGAAGATCAGCAGGAAGCGGATCACGATGTAGCGGATGATCCCGCCGCCTTCGCCCTTCTTCTTCTTCGGCACCCTTGTGGTGGGCTGCCTCCCGGCCGCGGGGGCCGCGGGCGTTGTCGCTTCAGTCGTCATTCCTACCTCACTCGTGCAAAACGAAAGACGGGAGCGTTCAGCGAGTAGTCGCCTGAACGCCCCCGTCGCCTAGCCAGGTGAAACCCGTGGGCCTAACCCTTGGCGAGGGCCGCGTAACGGAACTTGAACGACGCGTCGAGCGTGTCCTTGGCTCCGGTGACCGTCGTGCCGGTCACGGCGACCTGCGCGCCCTGGAGCAGGGGCACCGTCGACAGCTGGGCTGCGACCTTGTCCTGGATCTGTTCGAGCAGCGCGGTGCGCGCGGCCGGGTCGACGGTCACGGCCTGCTGAAGGATCAGGTCGTTGACCTCCTGGTCGACGTAGTGGTTCTTCAGGAAGTTCTCCGTGAGGAAGAACGGCGTCAGGTAGTTGTCCGCGTCGGAGTAGTCCGGGAACCAGCCGAGCTGGTAGGCGGGGTACACGTCGCTGGAGCGGTCCTTCGAGTACTGCACCCACTCCGTGGTCTGAAGGTTCACCGTGAACAGGCCGCTGGACTCCAGCTGGTCCTTGATCAGCGCGTATTCGTCACCGGACGAGGGGCCGTAATGGTCGTTGCTGTACTGCAGGTTGAGCTCGACGGGCTCGGTGATGCCGGCGGCCGTGAGGGTCGCCTCGGCCTTGTCGGCATCCGGAGCGCCGTTTCCGTCGCCGTAGAGGCCCATGAGGGACTCGGTCGAACCCGTCAGGCCGGCCGGGACGTAGGAATACAGCGGGGTGTACGTGCCCTTGTAGACCTGGTCGGCGATCTCCTTACGGTCGACGAGGTCGGCAACGGCCTGGCGCACGGCGAGGGACTTGGCCGGATCGGCGTCGGCTGTGGTGGCACCGAACGGCTGGGTGTCGAAGTTGAAGGTGATGTAGCGGATCTCTCCGCCGGGGCCGTCGACGACCTGGACGTTATCGTTGCCGCGGAGGTCGTCGATGTCGGTCGCAGACAGGCTGCGGAACGCCACGTCGATGCCGCCCTCCTGCACCTCGAGCTTGAGGTTGGACGAGTCGGCGAAGTACTTGACGTTCACAACGTCGGTCTTCGCCGCGCCGAGGAGACCCGCGTAGTCGGGGTTGGCCTTGTAGCCGATGAGGTTGTTGAAGTCGTAGCTGGTGATGACGTACTGGCCGGCGAACGCGTTGGCTTCGACGATGTCGTCATCGCTGGTGAGCTCGGTGGCCGAGAAGGACTCTTCGTCGACGATCGGGCCGGCCGGGCTGGACAGGATCTGGGGGAAGATCTGGTCGTCGGGGGCGAGCAGGTTGAACACCACCGTGGTGTCGTCGGGGGTGTCGACGCTCTCCAGGTTGTAGAGCAAGGAGGAGGGGCCGTTGTCGGCGGCGATGGCCAGCTGGCGGTCGAAGGTGAACTTGACGTCCGAGGAGGTCAGGTCGTTGCCATTGGCCCAGACCAGGTCGGGCTTGAGGGTGACGGTGTACTGCGTCGGCGCGGTGAACTCGGCGGAGACCGCGATGTCGGGTTCCACGTCGGGGCTGCCGTACGGGGTGTTCATGAGGAAGGGGAAGACCTGGTTCTGCACGGCGAACGAGCCGTTGTCGTACGAGCCGGCCGGGTCAAGCGTGGTGACCTTGTCGGTGGTGCCGATGGTGAGCGGAGCGCCGCCCGGATCCTCGGCGGGGGTGCCTGAACAGCCGGCGAGCACGAGTGCTGCGGCGGCGAGACCGGCGGTGACGCCGATGGCGCGGCCGCGCCTGGTGGGTTCAAAAGCCATAGTCGAATGCCTCTTCCTCAAGGTGTGAGTGTCTTGGTGAATCCGCGTAACTGCAGTCAGGCGCAGATATGCGTTGCTGTAAACCAAGAATTAGCACACTCTGCGCGTCACACGGCCATTCTGCGATGCATCTTAATAGACCCGCAATATAACGTCGGCTACTCGACGCGGAGGTTGCGCCGTTCGGCTTCGACCCGCACGAGCTCGCGCTGGATGGCGACGTAGACCTCGCGGTTGGTCGCATCCGCCCGTTGCAGGCGGCCGAGCAGGTCGGCTTTTTGACGCAGCAGGTCCTTCTCGATCAGCACGATGGTGATGTCTCGCACGTAGCGGGTGACCTCGCGCTCGGTGCGCTCAGGCAGCGGCGCCATCGCCAGTTCGGTGACCAGGTTCGTCAGCGGAGCTGGGGTCTCCGCGACTACCCGTTCCAGCCAGTCCGGCGCGGCGGCGTGTGGCAGGGCGGCGGCAACGGCGTCCCGGACGACGGCGAGGGTGGTGTTGGTCATGCCGGTTGACACCGCCCGTTGCACGAGGTCGAGCCCCACGAGAGTCGGATGCTGCAGCATCGCCATCAGCGCGTCGCGCTCGATCCGGGTGACCGGGTCGTGGGGCAGGTCGGCCAGTGCGAAGAGACGCTCGCGCGGGGCGGCTGCCGGCTCCCCCGCCCGGCGGGGTTCCTCGGCCGGCGCGGTGCGGGACCTCGCCTGGGCCTGGCTGACGGCGCGGGACACCTCACCGAGGTCCATGCCCAGCATTCGGGAAAGCTCGTGGGTGTAGCCCGGCCGGAGTGAGGGGTCCCTGATGTCGCTGACCACCGGGGCGGCGGCACGGAGGGCGGATACTCGTCCTTCGACGGTGTCGAGGTTGTACTGGGCCAGGAGCTGGCGGATCATGAATTCGAACATGGGCTTCTTGGAGTCGACGAGGCGACGCACCGCGTCGTCCCCGCGGTGCAGCCGCAGGTCGCACGGGTCGAGCCCTTCCGGAGCGACGGCCACGAAGGTCTGTGCGCTGAAACGCTGCTCCTCGGCGAAGGCGCGCACGGCGGCCTTCTGGCCGGCGGCATCGGGGTCAAAGGTGAAGACGACCTCGCCGACGCCACTGTCGTCGCCGAGCACCCGGCGGAGCACCTTGATGTGGTCGACGCCGAACGAAGTCCCGCAGGTGGCCACTGCTGTCGTCACGCCCGCCAGGTGGCAGGCCATCACGTCGGTGTAACCCTCGACCACCACGACCTGGTGGTTGCGGGAGATGTCACGCTTAGCCAGGTCCAGGCCATACAGCACCTGGGCCTTGTGGTAGACCGGCGTCTCCGGGGTATTGAGGTATTTGGGGCCCTTGTCGTCCTCGAGCAGCTTGCGGGCGCCGAAGCCGATGGTCTGCCCGGTGATGTCACGGATCGGCCAGACGAGGCGGCCGCGGAACCTGTCGTAGATTCCCCGGTCCCCGGCCGACACCAGGCCGGAGAGGGTCAGCTCCTCGGTGCTGAACCCGCGACCGCGCAGGTGTTTGGTCAATTCGTCCCAGCTTTTCGGCGCGAAGCCGACGCCGAACCGTTCGGCCGCCTGGGCGTCGAAACCACGATCACCGAGGAAAGTGCGGCCGACCTGGGCCCCCGGGCTGCCGAGCTTGTCGATGAAGAACTCGGCCGCGGCCTGGTTGGCCGCGTACAGCCGGGCCCGGTTGGTATGGTCGGGGGCCTCGCCGCCGCCGCCCTCATAGTGCAGCTCGATGCCGGCCCGGCCGGCCAGGCGTTCGACGGCCTCGCTGAAGCTGACGTGGTCCATCTTCTGCAGGAAGGAGTATACGTCGCCGCTCTCTCCACAGCCGAAGCAGTGGTAGAACCCGACCTGCGGGCGCACATGGAAACTGGGGCTGCGCTCGTCATGGAACGGGCACAGTCCCTTCATCGAACCGACCCCGGCCGATTTGAGGCTGACGTAGTCGCTGACGATGTCGGCGATGTTGGTGCGGGCCTTGACCTCTTCGACGTCGCCCTGCCGAATCAGTCCTGCCATGCGGCACCTGTCCCGAGCCGGATCCCGGCGGGTTCCCTGGTCAGGTGCAGCCGGCGCTGCAGGGCGATCGCGCTCTGATCGGTGAGGCTGGCCACCTGGTCGACGATCACCCGTTTGCGCGCTGCGTCATCGGGCGCCGCGGCCCAGTCTTCCGTGAAGCCGGGATCCAGGTGCTCGTCCCCGGTGGCAAGCAGGGTGTCGGCCAGGTAGGTGAGGGTTTCGCGTTGCTCCACGTAGAGCGGCTGGCGCACGTGGGTGGACATCACGAACGCGGCAACGATGCCCTTCAGCACGCCGATCTCGGCCTGCACCTGGCGCGGTACGACCACGTGGGCGGCGAAACGGATGAGGTGCCGGTCGGGGTAAGCCGCACGGGTGGCCGAGACGGCCGCGCCGCTGAACCGGCCGATGAGCTGGCTGGTCAGGTTCTTCAGGCGGCCCTGGTCGCGGCGGCCGGCGCTCCAGCCGTGCAGCCACACGTCGAGGGCGTCGAGCCTGTCGAAGGCGGCGATGAGTTCGTCGTGGCTGAACTGCCCTCCAGTCCACTCGTACATCGAGGTGACCAGTGCGGCGTGGTCGCTGCGGCTGCTGAGCAATTCCACGTCCAGATAACCGCTGACCACGGCGTCCTCGAAATCGTGCACGGAGTAGGCGATGTCGTCGGAGAGGTCCATTACTTGCGCTTCGACGCAGAGCCGGCGTTGTGGCGCCCCGTCGCGCAGCCACTCGAAGGCGGCGCGGTCGTCCTCGTAGAAGCCGAACTTGGCGCGCCCGCTCGGGTCGGCCACCGAGGAGTCGGCGGACCACGGGTACTTGCAGCTGGCGTCGAGGCTGGCGCGAGTGAGGTTCAACCCGAAACTCGAGCCGTCGTCACCGAAAACCTTGGGTTCGAGCCGGCTGAGCAGTCGCAGGGTTTGCGCGTTTCCCTCGAAGCCGCCGATGTCGTCTGCCCAGGTGTTGAGAGCCTTCTCGCCGTTGTGGCCGAACGGCGGATGGCCGATGTCGTGCGCCAGGCACGCCGTGTCTACGATGTCGGGGTCAAGGGCCAGGCGCAGCGCCAGCTCCCGGCCGATCTGGGCGACCTCGAGGGAATGGGTCAGACGGTTGCGGGCGAAGTCCAGGCCGGCGGCGGGGCTGAGCACCTGGGTCTTCGCGGCCAGGCGGCGCAGGGCGCTGGAGTGCAGCAGCCTGGCCCGGTCGCGGGCGAAGTCACTGCGGCTGGAGTCGTGCTCTTCTGGACGGAACCTGGCCTCGTCGTGAACGCTGTATCCGGTCTGATTAACCACCGCTGGTGTCCCCCTCGCCCTCGGTCAGATTGGAGCGCTCGGCGCCGACTATGTCGCGTGAGTCGAGCCAGCGTTCGGGCAGCGAGGTCTTCTTGGGGCTGCCGGCCCGGCCGCGCTGGCCCTCGGCGCCGATGCCGGGGTACGGCTGGTCGGGGTCCATGGTCGCCAGGAGTTCGTCCAATTGCTCGAGCGACACGACGGAGGCCAGGCTGGCGCGGAGGTCGCCGCCGACCGGGTAGCCCTTGAAGTACCACGCCACGTGCTTGCGCACGTCGCGGCAGGCCCGTTCTTCGCTGTCGAAGAACTCGGTGAGCAGTTCGGCGTGCCGGCGGAACGCATCCGCGACCTGACCCAGCGTCGGTTCGATCTGTCCGGGGGTGTTCTGGTTCCCTGAGCCTGTCGAAGGGCGGAATGCCGCCGCGAGGTCGCCGAACAGCCACGGCCGGCCGAGGCAGCCGCGCCCGACGACGACGCCGTCGCAGCCGGTCTCCGCGACCATGCGCAGGGCGTCGGCGGCCGACCAGATGTCGCCGTTGCCGAGCACCGGCACACTCGTGATGGTGTCTTTGAGCGTCTTGATGGCGGCCCAGTCGGCGTGGCCGGAGTAATAGTCCGCAGCGGTGCGGGCGTGCAGCGCGATGGCGGACACCCCGGCGCCCTCGGCGACGCGACCGGCCTCGAGGTAGGTGAGGTGGTCGGAGTCGATGCCCTTGCGCATCTTGATGGTCAGCGGGATCGCCCCGGCGGCCGTGACGGCGGCCTCGACGATCTCCCGGAACAGGGTGATCTTCCAGGGCAACGCCGCTCCCCCGCCCTTGCGGGTGACCTTGGGCACCGGGCAGCCGAAGTTCAGGTCGATGTGGTCGGCGCGGTCCTCGGCTACGAGCATGGTGACGGCCTCTGAGACCGTCTTCGGGTCAACACCGTAGAGCTGGATGGAACGGGTCTTCTCGCTCTCGTGGTGCGTGATCAGCCGCATGGATTCCGGGGTGCGTTCGACGAGCGCCCTGGAGGTGATCATTTCGCTCACGTAGAGTCCGGCGCCGTATTCGCGGCACAGCCGGCGGAACGCGGTATTGGTGATGCCGGCCATGGGTGCCAGTACGACGGGCACGTCGAGTTCGATGTCGCCGATCCGAAGCGGGGACACCGGGCTGATCGTGGAAGTGGGAGTGTTCATCTCATCCAATTCTCCCAGACCTGGCCGGGCACGGACGCCACGCCCGGCAGCCGGTGGAAAACCGCCGGCCGGCCGGGCGGAAGCGGAGGGGCTGCTAGATGCCGCAGGAACCGCCGCCGCAGCATCCGCCGGCGTCGGCCTGGTCGAGCAGCTGGATGATCGGACGCAGCACCGGGGCGGTGGTAGCTTCGGTCGTGCTTGTCGCTGTGGTGGTGGTCTCGCTCATGCGTGGGTCTCCTCGGTTTCGCTGGTGTCTGTGTCGGCCCGCTCGCTGCGGACCTGGCGGAGGGCTTGCGCAAAGGTATCAGGGTCCTGTGCGCCGGAGATGCCGTACTTTCCGTCGATCACGAAGAAGGGCACCCCCTGGATGCCGTACTCGGTGGCCTGGACGACATCGGCCTTGACTGCGGCCAGGTATTCGTTCTCGGTCAGGGACCGCACCACGTCGGCGCGGTCCAGGCCCACCGTGGCGGCGAGGTCGGCGAGGTCCTCGATGCGGCCGACGTGGCCGCCGTCGACGAAGTAGGCCTTGAGCAGGCTCTCCTTCATCTGCAGCTGCCGGCCGTGCGCCTTGGCGTAGTGCAGCAGCTCGTGCGCCTTGATGGTGTTGGTCTGGTGCACGGAGTCGTAGTCGTAGTGCAGGCCGACGCTCTCGGCGATGCCGGTGACGCGCTGAAGCATCTCGAGCACCTGCGGCACCGGTATGCCTTTGCGCTCGCTGAGATAGTCGATCGGGCTGCCCGCGAAATCGACGGGGGTGTCCGGGGCGAGTTCGAAGGAGTGGTACTCCACCTCGACGTCGTCGCCGAAGGCGGCCACGCCCGCCTCGAACTTGCGCTTGCCGATGTAGCACCAGGGGCACTGCACGTCGGACCAGATGTCTACTTTGATGGTTTCGCTCACGAGGAGGCTAACTCGAGCGGGCCCTCCAGTTATTCCCGCTCAGGCGGTCGGCGTGTCCACGGCGCCGCCGTAGCGGCGGTTGCGCGCGGCGTAAAGCTCGATCGCGTGCCAGAGGTCGACCCGGGAGAAGTCCGGCCACAGCGTGTCGAGGAACACCATCTCGGCGTACGCGCTCTGCCAGAGGAGGAAGTTGCTGGTGCGCTGCTCCCCCGAGCTGCGCACGAACAGGTCGACGTCGGGCAGCGCTGAGGTGTACAGGTGCCGCTGAATGGACTTCTCGGTGATGCCCGAGGGCTTCAGCCGGCCCGCGGCGACATCCTCGGCCAGGGCCCGCACGGCATCGGCGATCTCGGTGCGGCCGCCGTAGTTGACGCACATGGTCAGGGTCAGCACGTCGTTGCCTGCGGTGAGTTTTTCGGCGAACTGCAGCTCGTTGATCACGGAGGCCCACAGCCTGGGCTTCCGGCCCGCCCAGCGCACCCGCACGCCCCAGTCATTGAGCTGGTCGCGGCGGCGGTGCAGCACATCCCGATTGAAGCCCATCAGAAACTTCACCTCGTCGGGCGAGCGCTTCCAGTTCTCGGTGGAGAAGGCATACACGCTGAGGTGCTTGACGCCGATCTGGATGGCGCCGGCGACCACGTCGAGCAGCGCGGCCTCGCCGGCCTTGTGGCCCTCGACCCTGGACAGGCCCCTGGCGTTGGCCCAGCGGCCGTTGCCGTCCATAACGACGGCGACGTGTTCCGGAACGACCTTGGCTGGCAGGGCCGGCGGGTAGAGCCCGGTCCAGTCAGCGGGCTTGAACGGCACGGCGTCCTTGTGGGTGAATGGGGTGCTCGAGGAGGAACGGAAGGGGTTCGGCGTCATGGGCGCACGTGCTCCAGTGATCGAAGGCCGCGGCCGAGGTGCCACTGCGTGTACGCGGCGACGACCCCGGTGGCCTGGGCGTGGGTGGTGTCTGAGGCCCCGGCCGTGTAGGCCCAGTCGCCGGTGAGCAGGGCGCTGAGCAGGGCTATGGTGTCAGGGTCGAGGCGGGGCGAGCCCGGGGCGGCGCAGTTGTCGCAGACGATGCCGCCGACCTGGGCCACGAAGGCCGAGTGCGGGCCTGGCGCGCCGCAGCGGGCGCAGTCCTGGAAGCTGGGCGCCCAGCCGGCCATGGACAGGGACCGCAGCAGGTAGGAGTTGAGGGTGGCGCCGGAGCCGTGCTCGTGCCTGGACAGGGACCGCAGCGCCCCGACCAGGAGCAGGTACTGCTGCAGCGACCCCTCGGATTCGGTGAGCTTGTCCGCGGTTTCGACCATGGCGCTGGCGGCGGTGTAACTGCCGTAGTCGGCGGTGATGACGGCCCCGTAGGAGCCGATCGACTCGGCCTGGTTGACGATGTCGAGGCTGCGGCCGATGTAGAGCTGTACGTCGACGACCATGAACGGCTCGAGCCTGGCGCCGAATTTCGACGCCGTGCGGCGCACGCCCTTGGCGACAGCGCGCACCTTGCCGTGCTGGCGGGTGAGCAGCGTGATGATACGGTCGGCTTCACCCAGCTTGTGGGTGCGCAGCACTACGGCTTCATCACGATAAACGGGCACGGTCAATTCTCCCACCCCGGCGGGCGGATGCCGTCGCCCGCGCCGGAGAACATACCGGCCGTGGTAGATATTGACGGTGCCCACTCCGCTCTTCGCCATCCCGCTCTGGATCGACCTCGTCGCCGTCGCCATCGGCGCCATCCAGGGGGCGATGTTCGCCGGCCGGTTCACCGACCGCCGGATGGACCTGCTGGGCATCTCGATCATCGGCATCACCGTGGGCCTGGGCGGCGGTCTGCTGCGCGACATCCTGCTCGGCGGGGTGCCGGCCGCCCTGCTGAGCAACTGGTACCTGCCCGTCGCGGCGGCGTTCGCGTTGCTGGGGATGCTGTTGCAGAGCCTGTTCAACCGGCTCGGCCCGCTGATCATCACTCTGGACGCCGTGACCATCGGCCTGTTCGGTGTGATCGGCACCACCAAGGCGCTCGCCGCCGGCCTGCCGGAGATTCCCGCCCTGTTCGTCGGGGTGGTCTCCGCGGTGGGCGGATCGGCACTGCGGGACATGATGTTGAACGTGCCGATCGCCATGATGCACGTCGGTTCGCTCTATGCCGTCGCCGCTCTCGTGGGCTGCGGGCTCCTGGTCACCCTGGTGCTGTTCCAGGTGCCGATCACCGTCGCGGCCCTGATCTGCGTGTTCGCGACCACCGTCATCCGGGTGCTCGCAGCCCGGTTCGGTTGGACCCTGCCGCAGCAGCGGGCGATCGGCAGTTGGCCGCACTGGCGCCGGCGGGGTTCGATCCCACCGCTGCGTCTCTGGCCGCGCCGGCGGCGTGCCCAGGCGGTCCCCGAGCCCGCCCTCAAGGGAGACCACTGACTCGTTTCCTCATCGTTTTCTGAGGATTTATCATCCAGTCCGGTTTTGGCCTCGCCTTTCCCCGAATCTGGGGTCAGTATTGAGGCACAACCACGTCGCAAGGAGGTACTCCATGAAACGATACGAGGGCACTGCGCCCGAGCTGTTGCCTGTCCTTTCCAGGGGCAAACATAAGTCCCCACGCAGCGGAGCGTGCTTCATGGAGTTCGCGTCGCACCTGTCGGGTGAGGCGTGGAGCGACCATCCAGCGTGCACACATCCGGTCCTGGCCTCGTTGGCGCGCATGGTCAACGACTGCACCTCCGATGACGCCAGATCTCGCCTGATGATGCTGATCCCCTCCGTGATCGGACTGCGCGGCGACGATCAGCGGGTACGTCTCGTCGTGGCCCTCCGGGCCGCGACGGCCGGTCTGCCGGTGGTCAGCGCCGATCACCAGCGGGCCCTGGCCGTGGGCATCCTCAACTGTCAACGGCACCTGGCGCGGTCATCGGAGGGAACCCCGGTCGACGTGTCAGAGCAGGTGCGGGCGGCGTTCGACAAGGCACCCCAGACCGAACGCTGGGCGCGGGAGTTCATGGGGTCCGTCGGGTCGTGGTCACGTACCCGGTTCACCGACCGCACGGCAGAGTCGATCATTCGCATCACCGTGCAGGGAATCGCCGAAGCGTGCATTCCCGACACCGATGAGCGACTCTACGACCTGTTGGCCCAGGCGATCGATGACTGCACGGCGGTGCTGGGCAAGCCGGCCGGCGAGCCCGTGCCGACACCACAGCCGCTCACGTCCACCCAGGCGCGGCGGGCCATGCGAGTCTGAGTTAGACCGACGCAGCGACAGCATGGCCCCGGCCCCGACGAGAGTCGAAACCGGGGCCATCCGCGTACAGGCGTCCGCGTGCGGGTTAGACGGCGGCCAGTTCCCGGTCGCCGGCTTCTGCCCTGATGCCGCGGTTGACCGCCGACACGACGGCCTTCAGCGATGCCGTCGAGATGTCAGGGTCGATGCCGACGCCCCAGAAGCGCTTGCCGTTCACGTCGAGTTCGACGTAGGCCGCGGCCGTGGCGTCTCCGCCGGCCGCCATGGCGTGCTCAACGTAGTCGTACAGGGTGATCGCGACCCCGCGGTCGGCCATGATGCCCAGGAACGCCGCGATCGGGCCGTTTCCGGTCGCCGTGGCCGGGGCGACGGTGTCCGAATCGCGCAGGTCGACGGTGAGGTCGACCGCGCCGGCCAGGTCGCTGGAGGTCCGGGTCGAGAACAGTTCGAAGCGGCCCCACTTCGCATCCGGGTTGGTGTGGATGGCGGGCAGGTACTCATCGTTGAAGATGTCCCAGATCTGATCGCTGGTGACCTCGCCGCCGTCGGAGTCGGTCTTGGCCTGCACGACGCCGGAGAACTCGATCTGCAGTTTGCGTGGCAGGTCGAGGCGGTGGTCCGTCTTGAGCAGGTAGGCGACCCCGCCCTTGCCCGACTGCGAGTTGACCCGGATCACGGCCTCGTAGCTTCGGCCCAGGTCCTTCGGGTCGATCGGCAGGTATGGCACCGCCCAGACCAGGTCGTCGACACTCGAGCCGGTCTCGGCGGCTTCGGCGGCCATGGCCTCGAAGCCCTTCTTGATGGCATCCTGGTGCGACCCGCTGAAGGCCGTGAAGACCAGATCGCCGGCCCACGGGCTGCGCTCGGGAACGGGCAGCTGGTTGCAGTACTCCGCGGTGCGCTTGACCTCGTCGATGTTGCCGAAGTCGATCTGCGGGTCGATGCCCTGGGTGAAAAGGTTGATGCCCAGGGCGACGAGGTCGACGTTGCCGGTGCGCTCGCCGTTGCCGAACAGACAGCCCTCGATGCGGTCGGCGCCAGCCAGGTAGCCCAGCTCCGCAGCCGCGATCGCGGTGCCGCGGTCGTTGTGCGGGTGCAGCGACAGGATGACGTTCTCGCGGTGGGCCAGGTGCCGGCTCATCCACTCGATGGAGTCGGCGTAGACGTTGGGCGTGGCCATCTCGACGGTGGCCGGCAGGTTGATGATGACCTTGCGCTCAGGGGTCGGCTCGAAGATCTCGATAACCTGGTTGGAGATGTCGACGGCAAACTCCAACTCGGTCCCCGTGAAGCTCTCCGGAGAGTACTCGTAGTACACGGCGGTGCCGGGAACCGTGGCCTCGAGGGCCCGGCAGGTGCGGGCGCCGAACAGGGCCAGGTCGATGATGCCCTGTTTGTCCTCGCGGAACACAACCTCGCGCTGCAGCACACTGGTGGAGTTGTACAGGTGCACGATGGCCTGCTTAGCGCCGACGATGGACTCGTAGGTGCGGCGGATCAGGTGCTCACGCGCCTGGGTGAGCACCTGGATGGTCACGTCGTCCGGGATGGCGCCGTCGTCGATGAGGCTGCGCACGAAGTCGAAGTCGGTCTGGCTGGCCGACGGGAAGCCGACCTCGATCTCCTTGTAGCCCATCCGAACGAGCAGGTCGAACATGATGCGCTTGCGTTCGGGGCTCATCGGGTCGATGAGCGCCTGGTTGCCGTCACGCAGGTCGACGGCGCACCAGCGCGGTGCGGCGGTGATGCGGTTGGCCGGCCAGGTGCGATCCGGCAGCTCGACGCTGAACTGGTCCTGGTACGGACGGTATTTGTGTACCGGCATATTCGATGCGGCCTGATTGTTCTTCATGGTCTAATCTCTCCTCGCGAGTGGTGGTCAGCCGACGACAGACTCCGCGACGAGTGAGGCCTCAGATTAGGACTCGTCGCGGCAGCTAAGGAGGAGCAGACCGAGCAGCACACAAAGAGGGTATCACCGTTTCGAGAAGAGTTCCTCAGCATCCGTTCAGCCGGCGGCGAGGGCGGTCACCGGGGCGACGGACACCGCACGCCGGGCGGGCACGATGGTGGCACCGACGGCCAGGACCAGTACGCCGTACTCGGACACCAGGCCTACGACGACGCCTCCGGCCAGGAACAGGACCCCGACCACGATCAGCAGCACGGCGATCACGTTGCGGGCCGGCCTCTGGACCGTTTCCTTGAGCGAGCGTTCCTGGGCGGCGCCGACGGCCTGCATCGGGCTGACCGAGAGTACCCGGCGGGAGCCCACCCAGGCGGCGCACCAGGTCGAGAGCACGACAACGACGACGGGCAGCGCGAGGAACGGGTCGATCAGGCTGTACTGCAGATCCGGCAGGGTGCCCGCTGCCACGGCGATCCACAGTTCGGCGGCGGGAAGCACCGTTCCCACGATCGCGCCGAGGACGGCGCCGCAGGCACCGACGAGAAGTCCTTCCCTGGCCACCGCGCGGCGCTGATCACGGGCGCTGGAGCCGATCAACCGCATCAGGGCGATCGTGCGGGTGCGGCCGGCGATGATCGTCGGGACGGTGTTCGTGGTGACGATCGAACTGACGTAGACGGCGATGGTGCCGACCGCACCGCGCCGATGCTGGAGACGTCGTCGCCGCTGATCACCGTGGTCCGGTGGCTGCACCCTGGCCGGATCGGACGGGCCGCTGGATCGGATGGGGCCGTTCATGCGCGTTGCTCCATGCCGAGCACTATGCGGGAGATCTCTTCGGCCGATGACCGTTCCTGGTCTTCGACGAGGCGGCCGTCGGCGAGGAAGAGGATGCGGTCGGCGTAACTGGCCGCGATGGGATCGTGGGTGACCATGTCGATGCTCTGGCCGTAGTCGATACTCGCCGCCTTGAGTAGGGCCAGCACCTCGCGTCCGCTGCGTGAGTCGAGGTTGCCGGTGGGTTCGTCGGCGAAGACCAGTTCCGGCCGGGTGGCTCGCGCCCTGGCGATGGCGACGGGGTGCCTGCCGCCGCGTCGGGCGCCGGATGTAGTCCGCAGGGCTGTGCGGATGATTCCCTGCGGTCCCGGGTCATCCGCTGGACGGCTACTGGCTGAGGCGGCTACTGGGTGAGGCGGTGCTGGAAGGCGAAGACCACGAGCTGCACCCTGTCGCGCAGCGAGAGTTTGGCCAGGATGCGGCTGATGTGGGTCTTGACGGTGGCCTCGCTCAGGAACTCGCCCGCGGCGATTTCGGCGTTGCTCAGGCCGAGGGAGGCGAGGGCGAAGATGTCTCGTTCCCGGCTGGTCAGGGTTGTGAAGGCCACCGGCACCTCGTGCTCGGGGGCCGGGGCGTCGAAGTGGGCGAAGAGCTCGCGGGTGGCTGAGGCGGCGATGACAGCACTGCCGGCGTGCACGGTGCGGATGGCGGCGAGCAGAAATTCCGGATCGGCGTCCTTGAGCAGGAAGCCGCTCGCCCCTCCACGGATGGCCCGGCTGGCGCTTTCGTCCAGTTCGAAGGTGGTGAGCACGATGATCCGCGGCGGGGCGTGGCCGGCAGCGACGGCGGCGGCGATGATGGCGGCTGTGGCGTCGATGCCGTCCATCACGGGCATGCGGATGTCCATCAGGATCACGTCGGGGGAAACGGCCGCTGCCATGGTGACGCCGGCGGCGCCGTTGCCGGCCTCTCCGACGAACTCGAGGTCGGCCTGTGAGGAGACCAGCATGCGGATCCCGGCCCGGAAGAGAGCCTGGTCGTCGACGAGGGCGACCCGAATGCGCTGGGCATCCGCCGGTTGGACGTCACTCATGGGTGTTCTCCGATGGTCGTGGCGGGGATGGGGGTCAACACGGAGGGGCGCACCAGGGCGGTGGTGGTGATGGCCGGCAGGCGCGCGGCCACGATGAAACGGCCACCGACGGGCTCCGCGGTCAGGGAGCCGCCGGTGAGGAGGGCCCGTTCGCGCATGCCGGGGAGTCCGTGGCCGAGCTCGCCGGATGCGTCGGCGGCCGGGCTGGGGCGCACCGCGTTGTCTATGGTCACCGCAACCCATCCGTCTGTCCAGGCGAGGGTCAAATATACCGCCCGGTCGGCGTCACCGTGCCGGAGGGCGTTGGTGAGGGCCTCCTGCACGATCCGGTAGACGGCCAGCTGGGCGCCGGAGCCGAGGGTGGTGGGCGTGCCCGAGGTGGTCCATTCGATGTCGAGCCCGGTGCTCTGCATCTGCGCCACCAGGCGGTCCAGGTCGGCGAGCACCGGTTGCGGTCCGTCGGCCGCGTCCTGGCGCAGTCGGGTGAGCAGGATGCGCACGTCGCCCAGAGCCTCCCTCGCCGTGGTCGAGATCGTTGTCAGCGCCTCGTCGACCGCTTCGGGGTTCGCCGCGCGCGCGTAACGGGCGCCGTCGGCCTGGGCGATGACGACGGCCAGGGAGTGGGCGACGACGTCGTGCATGTCGCGGGCGATCCGGTTGCGTTCCTGTTCGACGACCACGCTGCGCTGAGCGACGCGCTGTTCCTCAACGGCTCGATTCTGGCTGAGCCGGCCCTCCCTGGCGGTCTGCCAGGTTCGCATGAGCAGTCCGAGGGTCCAGGAGAGGCCCAGGACCGCGACGCTCGCAATCAGGGTGGCCACGAATGACCAGACCAGGCCGGCCGGGTCGCCCTGCGCGAGGGCCTCGCCGATGGACATGGCGCCTTGCTGTCCGACGGCGATGTACGCCGCAGCGAGCAGGGCGCCGACTCCGACGGAGACCAGTCCGGCCCAACGCAGCAGCTTGCCGCCGTACGCCGTCGTGGCGTACAACACGGCGAGCACCGCGAAGTTGCCGGTGAGCACCGGCAGCCCGGCCAGCATCTGGGCGAGGGCGCTGACCCAGGCGACCGCCAGGGCCAGGCCAGGTGACAGCCGGCGCACGGCCAGGGCGGCAGTGAAGCCGACCAGCACGAGGAACGACACGACGCCGCTGCCGGCGTCGACGATGAGGCAGAAGAGGAAGAAGGCCACCGCGATTCCGACGTCGACGGTGAGGGTGCGCCGGGAGACGGCGCGGAAAACGGACCGGCCACCGGTGCGGTCACCGAACTGATCACCGTGCGGAGCACCGAGGAGGCCTCGGAACGGAATACCGAGCGTCACCGTGCTCGTCGGTGCCCCCTGCGGGAGCATCAGCCAGGTCTCCGGAGTCAGGGGGTCTGCGTCAACGGGCCCTGCGGCCTTGCGGCGATCGGCCCGGCCGCGCACGACCAGCGCCAGCGCCCAGCCGCCCACGAGCGCAAGCGTGGCCAGGAAGCCGCCGGCCAGCCGGAAACCGAGGTCGCCGAAGAACCGAAGCGTCCCGTCCAGGTCCTGCGCCTCCTGCATCGACAGGGGCAGCACGAGGATGACGGTGACGAGCATGCCGAGGAGCAGCGCTGCGGCCAGGCCGACGTACCGGACCCAACTCCGCCCATGAAGTCCAGCGCCCCAGACCGCCAGGCAGCCGGAGGTGAGCAGGAGCGGTACGGCGTCCGGCCCGGTCAGGTAGCCGGTTCCGGCAGTGACCACGGCCATTGTCGCGACGGCGCCGATGGCCAGGCTCAGCAGCGGGGCGAAGCGGGACAGGCCCACCGCGATCGCGAACATCCAGACCGCCAGCAGTGCCGCCGTCTGGCCCGTCCAGAGGGCCGGGCTCCCCCACACCAGGGCCACGAGGAGACCGAGCGCGGGTTCCAGTGCCCAGCGGTGAGGGGCGGTACGCGTGAAGAACCCTGGAACCGGCATGGTTACAGCGTAGGGCTCCCCCTGCGCCGCCTCCGGGTCCCGAACCCCAGATCATCCCGGCGTGCGCGCGATGTCATCCCAGCGATGTAGCCGCACCGGCCGTCATCGCGCGGTGAGGTCTGCCACCAGCGACTCCACAGCTGACGTGTCCGTACCGAGACTGCGGCCGCGGCGGGCCAGGGCTCCCCCGATGGCATCCAGCTCGCTCGGTTGCCCCGCCTCCAGATCGTTCTGCAGCGACGAGCGCATGAACGGTGGCAGCGCGGTAAGGGCCGTGGCCAGCTGCCCGGCGTCCGTGGGCACGCCGTCCAGGCTGGCGACCCGGGCCACTTCGGCCAGGAGCGAGGTCGTGAGCGCCGTGTCGCGCTCGAGCGCGGCGCCGATCGGCAACCGCCAGTACGAGGTGAGCAGGGCCATCGGAGCGAGAAAACGAAGTTTGGCCCAGAGCACTTCCTGATCGGTGCCGCCCATCGTGACGTCGAGGCCGGCCGTGCGCCAGGCGGCAGTGATGCCGGATTCGGCGGCGTGGGCCGGCACGGTGAGGCGCAGGAACGGGCTGCGATGCTCGATCACGGTGGGGCTGAGCCTCGTCGATTCCACCGCGACCGACGCTCCGGCGACCAAGGCTCCCGGCGCATCCTCGCGGAGGATCGCGAGGTGTTCGATGCCGTTGAGCAGGGAGATCACCTCGGCGGGCCGCGCGTGCGCGAGTGAGCCGGCCACGGCGGGCAGGGCGAAGGCCTTGGTGGCGAGAATGACGTTGGCACCGTCGGGAATCTCGGTCACCGCCGTGATCCGTGAGACACCGTCGCCGAAGTGCCGGCTCTGGATGGTGATCCCCTCCGCCTCGATCGCTCGAGCGGTTTCGGGCCTGGCGACGGCCACGACCTCGACGCCGGCGCGGTCCAGCAGCGCAGCGAGTAGGCCGCCAACAGCCCCGGCACCGACAACGGCAATGATCGGCTCAGACATTCGTTTCCTGCGACATGACGGCTCCTGGATTCCATTGTGATTGGGACACCCGGCAGCTTAGAGTGTGGGAATGCCCGATTCCATCGCTGCAACGCTTGCCGGTATTGCCGACGAACGCTTCGTCTCCCTGACCACCTTCCGCCGGACGGGTGAACCCGTGTCTACCCCGGTGTGGATCGCTGCGGATGGTGCGGATCTCATCGTCACAACACCGAAGGAGAGCGGCAAGGTCAAGCGCCTGGCCAACGACTCCCGGGTGCACCTTCGTCCGTGTTCCCGCACCGGCGCGGTGCGGGACGACGCCGTCACCGTCGAGGCCCGCGCGGTGATCGTCGACGACGATCCGAGCCGGGCACTGCTCACCAGGGTCTTCGGCGGGAAGTATCGTGCGGAATACCGTGTTTTCATGTTCATCGAACGTCTGGGCCGTTCCGGCGCGAAGCAGCGAGTGATGCTGCGGATCAACGCTGGAAGCACACCAGCGGGCTAGCTTGCCGACTCCGCCGAGTGGCGCCACCGCGTGACGCACAATCACTCGGTGTGGGGTGNTTTGGGGTCGTGCGCTTGGTGCTGGTGTGGTTTTCGCCAGGTGCCGGTGGGGTCGATCCAGTGTGGTGCTTGTACTTCGGGCATGCCCAGGGTCATGTGGATGTGCCACCCCGACGTGTCGATGTTGTGGTGGTGGTACCAGCACAGCAGTACCCCGTTGTCGACGTTGGTCGGGCCGCCGTGCGGCCAGGGCGTCACGTGGTGCACTTCGGTCCATTGGGGTGGGCAGGTGCAGCCGGGGATGATGCAGCCCCCGTCGCGGGCGGTGATGGCTGTGCGTTGCATCGGGGTGAAGCAGCGGATCTTGTCGCCTAGTGCCAGCACGGCGCCGTTGCCGCCGAAGAAAACGGGCCGGATTCCGCCGTTGTCGACCATTCGGTTGAT
>NZ_SOFL01000008.1 GCF_004402695.1 Cryobacterium adonitolivorans | reverse complement strand
AGATCGCTCACACCGAGCTTCTCGTGATCGATGAGACCACCACCCTGCGGGACTTCTCCCGCGAGGTGCGTTGGAACCAGGCGTACTACCGCCTGGCGCAAGGCCTGTAAATCACACACGCACCACTCACTTGACCCATTTGACATCAAAGTCGATTGAAAATATGAAAGGAACCACAGTGAAGAAGAAAGCTTTCCTCGCGACCCTGGCAGCCGGTGCCATGGTTATTTCCCTGGCAGCCTGCTCCAGCGGAGGAGACTCTGGCGAGGGCGGGGGCGACGGCGGACTTGTCGGCGTCGCAATGCCCACGAAGTCCTCCGAGCGCTGGATCAACGACGGTAACGCCGTCAAGGAGCAGCTCGAAGCCGAGGGCTTCACCGTCGACCTGCAGTACGCAGAGGACGACATCCCCATGCAGGTTTCGCAGATCGAGAACATGATCACCAAGGGTGCCAAGGCCCTGATCGTCGCCTCCATCGACGGCACCACCCTCACCAGCGTGCTTCAGGACGCCGCAGACGCCGACATCCCCGTCATCGCCTACGACCGCCTGATTCGCGACACCGAGAACGTCGACTACTACGCCTCGTTCGACAACTTCAAGGTCGGCCAGCAGCAGGCCTGGTCGTTGCTGAACGGCCTCGGCCTGGTCGAGCTGGACGGAACGCCCATCGAGGGTGCCCCGGCCGGCCCGTTCAACGTTGAGTTGTTCGCCGGTTCACTGGACGACAACAACGCGTTCTTCTTCTACGACGGCGCGATGGATGTCCTCCAGCCGCTGATCGACGCCAAGACCATCGTGGTCAAGAGCGGCCAGACCGACATCGAGCAGGTTGCAACCCTGCGTTGGGATGGAGAAGAGGCACAGAGCCGCATGGAGAACATCCTGACGTCGACGTACTCTGACGGCAGCGTCGTCAACGGCGTGCTCTCCCCGTACGACGGCATCTCGCGAGGCATCATTTCTGCCCTCGAGGGCTCCGGCTACGCGGTGGGCCCGGAATGGCCCGCGATTTCCGGCCAGGACGCCGAGCTCGACTCGGTCAAGGCCATCGTCGCCGGCGAGCAGTACGGCACCATCTTCAAGGACACCCGCAAGTTGGCCGAGGTCGCCGTTTCGATGACCCTCGCCCTGCTGAACGGTAGCGAGCCGGAGATCAACAACACCACTGACTACGACAATGGCGTGAAGGTTGTGGACTCCTACCTCCTCGACTCCTCGATCGTGATCAAGGACAACATCACGGAGCAGCTGGTCGACAGCGGCTACTGGACCCAGGCCGAGATCGACGGCTAACAGTCACGTGTTCGTGACCGGCCGGCGGGGCGACTTGCCCCCGCCGGCCGGTCACTACAACGTATAGACCTAAGAAAGGAACGCACGTGACCACCAACATCCTCGAGATGCGCGGTATTACCAAGACCTTCCCCGGCGTCAAGGCGCTGCAGGACGTGACGCTCAACGTTGCTCGCGGCGAAGTTCACGCCATCTGCGGTGAGAACGGCGCGGGTAAGTCCACGCTGATGAAGGTGCTCAGCGGCGTTTACCCGCACGGCACCTACACCGGCGACATTGTCTTTGAAGACGAGGTCGTTGAATTCAAGGACATCAGGGACAGCGAAGCCAAGGGCATCGTCATCATCCACCAGGAACTCGCACTGAGTCCCTACCTCTCCATCGCGGAGAACATCTTCCTCAACAACGAACAGCGCGGCGCCTTCGGCCTGATCGACTGGAACAAGACCAACACCGAGGCCGTCAAGCTGCTCGCCCGCGTGGGCCTGCGGGAGAACCCCACGACCAAGATCATGGACATCGGTGTCGGCAAGCAGCAGCTCGTGGAGATCGCCAAGGCGCTCTCCAAGCGGGTGAAGCTTCTCATCCTGGACGAGCCGACGGCCGCCCTCAACGACGAGGACTCGGACCACCTGCTCAACCTGATGCTGCACCTCAAGGGTCAGGGCATCACGTCGATCATTATCAGCCACAAGCTGAACGAGATCAAGAAGGTCTCCGACGCCGTCACGGTCATCCGCGATGGCAAGGCCATCGAGACGATCGCCAAGGTCGACGTGACAGAAGACCGCATCATCAAGGACATGGTCGGCCGCGACCTCGAGCACCGCTACCCGGACCACACGCCGAACATCGGCGAGGAAATCCTGCGGGTCGAGGACTGGACCGCGCACCACCCCCAGGACCCGTTCAGGGTCATGGTCGACAACGTCAACCTGAACGTGCGACGTGGCGAGATTGTGGGAATCGCCGGGCTCATGGGCGCCGGGCGCACCGAGTTCGCGATGAGCCTGTTCGGCCGCAGCTACGGTAGCCGCATCACCGGCAAGGTGTTCAAGGCCGGCAAGGAGATCAAGACCCGCACGGTCACCGAGGCGATCGACAACGGCATCGCGTACGCCACCGAGGACCGCAAGACCTATGGCCTCAACCTCATCGAGGACATCAAGCGTAACATCTCGATGGCCTCGCTGGGCAAGCTTGTCAAGGGCGGACTGGTTGATGACAACGAAGAATTCAAGGTCGCCAACGAGTACCGCACGAGCATGAACATCAAGGCGCCGACCGTGCTGGCCAAAACGGGGAAACTCTCCGGCGGCAACCAGCAGAAGGTCGTGCTGTCGAAGTGGATCTACTCGAACCCTGACGTGTTGATCCTGGATGAACCCACCCGCGGTATCGACGTCGGCGCCAAGTACGAGATCTACGCGATCATCAACGCCCTCGCCGCACAGGGCAAGGGCGTCATCGTGATCTCGTCGGAGCTGCCAGAGCTGATCGGCATCTGCGACCGCATTTACACCCTCTCCGAGGGGCGCATCACGGGAGAATTCCCGATCAATGATGCCACCCCGGAGACCCTTATCAAGCACATGACCATGGAAAAGGCCCGTTAGCGTCGGCGCTATCGGAATAGGAGAAACGTCAAAATGAGTGATCTCGAAACCAAGCCGGCGAGCAACACGCCCGAAGGTGCACAAGTCAATCCCAGCAACTCCAAGGCGGGGGCCTGGGTCAGCCACGTCATCGCCGACCTCGGCAAGAACGGCATTTTCGTCGCTCTGATCGTGGTGGTCGTGCTGTTCAGCTTCCTGACCGACGGCATCCTGCTGCGGCCGCAGAACATCTCGAACCTGATCGTGCAGAACGGTTACATCCTCGTTCTCGCGGTCGGCATGGTGATGGTCATCATCGCCGGCCACATCGACCTGTCGGTCGGCTCGGTCGCCGCCTTCGTCGGTGCCATGTCCGGTGTGTTCGCGGTGACCTGGGGCCTGCCCTGGTGGCTCTCGATCATCCTGTCGCTCCTCGTCGGTGCCCTCGTGGGGGTCTGGCAGGGCTTCTGGATCGCCTACGTGGGGATCCCTGCGTTCATCGTGACGCTGGCCGGAATGCTGATCTTCCGCGGTCTGGCGCTCGCAGTACTCGGCAACGCGAACATCGGTTCATTCCCGGCCGAGTACCGTGCCCTCGGCAACGGCTTCCTCACGGATGTCTTCGGCGAGTTTGAGCTGGATCCGCTCACCCTGGGTGTCGCCGCGCTGGCGATCATCGCCCTGATCGTGCAGCAGGTGCGCACCCGTCGTGGCCGTGCCGCGTACGGCCAGGAAACCGAACCGCTGGTCTGGTTCATCGGCAAGCTCGTGCTCATCACCGCCGGTATCGGCATGTTCGCCTACGCCCTCGCCTCCTACAAGGGCATCCCCGTGACGCTGATCGTGCTGGCCGTGCTGATCCTGGTCTACGGCATCATCATGAACCGCAGCGTCTTCGGTCGTCACATCTACGCGATCGGTGGCAACCTGCATGCCGCTGAGCTGTCGGGCGTCAAGACCCGCAACGTGACGTTCTGGCTGTTCGTGAACATGGGCGTGCTCGCTGCCCTCGCCGGCCTGATCTTCACCGCCCGCCTGAACCTGGCCGGTCCGAAGGCCGGTGACGGCTTCGAGCTCGAGGCCATCTCCGCTGCCTTCATCGGTGGAGCCGCCGTGCAGGGTGGTGTCGGCACCATCGGTGGCGCCATCATCGGTGGTCTGATCATCGGTGTGCTGAACAACGGCATGTCGATCATGGGCATCGGCATCGAGTGGCAGCAGGCCGTGAAGGGCCTCGTGCTGCTCCTGGCCGTCGCCTTCGACGTCTACAACAAGCGTCGCTCCGGCGGACGCTAGGCACCACGCCTTTCCCGGCCGCCGGCCCCGCCTCTTCGGATGCGGGGCCGGCGGTCTTTGTGTGCCCGCCGCGGCTTCTGGCTCCGCACGGTGGCCCGCCCCATGTCTCGCGGCCCTCGTTGTGTGTGGTGGCCCGCGGTAGAGCACGTGCCGCCGGGGTCGGTGCGTGCCGCGGGGGCTATTGCGTGCCGCCGGGGCGGGCGAGCCGTTGGGTGGAGCACACGCGGAGCAGGGAAGGCCTGGCAGGCGCGCGTCCTCCACAGAGAGCGATGACGCGATCTCCGCACCGGTTCCTGGACGGTGCGTTGCTGTCGGTGCACGGCGCGTGAAGCTGCCGTATGTCCAACCTCCAGCCCTCGCCGTCCAGCCGATCGAACGCAGACGATCCTTCGGGTACCAGTCGCCGTCATCCGGCTCTCCGCCTCGCTGAAGTGGTCGGCGCTCGGCATGGCGGTCTTCTTCCGGCCGGGGCCCTGCGAGAGGCTGGAGTCTCCTCGCGCCGCCTGCACACCCTGTGCGCGGAGGGCGTGCTGCACAGTATCCGCCGCGGCGTGTACGTGGCGGAAGAGCGTTGGCGCGCAGCGGGTGTCGATCAGCGGTACAGCTTGCTGGTGAAAGCGACCGCTCTGGCCGCCAGAGAGCCGCTGGTCTTGTCGCATCAGTCTGCGGCCGTACTGCACGGGCTGCCGCTAATTGGGCCCTGGCCGGCCACGGTGCATGTCAGTACGCCTGGCGCGATCGGCGGCAGCAGCGCACGATTCATCACCAGCCATCGAGGGCCGTCGCCGGTAGATATCCAGGTCATCGAGGGGTGCCGGGTGACCTCTCTCGCCCGCACGCTGGTGGATGTTGCGACGACGTCGACCCTCCTCGCCGGAGTGACGATGGTGGATCACGCGCTGCGTGTTGAGCAGGCCCGGGTTGAGCGGGAGCTCAAGCAGGCTCGGAGAGGGCACATCCCGGGGCGCCCCGCGCTGAGCAAGGAAGACCTCTACCTAGAGCTTGCGGTCGTGAATCCGCGCACCGGCCGGATGCGCGCCGAACAGGCGATCGCCTTCGCGAACCCGCTGGCGGCGAACCCGGGGGAGACGCTGAGCCGGGTGCGCATCTTCCAGCTTGGCTTCGCCGCCCCGGAGCTGCAGGTGTGCTTTCCCGACATCCTCGGCGGAGATGCCTGGGTGGACTTCTTCTGGCGCCGGGTGCGCAAGATCGGCGAATTCGACGGTTTCCTCAAGTACGGCACGGGACCAGTCCTCGGCGATCGTGACCCGAGTGCGGTGGTCTGGCGGGAAAAGCAGCGCGAGGACGCGTTACGGGCCCGGGTGTCGAGCTTTGACCGTTGGGGTTGGGACCTCGCACTCTCACCCACCCGCTTCCACGGCTTCCTCACCGAGCGGGGAGTGCCCCGCGCCTGATCGCATCCGTTCGCGGCACGTATTGTGTGCCGCGGCCCGTGTCGTTACGCGGGCCGCCACACTCAACGCGGGCCGCCACACTCAACGCGGCCGTGAAACGTAACGTGTGCCGTGAGCACGAGCGCCGCCGCGCGGCGATGCGGATGTTGTCCGGGTGTGGTGCCTGCGGCGCGGGGTGGTGCGATGGGCATGGGCCGCCGCTCGTGATGAAATTGGCATGAAATAGGGGTTGTGAGCGCTAACTTGTGAGCGCTAACATTCCCACAACGGTCAGAATCGACCGCTCCCGGCACCAAGGCACGCAGCGCGGTACCGCCGGGAAACTAAACAAGGAGGTTTGGTTAGATGAAGAAAATTATTGGTATGGCTGCTGCCGGAGCGATGCTCCTGGCTTTGGCCGGTTGTGCGTCGGGCGCCGACTCCTCGACGGGCGCGGGCGACGCACCCGCCCCCGAAGATCTCATCGTGGGATTCTCCCAGGTAGGCGCGGAGAGCGGCTGGCGCGCAGCCAACACGAAAGACATCCAGGCGGCGTTTGAAGACGCGGGTATCGAACTGAAGTTCTCCGATGCGCAGCAGAAGCAGGAGAACCAGATCAAGGCCATCCGCTCCTACATCCAGCAGGGCGTTGACGTCATCGCGTTCTCGCCGGTGGTCGAGTCCGGCTGGGACACCGTGCTCAAGGAAGCCAAGGACGCCGATATCCCCGTTGTGCTGACCGACCGTTCGGTCGACTCGGCGGACACTTCGCTGTACGTCTCGTTCCTCGGCTCCGACTTCGTCGAAGAGGGCAAGAAGGCGGGAAATTGGGCGACCGAGGAGTTCGCCGACGCCGACGCCGTCAAGATCATCCAGCTTGAGGGCACCACCGGTTCAGCGCCGGCTATCGACCGTGCTGAGGGTTTCGCCGATGTTATCGGCAGCGACCCGAAGTTCGAGATCGTGGCCAGCCAGACGGGTGACTTCACCCGCTCCGGCGGCAAGCAGGTCACCGAGGCGCTGCTGAAGTCCAACCCTGACGTCGACCTGATCTACGCACACAACGACGACATGGGCCTGGGCGCGATCGAGGCCATCGAGGCGGCCGGCCTGAAGCCGGGCGTCGACATCAAGATCCTGACGATCGACGCGGTCAAGGACGGCATGCAGGCGCTGGCAGATGGCAAGATCAACTTCATCGTGGAATGCTCGCCGTTGCTCGGCAAGCAGTTGGTCGACATCGTGAACAAGGTGGTGGCCGGCGAAGAGGTTGAGACCCGCATCGTCACTGAAGAGACCACCTTCACACAGGAAGAGGCTATCGCGGCCCTGCCGGACCGGCAGTACTAGCCACACGGCACCACCCGCACCACCAGATTGGCACCACCCGCTCGCCGCGGGCCGACACCCAACCGGGGCCGGCCCGCGGCGACAGCGCAACAGGCATCGCCCGCAGTCCCAGACCGCCATCCGTCTCAATGAAGAGAGCCAGGCATGACCACTCAGGCCCCCGTCGTCGACATGACGAACATCTCAATCTCGTTCCCCGGCGTGAAGGCGCTCGACCGGGTGAACTTCCGCATGTTCCCGGGCGAGGTGCATTCGCTGATGGGGGAGAACGGCGCCGGCAAGTCGACCATGATCAAAGCGCTCACCGGTGTCTATCCGATCGACTCCGGCAGCATCATGCTCGACGGAAAGCCGCTCGTGATCAGCGGGCCTGCGCAGGCGCAGGAGGCCGGCATCAGCACGGTGTATCAGGAGGTGCACCTGCTCACCAACCTCTCGGTGGCCGAGAACATCATGCTCGGCCGGGAGCCGCGCCGCGGTGCCGCGATCGACTGGAGGGCCATGCGGGCCAGGGCGGCAGAGATCCTCGACGGACTGAACCTCGACATCGACCCGGCATCGCAGCTCGGCTCACACTCCCTGGCGGTGCAGCAGCTCGTGGCCATCGCCCGCGCGATCGACGTGCAGGCGAAGGTGCTCATCCTCGACGAACCGACTTCCAGCCTCGACGTCGACGAGGTCTCCGAACTGTTCCGCGTCATCCGCTCGCTCAAAGAGGACGGCGTGGCGATCCTGTTCGTCTCGCACTTCCTCGAGCAGGTCTACGAGATCTCCGACCGGCTCACCGTGCTGCGCAACGGCCAGCTCGTTGGCGAATACCTCACCGACGAGATCCTGCGCATCGAGCTCGTGCACAAGATGATCGGCAAGGACATCGCCGTGCTCTCTGACCTCGACCGCAAGGCCCGCGCCCCGATCAGCGAGGAGAGCGAGGAAATGCCCTTCGTGCAGGCGATCGGCCTGGGTCGCAAGGGCTCCATTGCCCCCGTTGACCTCGACGTCTACGAGGGTGAGGTCGTGGGCCTGGCCGGGTTGCTCGGCTCCGGCCGCACCGAACTGGCCCGGCTGCTCTCCGGCGCGGACCGGCCCGACCACGGTGAACTCAAGATCGGGGGGCGTGCGCTCCGGCTGCGCACCCCGCGCCTGGCCCTGAAGAGCCGCATCGCCTACTCCTCGGAGAACCGGCGCAGCGAGGGCATCATCGAAGACCTCAGCGTGCGCGACAACATCGTGCTCGCACTGCAGGCCGACCGGGGCTGGTTCCGGCGCATCCCCAGGAAGCGACAGGACGAGCTCGCGGCCAGCTATATCCAGGCCCTCAACATCCGCCCACCGGATCCGGACGCCATTGTGAAAAACCTCTCCGGCGGCAACCAACAGAAGGTGCTGTTGGCCCGGTGGCTGGCCGTCGCCCCACGCCTGCTGATTCTGGACGAACCCACCCGCGGCATCGACGTGGGTGCCAAGGCCGAGATTCAGAAGCTCGTCTCAGATCTGGCCGAGAACGGGATGTCGGTGGTTTTCATTTCAGCCGAGCTGGAGGAGGTGCTGCGCCTCAGCCACCGCATCGTTGTGATGCGTGACCGGGAAAAGGTTGCCGACATCGTCAACGACGACGTCACGGTGGGTCAGATCATGACCCTCATCGCGAGCGGAGCAGAATCATGAACCCCACAGTCAGCAAGGCTCTCAAGCACAGACTGTTCTGGCCGATCGTCACCCTCCTGGGCCTTCTCGTGCTGAACGTGGCGGTCTACCCCTCGTTCTTCTCCATTCGCTTGCAGGACGGCCACCTCTTCGGCAGCCTGATCGACATCCTCCGCAACGGAGCACCCACCCTGCTGGTGGCGCTGGGCATGACCCTGGTGATCGCGACCCGCGGTATCGACCTGTCGGTCGGTGCGGTCGTCGCCATTTCCGGTGCCCTGGCCTGCTCGATCATCGCCGGCTCCTCCGACCCGAACAGCCCGACCACGGTGCTGGCAGCGGTCGGCATCTCCATCATGCTGGCCCTCGTGCTCGGCGCCTGGAACGGATTCCTGGTGTCGGTGATCGGTATCCAGCCCATCATCGCGACGCTTATCCTGATGACGGCCGGCCGGGGGCTGGCGATGCTCATCACCGAGGGCCAGATCGTCACCATCAACTCGGCACCGTACAAGGTGATAGGCGGCGGATACTGGCTCGCTTTGCCCGCGTCGATCGTCATCGCCCTGGGGATGTTCGCCCTCGCCGCACTGCTCACCCGCAAGACCGCGCTCGGTCTGCTGATCGAATCCGTGGGCATCAACCCCCAGGCCAGCCGCATCGCCGGCGTGCGCAGTCGCAGCATCATCTGGATGGTCTACATCTTCAGCGGTCTGTGCGCCGGAATAGCCGGGTTGATGATCAGCTCCAACGTGACCGCCGCCGACGCCAACAACGCCGGCCTCTGGATCGAGATGGACGCCATCCTCGCCGTCGTGATCGGCGGCACCTCGCTGGCCGGCGGACGATACTCGCTCGGCGGCACCTTGATCGGCGCGGCAATCATCCAGACCCTCACCACCACGGTTTACACCGTCGGCATCGCCCCCGAAATCACCCTGGTCTTCAAGGCCCTCGTGGTGATCATCGTGTGCCTGCTGCAGTCACCCGCCCTCCAAACGCGCCTCGGGTCGCTCCGCCGCAGACCCGTCACGACTTCCACCGGAGGGGTCCTCTCATGAGCATCCGCACGATCGACCCGACCACCGCCCGCCCCAAGTTCGTGCCGTCGCGCCGCCGGTTCGACCTCGGCTCGCGGTACACCCCGGTGCTGGTGACCCTGGTTCTGCTCATCGCCATGTGGGGCGTCGGAGCCACCCGGTACCGCGGTTTCCTTTCGGTGCAGATGCTGCTCAACCTATTGATCGACAATTCCTTCCTGCTGGTGCTTGTGGTCGGCATGACCTTCGTAATCCTGACCGGGGGTATCGACCTGTCGGTGGGGTCGGTGGTGGCCCTGTCCACCATGATCGCGGCGTCGCTGCTGCGGGCCGGCTGGCCACCGCTTGCCGTGATCGTCATCGTGCTCGTCGTGGGCTCCACCCTCGGGATGCTGGTGGGCCTGGTCATCCACTTCTTCGAGATCCAGCCTTTCATCGCTACCCTCGCCGCCATGTTCCTGGCCCGTGGGCTCTGCTACGTGATCAGCTTGAACTCGATTTCGATCACCAACCCGTTCTTCGTCGACATGGCGCAGACCCGTATCCCGCTGGGGCCTGGGCTGATGATCACTCCCAGCGTGATCATCGCCGTGATCGTGGTGGGCATCGCGTTCTTCGTGCTGCACTACACCCGCACCGGCCGCACCGTGTACGGCATCGGCAACGGCGGCCAATCCGCGATGCTGATGGGCTTGCCCGTCGCCCGCACCCGGGTGCTCGTCTACGTGATCAGTGGGTTCTGCTCCGCCCTCGGTGGGGTGCTCTTCACCTTTTATACGCTGTCTGGATACAGCCTCACCGCGGTCGGAATGGAGCTGGATGCGATCGCCGCTGTCGTCATCGGTGGCACCCTGCTCACCGGAGGCTCCGGCTTCATCCTCGGTTCCGTGCTCGGCGTGCTGGTGCTCGGCATCATCCAGACCATCATCAGCTTCGAGGGCACCCTGAGTTCCTGGTGGACCAAGATCGTGATCGGCGCCCTGCTGCTGGTCTTCATCGTGCTGCAGCGCCTCCTCACCACTCTGCGGCGGTAATGCAGGGGCTCGGCAGTCGAGAGAATAGTAGTGCGCGGATTTCGGCGCATCGGTGCGGTCGCACCGGCTGCAGGAGGTGGTTGTGACGGACGACTATAAGGCGCGCGTCGCGACGATCTTCGACGTGGCCCGGCTCGCCGGGGTGTCGCATCAGACGGTGTCGCGGGTGCTCAATGACCTGCCCAACGTGCGGCCGGCCACCCGGCAGCGGGTGGAGAAGGCCATCGCCGCGCTGAACTACCGGCCCTCGCCCGCCGCGCGCGCCCTGGTCACCCGGCGGTCGCGCACCATCGGGCTGATCACGACGGGAGGGCCGGACTACGGCCCCTCCAGCGCCGTGCTCCATTTCAATGAGGCGGCGCGCAATGCGCGGTACGCGGTGAGCATGGCCAGCATGCTCAAGTCTGAACCGGATTCGCTTCGATCGGCGGTGGAGCTGTTGCTGCGCCAGAACGTGGAGGCGATTGTGCTGATCGCGGCCCACCGTGGCGCCCTGGACGCCGTGCAGGGGATCGAACTGGGCGTGCCGCTCGTCGCGGTGGACTCCAGCGGTCGGAGCGGCTTTCACAGTGTGGCCATCGACCAGTACCGCGGGGCCAGGGCCGCTGTCGCCCACCTTGCCGGGTTGGGTCACACCCGCATCCGCCACCTCGCCGGGCCGGCCGACTCGATGGATGCGCTCGAACGTGTGCGCGGCTGGCGTGACGAGCTGGCTGCCCGCGGGCTGGTGGCGCTGGAGCCTATGGTGGGGGACTGGTCGCCGGCCAGCGGATTCGGCTTCGGCACGGCGCTCGCCCAGCAGGGAGCGTCGTTGGATTTCACGGCGGTATTCGCCGGCAACGACCAGATGGCGCTGGGCTTGGTGCACGCTCTCACCGGGCATGGTTTCACGGTGCCGCGAGACGTGAGCGTGATCGGCTTCGACGACATCCCCGAGTCGGCCTACTTTGCTCCGCCGCTGACGACCATGCGGCAGGACTTCGACAGCCTAGGCCGGGACATTCTGTTCACCCTTCTGGCCGTGCTCGCCGACGAGGACTCACCGGGAGTGCCGCCCATGGTGCCAGAGCTGGTCATCCGTTCGTCGACGGCGCCGCCGCCGCGACCGTCGCTCCCGACCGGCGGATAGAGCACCTGCCGTCGCCGGTCGCGCCCGACGTGCCCGACGCGCCCGGCGACGAATTCCACAGGGTGAAATCCGGGCGTTCCGCTACCTGTGGATAACTGAGCCCGGCGCCGCGGGATTCTGCGGCTTTCGACTGATACGGCCTGTTGACAACCGGTGGAATGTCGGTGGATAAGTACACAATTGTAATTCCCGCATGTAGTGGCTGTTCCCATTCGCAATCACTAGATGTAGTATTGAAGTCCAAGCAATCGCACAACGCTTCACAAAGAACTTCGCACTTCACGGGTGCATTTCCACCACATTTCAACTACGTCTTCACCACGGATTTCGCACAGCTTTGCCTACGGTCCTGAACGACGAGAACGATACGAGAGGCCTCTTCGATGGCAATCACCGTTTACACCAAGCCGTCCTGCGTGCAGTGCACCGCGACCTACCGCGCCCTGGACAACAAGGGCATCGAGTACAACATCCTCGACCTGTCGGCCGACGAGAACGCACTCGAGGCCGTCAAGGCGCTCGGCTACCTGCAGGCGCCCGTCGTCATCACCGATGAGGACCACTGGTCGGGCTTCCGTCCCGACAAGATCAACGAACTCGCCGCGCGCCTGGCGTAACCGCCAGTGCGCCTGGGGGGCGCCGACCGCACAACTCGCACGAAAAGGGGACCCATGCTGCTTCAGGCTGATTCCACTCGCGAGTCCACTGCCGGTGCGGCCGAACGGGCCGCCGGGGAGATCGACGCCGGAGACGTGGACATCGTCTACTTCTCGAGCACCTCCGGCAACACCCAGAGGTTCGTCGAGAAGCTCGGCCGCCCCGCCGCCCGCATCCCGCTCTACGCCAAGGATGCGCCGCTCGTGGCCCGGAAGCCGTTCGTGCTCGTCGTGCCGACCTACGGCGGCGGCGATCTGGGGCCGGCCGTGCCGCGCCAGGTCATCCGCTTTCTAAACGACAAACGCAACCGCTCACTCATCCGCGGCGTCATCGGCGCCGGGAACACGAATTTCGGTGTGGCGTTCTGCCTCGCCGGGGACATCATCGCTCAGAAGTGCGGTGTGCCCCACCTGTATCGCTTTGAAGTATTCGGCACACCGGACGACGTAGCCGCCGTTCACGAAGGATTGGAAGAATTTTGGAAGCAACAGCCGTGAAGGTCACCCCGATCAGCCCGCCGTCAGGCCTGGACATGGACTATCACTCCCTGAACGCCATGCTCAACCTGTACGGACCGAACGGGGAGATCCAGTTCGACAAGGACCGCGAAGCTGCCCGGGAGTTCTTCCTGCAGCACGTGAACCAGAACACGGTGTTCTTCCACTCGCTGCGCGAACGCCTCGACTACCTGGTCGAGAAGGAGTACTACGAACAGGCCGTGCTCGACCTGTACACCTTCGAGTTCATCACCAGTCTCAACGAGCTGGCGTACTCGAAGAAGTTCCGCTTCCAGACCTTCCTCGGTGCGTTCAAGTACTACACCTCGTACACGCTGAAGACCTTCGACGGTAAGCGTTACCTCGAGCGATTCGAGGACCGTGTCGTGATGACCGCCCTCGGCCTCGCCCAGGGCGACGAGCAGCTCGCGATCGCCCTCGTGGAGGAGATCATCGCCGGCCGATTCCAGCCCGCGACCCCCACCTTCCTGAACTCCGGCAAGGCGCAGCGCGGCGAGCTCGTCTCCTGCTTCCTGCTGCGCATCGAAGACAACATGGAGTCCATCTCCCGCGGCATCAACTCCTCGCTGCAGCTGTCCAAGCGCGGCGGCGGCGTAGCCCTGCTGCTCTCCAACATCCGTGAGTCCGGCGCGCCGATCAAGCAGATCGAGAACCAGTCCAGCGGCATCATCCCCGTGATGAAGCTGCTCGAAGACTCCTTCAGCTACGCCAACCAGCTTGGTGCCCGCCAGGGCGCCGGCGCGGTGTACCTGCACGCTCACCACCCCGACATCATGCGCTTCCTCGACACCAAGCGGGAGAACGCCGACGAGAAGATCCGCATCAAGACCCTCTCCCTCGGAGTGGTCATCCCCGACATCACCTTCGAGCTGGCCAAGAACAACGAGGACATGTATCTGTTCTCCCCATACGACGTCGAGCGCGTCTACGGTGTGCCCTTCGCGGACATCTCGGTGTCCGAGAAGTACCACGAAATGGTCGACGACTCGCGCATCAAGAAGTCCAAGATGAAGGCCCGCGACTTCTTCCAGACCCTCGCCGAGATCCAGTTCGAGTCCGGCTACCCGTACATCATGTTCGAAGACACCGTGAACGAGGCGAACCCGATCAAGGGCCGCATCAACATGTCGAACCTGTGCTCGGAGATCCTCCAGGTCAACACCCCGACCACGTACAACGAGGACCTCTCCTACGACACCATCGGCAAGGACATCTCCTGCAACCTCGGCTCGATGAACATCGCGCTGGCCATGGATGCGCCCGACTTCGGCCGGGTCGTCGACACCGCGATCCGCGGACTCAGCGCGGTCTCCGACCAGAGCCACATCGCGTCGGTGCGTTCGATCGAGAGCGGCAACGACAAGTCTCACGCCATCGGCCTGGGCCAGATGAACCTGCACGGCTACCTCGCCCGTGAGCGGGTGTACTACGGCAGCGAAGAAGGCATCGACTTCACCAACGTCTACTTCTACACGGTGCTCTTCCACGCCCTGCGCGCCTCGAACAAGATCGCCATCGAGCGCGGCACTGCCTTCGAGGGCTTCGCGGACTCGACCTACGCCTCCGGTGCCTTCTTCGACAAGTACACCGATCAGGTCTGGGCTCCCAGCACCGTGCGTGGCGCCGAGCTGTTCGCTAACTCGGCCGTTGAGATCCCGACCCAGTCCGACTGGGCCGAGCTCAAGGCATCTGTCATGGCGCACGGTATCTACAACCAGAACCTGCAAGCCGTGCCGCCGACGGGGTCGATCTCGTACATCAACAACTCGACCGCGTCGATCCACCCGATCGCCTCGAAGATCGAGATCCGCAAGGAAGGCAAGCTCGGCCGGGTGTACTACCCGGCGCCGTTCATGACGAACGACAACACCGAGTTCTACCAGGATGCCTACGAAATCGGCTACGAGAAGGTCATCGACACCTACGCCGCTGCCACCCAGCACGTGGACCAGGGCCTCTCGCTGACGCTGTTCTTCAAGGACACCGCCACGACCCGTGACATCAACCGCGCGCAGATCTACGCGTGGAAGAAGGGCATCAAGACCATCTACTACATCCGCCTGCGCCAGATGGCCCTCGAGGGGACCGAGGTTGAGGGCTGCGTCAGCTGCGCGCTTTGATTTCATAGCGAAAATAAGTCGTTGGTCGAGCTTGTCGAGACCACGAAAGCAGATCTCGTGATCTCGAGGTCTCGACAGGCTCGACCAACGGTGCACCACCACAAGAGGACTAAGAAATGATTGACAAGCTCAAGCTCGTCTCACACGTTGACGCGATCAACTGGAACAAGATCGAAGACGAGAAAGACGTCGAGGTCTGGAACCGCCTCGTCAACAACTTCTGGCTGCCAGAGAAGATCCCGCTCTCCAACGACGTGCAGTCCTGGAACCAGCTCACGCCGGTGGAGCAGCAGCTCACCATGCGAGTGTTCACCGGGCTCACCCTGCTCGACACCATCCAGGGCACCGTCGGCGCCGTCTCGCTGATCCCCGATGCGATCACCCCGCACGAAGAAGCCGTCTACACGAACATCGCGTTCATGGAATCGGTGCACGCGAAGAGCTACTCCTCGATCTTCTCGACACTCGCGTCCACGAAGGAGATCGACGAGGCGTTCCGTTGGTCGACGGAGAACGTCAACCTGCAGAAGAAGGCGTCCATCGTGATGGACTACTACCAGGGCGACGACCCGCTCAAGCGCAAGGTCGCCTCGGTGTTGCTCGAGTCGTTCCTTTTCTACTCGGGCTTCTACCTGCCGATGTACTTCTCCAGCCGCGCCCGCCTCACCAACACGGCGGACCTCATCCGCCTGATCATTCGGGATGAAGCCGTGCACGGCTACTACATCGGCTACAAGTTCCAGAAGGGTCTCGAGGGCGCCACGCAGGAGCGTCGCGACGAGATCAAGGACTACACCTTCAACCTCATGTACGAGCTGTACGAGAACGAGGTGCAGTACACGCAGGACCTCTACGACGAGGTCGGACTGACCGAGGATGTGAAGAAGTTCCTTCACTACAACGCCAACAAGGCGCTGATGAACCTCGGCTACGAGGCCATGTTCCCCAAGAGCGTCACCGACGTGAACCCGGCGATCCTGTCGGCGCTCTCACCGAACGCCGACGAGAACCACGACTTCTTCTCCGGGTCGGGTTCCTCGTACGTCATCGGCAAGGCCGTCAACACCGAAGACGACGACTGGGACTTCTAGTCCGCTCGTTCGATCCGTCACAGGCCAGGGCACCCGCGTTCACAAACGCCGGGTGCTCCGGTATCAAACCCACGGTCACCTAAGCGCGGCCGGCCGTGTGTGCACAACTCCTGCAATTCGCCTCTCGCCGGTTCGGATGTCCGCGGAATTGGGCGGCGGTGCCCGGACGGGCCTGAAAACTGCAGGAGTTACGCAACCTAGCCCGGATGGTGGCTGGGTGTCGGGCGAGCGCGAGGCAGGGCTAGGACGTGGGTGCGACCTCGGCGGCGGGTGCGGTTGCACCAACAGCTCGGTGCGGCCTCGTCGAGGATGAGCAGAGACAGGTTCGCGAGAAACGCCCTGGCGCGATGGTGAGTAGCTGGCGCTCGCCGGCTTAGACGCAGGGTTGTGATCCGGACCTGCCCGAGCGGCCTACGCTGGGGAGATGTCCCGCACCATGCGCCTGAAACCGAACGAGCTGGTCGCGGCGTGGCCGGACGGGCCCGCCCGCGACGCCATCGGGGAGGTCGCGCGGGCGTTCGCGGCGAACCTGCGGCGCGCCATCGGGTTGCGGAGCATTCGCAGTGCCGCGGAGGTCTGCGGCATGAACCACGCCACCCTCATCGGCATCCTGGAGGGGCGGGCCTGGCCGGACATGGAGACGATCGCCAAGCTCGAACGTGGGCTGGATGCGGCGCTCTGGCCGGGCCACGCGCCGGAGGTCTGACGGGTTCCTTTGGTTGCGGCACGAGGTCGGCTTGCGGGATCTCGACAAGCTCGACCCGCGAGGCGGGCGCGACCATCCGCTGATCGAGCCTGTCGAGATCCTGCGAGGCGAGCCTCGCGCGGCGCTCAGCGGTGGTTTTCGGTCTGCTCGATCTGGTCGGCGAGATTGTCTGGACTGAGGTCGGCGTACTTGAACTCGGCGGTGAGCGGCAGTTCGAGGTGCAGGTCGGTGCCGATGCAGATCTCGATGGTGCCCGAGAGCAGCGCGAAGTCGAGCACGTGACCGCCATGCTGCCGGTCAGCGTCGATGAAGTGCACATGCCCGCCGGGCACCCCGATGCCCTGCCCGTAGAGCGGGGTGCGGAAGCCCGCCACGACGCCGGTGGAACTGCCGAACTCCAGGGTCTTCTCGCCCCGGATGGCCTCCGACATGGGCTGGTACGGCTTCTCCTGCCGCTGCACCGCCCGCACCCGCACCCACTCGAACTCGCCGGTCAGTCGCACCGCGTAGAGGTAGTTTGCGCTCTGCAGACGTTCGTTGATGAGCGCCACCGCCTGATCGCGGGTGGCGGGCCCGGCGACGGGGATGGTCACCGTGGGGACGAACTCGGTGACCACGGCGAACGGGCTCAGGTCGGCGCCCGCGGCGGGCGCCACCGTGCCGTCCACCCGCATCCGGTAACAGACGCCGTCGAGGATCAGCATCTCACCGTCGAGCGCGTTGAAGGTGCCCAGGCCGAAGTCGCCGTGCTCGAGCAGGGTGGCCACGGTGGTGTCGCCGTCGTAGACGCCGTCGAGTAGGGCGCTCATGAGGCTGGTCTGGTAGACGAGATGGCGGCCGGTGGGGACGTCCACGATGGTTCCTCCTGAGCTTGACGCGGGGGTTAGAGCGACGGGATCAGCTCGGGCACCCGGCAGGGCTGGCCGAGGCGGTAGTTGAGGCAGGAGCCGAGGGCATCCGGGTACGGGTCGGGGTCGCCGGAGCCGAACCAGGCCGTGTAGAACAGCCAGAAGTTGAGGTTGCCGTGGGTGGAGCATCCGTCGCCGTCACTGTCGGGGTCGGCGAGGGCCGCCTCGTTGGGCTGGTACGGCGTGTAGTTGTACAGGTTGGCGGTGGCCTGGTTCTGGATGTCGACGGTGCTGGCGCCGCACGCGGCGTCGGGGTTGTAGCCCACCTCGGTGTCGCCGATCATGTAGGTGCGGTCGGGCTCCTGGGTGTACTGCCGGAACTGCCAGGCCGCGTTGTAGACCTGATTGAAGAAACCGAAGTACTCGGTCTCACAGTCCGCCGTGTCGGGGCAGCCGTAGCCGGTCGCGCGCAGGTAGCCGGACTCGGTGGGCCGGCTGAGCAGGGACTGCTCCTTCTGTAGCAGCACCAGCAGAACGCGGGGGCTGATGCCGCAGGCCTCGGCGACTTTGCTGAGGATGGTGCTCGCGTGTTCGTTCTCGGCGCCGCGATAGGCGGCGCAGTGGCCCGCACCGGCGGCGGGCTGGTCGACGGTGCTCTCGCGGTACTCCCAGAGGCAGGGCGAGCTGTCGCTGCGGATGCAGCTGCGGGACAGCAGGAACGACTGCACCTGCTGCTCGGTCATCGCGTCGGCGTTGAAGAAGGTGTAGTCGCTGATGATGCGGCCCGGCTCGAAGCCGGCCAGGTCGATCTCGTTCGTGGCGGTGGGCGTCGTGGGGGCCGCCGTGGCGGGTTCGGTGCGCACGGCGGCGCCGACGAGGGCCGCCCCGGCCAGGACGACGACGAGAACAGCGGCAGTCGCGAGCGCGGGCAGACGGTGGCGCTCGAAGAAGCTCATCCCCCGAGACTAGCGAAGGCGTTCGGACGCCGGGTGGGAGAGGGGCTGCGAGACCTGCGCGCCGGCACGGCGAACCGGTTGCGCGGCCGGGTCGAATTCCGCGCCGGGATGCCTCGTGCTCTTCCGGCGGCAGGCCGGGGACGGTTGAATGGAACAGAACCGTCGGAGTCGGACGATCCGCCTTCCGCGGCAGGAGGTCACCATGGATGCTGGCACGGGCACAGGCAAGGACCCGGAGGCCGATGCGGGCGATGCGGCGGCGGTGCACGCCGAGGCGGCCGCGCAGCCGGCGCAGGAGCCGGGTCCGCGCACGGGCATCGTCGTCGGGCATGACGGATCGGCGGACGCCAATCAGGCCCTGACCGTGGCCCTCGATCTGGCCGCCGGCCTAGCGGTGCCGGTGACCATCGTGCGGGCCTGGACCATCGACACGGCTCCGCGCCCGGCGAACTGGGAATTCGGCTACGTGTCGTCGTACTCCGACTACGCGGGGGCCGTGCGGGATCGCCTGATGAACGACACCCGGTCGGTCGTCGCCGAGCATCAGGGGCTCACAGTGGAGTATCGGGTGGCGTTGGGCGGTCCGGCGAAGACTCTCATCGAGGTGTCACGGGGGTCCCGGATGCTCGTGGTCGGCTCCCGGGGGCGCGGCGGACTGGCCGGGATGCTGCTCGGCTCGGTCAGCGAGCAGTGCGTGCGGCATGCGGACTGCCCGGTGCTCGTGGTGCGGCCACGGTCCTGACCGCGATGGGCGGTCGGCCGGGCTCCCGAGTGAGGGTCAGTCGACCCGCAGCCGGTTGCCCACCGCGAACCAAGCGAGCGCGCCGAACAGCGGTGCGAAGACCACCGTTAGCACCCAGCGCGTACGCGCCGGTTCGCTGAGGTGAACGGCCCGGGCGACCTGCGCGAGGGCGGCCACGATGAGCACGAGTGCCCCCAGGCCGGCCAGGACGATGAGTGTCAGGCCGATCAGCCCGCCCAGCGCGGCGCCGTCGATCGCGCCGCCGTCCAGGACGTCTGCCTGGCTGAGTGGTCCGTGCCAGGTGCTGCTGAATATTCCAGTGCTGTTCATTCGTCGGTTTCCCCTCGATCCCGGCAGATGGTGCCCGGCGGCGGCGCGGGGCGGGTGGTGCGGTCGTCGTCGGCCGGGAAAACAGGTTCCCCCCGGAATGCTCGCCCGGCCTGAGGAAAGCATACCAAACGGTATGATTCTTTGTGAGGCGATGTCGAAATTGGTCTCGGTGTTGCGCCGCGAGGCGCCCGTTTCGACTCGAGGAGCGTCATGGCCCAGCAGGCACGCGCCGTGGAAACCCGGGCGGTGATCATTCGCGCCGCCGCCGATGTCTTCGGCGCCGTGGGCTACGGCGGCGCCTCGATGGCGGACATCTGTGTCGCGGCCGGACTCACCAAGGGGGCGCTGTACTTCCACTTCGCGTCGAAGGAGGCGCTGGCCCTGGCGGTCATTGACGCCCAGCACGAGCGGGCGATCGGGCTCGGCGACGAGCTGCTGCACAGCGAACAGCCCGGCCTGCACGTGCTGCTGCGGATGGCGTTCGAGCTGGGCAAGCAGGTGCGCGACGATCCGGTGTCGCGGGCCGGCATCCGCCTGACGATGGAGTCGAGCAACCTCTCGGTGCCCGTCGTGACGCCCTACGAGGACTGGATCGCGGCCTGCGCCCTGCTGCTGCGGCGCGCGATCCTCGACGGTGACGTGCGCGCGGACGTGGATGTCGCCGCCGCCGCCCGGTTCATCAGTCCGGCGTTCACGGGTGTGCAGGTGGTCTCCGGCGTGCTCACCGGCCGGGCAGACCTGATGCAGCGGATCGTGGAGATGTGGTCGTTCGTGCTGCCGAGCCTGGTGGTGCCCGAGCGCTGGGACGCGCTGCGGACCTTGCCGGCGGAGCTGGCCGACGTCTGGGGTCAGGCCCCACCGACCGCGTGACTGTTGCCCGTGCGGACAATTGGTGCCGGTGCGCCGGACGCAATTGCCCGCACGGGACGCAGAAGCACGCTGGCGGCTAGTCCTCGTCGGTGACCACGCTCAACAACACTTTGATGTTGCCGCGGGTGGCGCGGGAGTACGGGCAGACCGCGTGCGCGGCCTCCATCGCGGCCTGGGCGGTGGCCGGGTCGGCGCCGGGGATCTGGGCTTCGATGGTGACCTCGAAGTCGAGACCGGCAGCCATGCCGCCGACCAGGTTGACGGTGAGCGTGACGGCGGACTCCGAAACGTCGACCTTGGTCTGGCGTGCGGTGGCCTTGAGGGCGTTATGGAAGCACGCTGCCCATCCGCTGGCGAAGAGCTGCTCGGGGTTGGTGCCGGGCCCGTCGTCGCCGCCCATGTCCCTGGGAATGGACAGGTCGAGGTCGAGCTTGTTGTCGCTGGTGACGACCTTGCCGGTGCGGCCGCCCCAGGAGGTGGCGGATGCGGTGTAAATGGCGTTGGCCATGATTGTCTTCTTTCGGGTAGCGCGGAGCACACTGGACTCAGCGTTCGACACCGAGCCGCAAAGTGCTTCGTATTTGAAACAATTGATTCTCACCATAACGGAGGACCGCCCATGGGAATTCCCGAACCATCCATTTCGGCCGATGAGATGCGTGCCTGGGCAGCCCTGTTCGAGACGTCGAACATCGTGCAGTACGCGGCCGACCGCAACCTGCGCGACTCGGTGGGCCTCACCCTCGCGCAGTTCGAGATCCTCCTGCGCATCGGCGAAGCCGGCACCGAGGGTCGGCGCATGACCGACATTGCCGATTCGCTCACGGTCTCCCGCAGCGGCCTCACCTACCAGGTGGGCCAGCTGGAGCGGAAAGACCTGGTCCTGCGGCAGCCGGCTCCCGACGACGACAGATCGGTCATCGCCCACATCACGCCGGCCGGCCTCGACCTGTTGAGGGAGGGCATCCCCGGCTACGTCGACCTGGTGCGAGAAATGCTCTTCGACAGGCTCAGCCACGCCGACCTGATGACCGTCACCGAGATCCTCGACGACGTGCGCCGCCAGCTCAAGGAGCAGCCGAAGCGGTCGACGTACCGGCGTGCGCGGCGCAGTGTCGCCCAGGCCGGCGCGGATGCCGGCGCGGCGGCCGGCGCGGTGCCGATCACCGAGTAGCGCCGGGAGGGGGTTGCATCAGTCGTGGCGGTGGGCAGACTGGGGTGATGAGCATTCCCACGCACGGCGATAGCCAGCCCGGCGCTGGCGAGCAGCGCACTGTCGAACTCGTCGAGGATGAGCGTCGCTACGTGCTGCTGCTCGACGGGGTGCGGGTGGGCAACACCGTCTACGCCGACCACGGTGACCAGCGGGTGTTCGTGCACACCGAGATCAGCATGAATCAGTCGGGCAAGGGGCTGGCGTCGACGCTGGTGGCCGCCGCGCTCGCCGATGTGCGGGCGCGCGGGCTGCGGGTCGTGGCGCTGTGCCCGTTCACGGCGGCTTACCTTCGTGGGCACCGCGAGTACGACGATCTCGCCGACCCGCTGACCCCGCGGCTGAAGGCCGACCTGCGCGCGGCGCAGCTGATCTAGCGCCCTCCGCGACGCCCGCGAGTTGCTCCTGTGTGGACGAGCTGCCCCGGCGCAGTCGGGCAACTCGTCCGCAGCGGGGCAACTCACGGGTCAGACGGGAGTTGGCTCCACTTCGCTGAGTTCCACCTGGCGGGGCGCCGGCTCGTGGCCGAACAGCCGTGGGCGCAGCCACAGCGACACGTAGACCAGGGCGATGAGGGCAGGCACCTCAATGAGCGGGCCAACGATGCCGGCCAGGGCCTGCCCGCTGGTGGCACCGAAGGTGCCGATGGCCACGGCGATGGCCAGCTCGAAGTTGTTGCCAGCGGCCGTGAACGCCAGCGTGGCCGTGCGGGCGTACGGCAGCCCGACCAGCCGGCCGGCGACAAAGCCCGCAGCGAACATCAGTGCGAAGTAGACCAGCAGCGGCAGCGCGATGCGCACAACGTCCAGCGGCCGGTCGATGACCTGCCGGCCCTGCAGGGCAAAGAGCAGCACGATCGTGAAAAGCAGGCCGTAGAGGGCGAACGGGCCCACCCGCGGCAGGAACCGGCTCTCGTACCAGGCGCGGCCACGGGTGGCCTCGCCGATGCGGCGGGAGAGGTAGCCGGCCAGCAGCGGGATGCCGAGGAAGACCAGAACACTGGCGGTGATTGCCCAGATGGAGAAATCGGCGCTCGTCGTGGCTAGGCCGAGCCAGGCCGGCAGCACCTGCAGGTAGAACCAGCCGAGAGCGGCGAACGCGATCACCTGAAACACCGAGTTGATCGCCACGAGGAACGCCGCGGCCTCCCGGTCGCCGCAGGCCAGGTCGTTCCAGATTAGCACCATGGCGATGCACCTGGCCAGGCCCACGATGATCAGGCCGGTGCGGTATTCGGGCAGGTCGGGCAGGAACGCCCAGGCCAGCGCGAACATCAGCGCCGGGCCCACGAGCCAGTTCAGCACCAGTGAGGACACAAGCAGGCGCCGGTCGCCGGCGACGGCGCGGGCATCCGAGTAGCGCACCTTGGCCAGGACCGGATACATCATCACGAGCAGGCCCACAGCGATCGGCACACTGACCGAGCCGATCGAGAAGGCGTGCAGCAGGTCGCCCACGCCGGGCGTGAAGACGGCAAGCAATAGTCCGAGTGCCATCGCGAGCAGAATCCAGACCGGCAGCAGCCGATCGGTGGTGCCGAGTTGCGTGGCGGCAGGAGCGGGCTGGTCGGCGGATGTCATGGAGCTCCATCGGTCACGGCTGAGAAATAGATGAACGTCGATATTGAGTGTGGCGACAGCATCGTCCGATGTCAATTCGCGTGTCAGAATGGGGGAATGGTGAACGTCGAAGTCGTGCAGGCCCCCGCGGCAGCCGACTGCTGCGCACCGCCCGCCCGGGAGACCCTCGCCGCGGACGGCGCGGAAAAGCTCGCCAAAACCCTCAAGGCCATCGCCGATCCGGCCCGCCTGCGGCTGATCTCGATGGTTGCCGCACATGACGACGCCGAGGCCTGCGTCTGCGACCTCACCGAACCCCTCGGGCTCAGCCAGCCCACGGTTTCTCACCATCTCAAAGTGCTGGTGGATGCCGGAATTCTTTCTCGAGACAAGCGCGGCACCTGGGCCTACTACCGACTCGTGCCTGGCGCCCTGGACGCCCTGGCCCGTTCGGTCGTCACCGTCTGAGCAGCCGGTTCGGCCGGACCGACCGAGCGCTCGTTTCGTAGGCCGCGCGGATGCCTGCACATGCATGCATGCACACGGATTACCCAGAAACGTGATGTAACGTCACTTACTTGCGCCCGGAGCCGACGTCGTCGCCGCGGTGTTGGATTCCCATTCGGCGGTGCCACTATCTCGGTTCCCGTCCGCTCCACGCCCTATCCGGCCGGCCCTGTTTCGTGACACGGGTCGTCGCCGGCGAGTGACCTCTCGAAGTCTGGCGGATCCGCGTCCTGCTCCCGCTCCGACCAGAAAGCTTTGTCATGCCCATTTACACAGCGCGCACCCTTGCCCACAGTTCGGCTGGGGAGGCTCATGCGCAGGCGTAGCGGATTCATCGCGCCGCCCTCCCGCCGCCGACAGGCCACCGCGGTCACCGCCATGACCTTCGTGGCCCTGCTCACGGCCGCCGGTGCGCTGCCCGCGCAGGCCGCCTACGTCGACGCCGACGGTGCCGCGGCCAGCGCGGCGAACGCATCCGTCGCCAGCAGGTTCCAGCCTGCCGCCGCGCCCGAACAGAGCGTCACCGTGTCCGCGCAGGCCCCGGTCGCCGTGCAGGTGGACACGTTCGCGGCCGAAGAGGTAGCACCGCCGCCCCCCGTGGTCGTCGCTCCCGCCGCCGCGGCCGCGCCCGCCGCTGTCGCCGCCGCTCCCACCGGGGCGAGCGTGCGCTGGCCGTTCCCCGGCTCCATCCGCATCTCCGACGGCTACGGACCCCGCTCGGCGCCCTGCGCCGGTTGCTCGACCTTCCACGACGGTCTCGACATGAACCCGGGCGAGGGTACTCCGATCGGCTCCATCGCCGACGGCGTCGTGAGCTCGGTCACCGCGTTCGACGACGGCGGCCTGGGCGTGCACGTCATGATCGACCACGTCGTGGACGGCCAGAATGTCACCAGCACCTACGCGCACATGCGCGCCGGCTCCGCCGCCGTGAGCGTGGGCCAGTCGGTCACGGCCGGCCAGGTAATCGGCAACGTCGGCAGCACGGGCCAGAGCACCGGGCCGCACCTGCACCTGGAACTGCACCTCGACGGGGTGACCGCCATCGACCCGTTCGGCTGGCTGACCGAGCACGCGGGGCCGATGTAGCCCAGCCGGTTCGGCTCCCGCCGGGCACTGGTCACCCAGAACGCACAAGCCCAGAATGGTCACTCCGGCCCGACGCCGTCTCAGACGCCGACTGGATGGCGGAGCTCCGGGCCGGGGTTCTGCGACCGGGCCTGGAGCGTCTGGGCCGCTGGGCCGCGACGCGAGTCCGCCAGCGGCTGCTGACGGCGTTCGACGCCGCCCACACCTGGGAGCGGCACGGGTTCACCCTCGAGCACGAGGACCAATGGGCGTGTTCCTGATCGCGCCGGTCGTCGCCTAAGAGGAATCCCCGGGCGTGCGGTCCCATCGGGGGAGTCAGGGTGTCGGCGGAACCTGAAAGTACAGGTGGGCGTGCACGCGGCATCCGTCGTTGAACGCCGACCCGCAGGCCGGGCAGGCGGACACGGACCGGTACGCCTCGATCGTGAGGGTCTGCCCGCAGGCACCGCAGAGGATGGCCAGCTCGGCCCACTCGGTCGGTGCCCACTGTGCGGCCGGGTGCGACTCCGTGTCGGCGTGGCACTGGAAGCACGGGTAGAACCTGTCGCAGCAGCGAAACTTGATCGCGACGATGTCGGTGGGCCCGGCGTAGTGCACGCAGCGGGTGTGCGCATCGACGGTGGCGCCGTAGACCCGCGGCCTGGCCGAGTGCTGGTCGGTGGGGGCTTCGTGCACCATGCCGTCTCCTTCGGGGTGCACCACGCGCCCATCCGCTTAGATTCGCTGACAAATGTGGCCGATGCGGACTTCTGCGCCCGGTATGCCGGTCGCAATTGTCCGCACCGGCCACAGTAGCCGAGCGCGAGGACTACTCGCCGGTTTCGGTGCCGCTGGTGTCGGTCGTCGCGGTGGCCTGCTCCATGACGAAGGTCTCGAACGCCGCGGCGTCGCCGAGGTCGCCTTCGTACTTGACGCCCTGAACGAGGACCGTCGGGGTGCCGGTGAGGGGGCCGATGTCGGTGTTGGGCAGCGGGTTGTCCAGCGCGCGGGCGCTGGCGTCGCCGACCCAGTCGCCGAACTCCTGGTCGGTGATGCAGGTGGCCACGGATTCGTCGGTGACGCCGGCCTCTTCGACGAGGCTGACGAGCTCGGCGTTGGTGAGGCCGGTCGTTCCCTCGGTGGGCTGGTTGGCGAACAGGGCACTGTTCACGTCGAGGAAGGTGTCCGGCTGGTAGTTGGCCACACAGGCGGCGGCGTTGGCCGACCGGGTGGAGTACTTGCTGCCGCTCGAGGACTGGTCGAGGATCGAGATCGGGTGCGTCTCGAGGGTGATGTTTCCCGCGGTGAGCCAGCTGGAGAGCTGGTCGCCGTTCGTGGTCTCGAACTGGCCGCAGTACGGGCACAGGTAGTCCAGGTAGACCGCGATGTTCACGGTGCTGGTGAGCTCGCTCACGTCGGTGGGCACGGGCTCGGCGTCGGCCGCGGTGGCCTCGGTCGGCACGGCGCCGATGGTGGTGCCGTCGCCCTGCATCAGGATGCCGTCACTGGCCATGTTGAGCGGCCCGGGCGAGGGCGGCTTCACGCTGCCCACGATCAGGACGGCGACGATGGCGGCGACGGCCACCAGGGCCAGTCCGATGCCGCCGCGCAGGAACCAGCGGTTGCGTGCCTCGCGCTTCTTCTGTTCCTCCCGCTGGATACGGGCGGTTTCGCGGGCCACCTCACGGCGATCCTTTTTCGGGGGGAGTGCCTGGCCGGGGGTTGTCGCGTTCATGAGCTATCTGTGCCGTTTCGTCGGGACTGGTTCTCACCTCGACGATATCGACCCGGCTTTGAGACCGGTTGTCGGGTGCTGTGAGCTAGCTGGGAGGATCGCCCTGGCTGGGCGCCCAGGACGAGCCTACGACCAGACCGGGGGGGACCGGAAACGAGCGCCGGCTAGAACCAGGTGCTCAGGTGCGGGGCGTAGGCAGAGCGCAGCGCCGTGTCCAGCCGGAGAGCGGCATCCGGGGACTTCTCAGCGATGCGGCCGGCGCGGGTGAGGTCGACGGCGCTCGTGCCGCCGAGGTACAGCGACGCCAGGTCGGCCGCCGAGAGGGCGACCTCCACGGCGCCGGCCGGGGCCGCGCCGGTGAGCGGATGTGCCTTCCCCGACCCGTCGGCGGCCACGGTGAGTAGAAACCGGCCCTGGGCGAAGCCGAGGTCATCGGTGACGTCGAGCAGGTAGTCGCCCGGTGCCGCGTAGCTGCGGGCGCCGAGCGCCACCGGAACGTCGAGGATGCGCAGCCAGAGGTGGTCGCGTTCGCTGGTCTTGCGCACGGCACGGTGGTCGGAGACCTGCCAGGCCACGGGCTCGGAGACGCTGCGGAGGCCCGCGTTGATCTCGTTGACCATGTCCATTTCGATCACGAACCGCCAGAGCGCGGCGTAGGCGTCGTCGGTCGCCGCGACGAGGTCGACAAGCTTGAGCTGGCCGGGCTGGCTCACGTTCTGCAGTGCGATCTCGTAGAGGGCGAAGCCGGCGATGGTGCCGTCGGCGTCGTCGTAGCGCACCGCACGGATGCCCCGCTTGTGCGCGTCGGGTTCGTTGGGCAGCAGGCCGAGGGCGCGCTTCCACCAGATCTCGCGGCGGTCGACCTCGCCGGGGGAGCGGTCGCGGGTGCGTTCGAAGACGGCGGGCCCGTCTGCGAGGAGCGATTCCGGGCTGACGAACTGCACCCGGCCGGCCGGGGTGGGGCCGGTCCAGTGGGCCCGTTGGGTGTCGACGAGGTAGGAGGACTGCCGAGCCGATGGGCCGAAACCATACCGGCCGTAGATGGTGGCCTCCGAGACCGTGAGCATGGCGATCGGCAGGCCGAGTCGCACGGCGGTTCGGAGCTCCGAGGTGAGCATGGCGCGGGCGATGCCCTGGCGGCGGTGGGTGGGCGAGACGGTGACCGAGCTGATGGCCCAGGTGCCCAGGGTGGTGCCGCCGGGCACGGTCAGGCCCATTTCCCAGGACCGCACCGTGGCGACCGGGGTCTCCGGGTCGGCCTGTGAGGCATCCCAGACGCCGGTGACCCTGTCGGTGGCGATGTCCTCGACCTGCACCTCGAGGGTGCCCTCCGTGGGCGTGATCTCATGGAAGCCGCGGGCATCCGCCAGCAGCCAGCGCTTGAGGCCCGCCTCGTCGGTGGCGTCGAGCACTGCCAGCCTCAGGCCGCGCTTGGTGAGGGCGGCTGTGGATTCGGGGTCGACGGGTGCGGAGGCGTTGGCATTCACCCGTCCAGCCTAGTCACGCGGTTCCCAGGTGTTCCGGTGGAGGGCGAGGCGGGTGTGCAGGGCTGGATGCCCTGCCGCGCCACCCGATTGGGGCCCACCACGACCGCCAGACGGCTGCAACGTTGTAATCAACCGGGTAAGTTCGGAAGCGAGCAGATCGACGCACCGAGAACCAGGCGGTGGCCGCCCGGAACCGCGACCGCGACCGGGCGCGCGGACTGTTCGCGGCAACGACCGACGGGGAGCGAAATGGCAGCAACACTGCGCGATGTGGCGGCGCTCGCCGGGGTGTCGATCAAGACCGTCTCCAACGTCGTCCACGACTTCCAGCACATCCGGCCCGCGACCAGGGAACGGGTGCGCGCGGCCATCGACGAGCTCGGCTACAAGCCCAACATCTCGGCGCGCAGCCTGCGCTCCGGGCGCACCGGCGTGATCGGCCTGGCCCTGCCGGAGCTCAGCCTCAGTTATTTCGCCGAGCTGGCAGACGCGATCATCCAGGCCGCAGAGCGCCGCCACCTCGTCGTGCTGCTGGAGCAGACCGGCGGCGGCGACCGCGACCGCGAGATCGCCATGCTCTCGAGTCCGCGGCTGCAGCTCACCGACGGCCTCATCTTCAGCCCGCTGGGCCTGAGCACCGAGGATGCCGCCCTGCTCAACGTGGGCTACCCGATGGTGCTGCTCGGCGAGCGGGTCTTCGGCGGACCCGTGGACCACGTCACCATGCACAACGTGGAGGCCTCGAAGGCCGCGACCCTGCACCTGATCAGCCGGGGCCGCCGCCGCATCGCCATCATCGGCGCGCACGAGGGCGAGGTAGTGGGCTCCGCCGTGCTGCGCGTGCAGGGCTACCGCGAGGCCCTCGCCGAGGCCGGCATCCCGTTCGACCCCGCCCTGATCTGCAACGTGGGCCGGTGGCACCGGGTGGACGGCGCCGAGGCGATGCGCGCGCTGATCGACACCGGGGTGAGTTTCGACGCGGTCTTCGGGCTCAACGACACCCTGGCGCTCGGCGCCATGCGGGTGGCCCAGGTGGCCGGTCTGCGGGTACCGGAGGACGTGATGTTCATCGGCTTCGACGCCCTCGACGAGACCAAGTACTCGCTTCCGACCCTGTCGACCATCGACCCCGGCCGCGACGAGATCGCCGACACTGCAGTGCGCCTGCTCGTGCAGCGCATCGAGGAGGGTGTGACCCCGCCGTTGCCCGAGGTGTACCTGGCCGACTACACCGTCATCGACCGGGAGTCGACGGCGGGCTGAACTGCATGAGGCGGCAGCCGTGGGCCGGCACGCGCAGGGTGAGGCCGCCGTCCGCCACCGTGACCTGACCGCCGTCCCACAGGTCGGTGGCAGTGGCCGCCCGGTCCGGTGCGCCCAGCGCCGACAGCGGCAGGTGGATGTCTCTGGCGGTGTTCCCGGTGTTGAACACGGCAACGTGGAGCGCAGCGGGCTCATCGACTTCGGCCCCGGCCACCGAACTCCACACCACGGTGTCGTCATCCCGCCAGAGCTCGCGCTGGCCGTGCGAGTCGCGGTGCATGCGCAGCACCGCCGGATTGGTGAGCAGGGCCAGGGTCTCCGGCGGGGTGGACGGCAGGTCGCCGCCGAACATCAACGGGGACCGGGCCACGCACCACAACGTGAGCATGGTGCGTTGTTCGTCCGGCGTGAGCCGGCTCATCCGGTCTTCGCCGCGTTCGGCCCGGATGCCGATGCGTCCCAGCGGCAGCATGTCGGAGCCGGCCCAGGCGCCGGGTCGCTGGTGCGGAGCCCAGCGGGCGAGCCGGCCGAACTGGCCCATGATGTCCTCCCACCGGTCCCAGAGGTCGTCGGACACGCGCCACAGGACGGCATGGCCGGCGAGGTGGTCGCGGTGGGCGAGGGAGAGATCGGTGCCGGGGGAGAGGCTGAGGGTGATCGGTCGCCCCGAGCGGGCGATGGCCAGGGCGTAGGCCTCAATTTCACGCGAGTGGTACGGCGCGAGCATGTCGTCGGCCTTGATGAAGTCCACACCCCAGGCAGCGAACTGGGCCACCTGGGCGTCGTAGTAGGCCTGCGCGCCGGGGTGAGCGTGGTTCAGACCCACATTGTCGGGATTCCAGCTGCAGGACGAGGCCGGATCGGCGATGTCGGCGGCGGTCACCCCGGGAAGCTCGAAGACGGGCAGGGCCCGCTCGACCGCGGTGCGTGGGATCCCGCGCATGATGTGCAGCCCGAAGCGCAGGCCGAGAGCGTGCACCCTGTCCGCGAGCGGAGCAAAGCCGCCGCCGTCCGCCGCCGACGGGAACCGGTTGGTTGCCGGCAGCTGGCGGCCCCAGGCATCCATGTCGATGCCGGGCTTTTCGTTGTAGCCGCCGGCGCGGGCGGCTGGGTCGTACCAGGCGATGTCGACCACGATGGTGTCCCAGCCGAAGTGCAGCAGGTGGTCCGCCATGAACTCGGCATTGGCCAGCACCTCGGCCTCTGTGACGGTGGTGCCGTAACAATCCCAGGAGTTCCAGCCCATCGGGGGACGGTCGTCGCGTGGGCTGGCGTCGTGGTTCGTGGTCAGGTCAGCGTTGAATTCGAGGGACATCGAGAGGCTCCGGTTCGGTGGGCGGCCCGGCTACAGCGGGCAACGGGACGGTAACGTCTATTGCAACGTTGGAATTTTTTCCTGGAATTCGTTGCGATTGCTTCGAGCCTGACATACTGTTACAACGTTGTAAAACGTTTTGGACAATGGATGTCCGTCCCGTCGGGCCGTGGCATCACACTCACAGCACAGCCAATCGGGAAGGAACTACGTGATGAAGAAGTCACGTCTTATCGCCGCTTCCGTAGCAATGATCGCTACGACCGGCCTCTTGCTCAGCGGATGCTCGGCAGGAGCAGCAGACACCGGTGAGAAGCAGCTCACATTCATGTTCCGCGGCGGCGAAGACGAGAAGGCCGCGTACACGACGGCCATCAAGGCATTCGAAGAAGCCAACGACGTCAAGGTCAAGATCATCAGCACCACCGCCGATGACTACTCGACCAAGCTCAAGGCGGCCATCGCCGGCAAGCAGATCCCCGATGTGTTCTACATCGCCCAGGGCGACATCCAGGCCTATGTGAACAACGGCGTCGTCCTCGACATCACCGAGTACGTCGAAGGCTCGGACACCCTTGACCTCGACAACATCTGGGAATACGGCGTGGACAGCTACCGCTTCGACGGCAGCCTGGTCGGCGAGGGTGCCATCTACGCGCTCCCCAAGGACGTCGGACCGTTCTCCTTCGGCTACAACAAGAGTATGTTCGAGGCCGCCGGCATCCCGCTGCCCGACGTGGACGTGCCCCTGACCCTCGAAGAATTCGTGGACATCTCCAAGCAGCTCACCAAGGACCTCAACGGCGACGGCGAGCTGGACCAGTGGGGCACCGGCCTCAACGTGCAGTGGAGCCTGCAGTCGTTCGCCTGGTCCAACGGTGCCGACTTCCTCAACGAGGACCGCACCAAGGTCACCGTCGACACCCCGGAGTTCGCTGAGGCACTGCAGTGGTTCGCCGACCTGTCCAACGTCGAGGGCGTCACCCCCTCTACCGCGCAGGCGCAGACCCTCGACACCTACCAGCGTTGGATGAGCGGCCAGATCGCGTTCTTCCCGGTGGGCCCGTGGGATGTCTCCACGTACGCCGAGCTCGACTTCGACTGGGACCTGATTCCCTACCCGGCCGGCAAGACCGGGGAGTCCGCCACCTGGGTCGGCTCGCTCGGCATCGCCGTCGGCAGCACCACCGAGGACCCTGAGCTGTCCGCCAAGCTCGTCGAATACCTGTCGGCCGACGTGACGGCGCAGCAGACCCTGGTCGACGCCGGTGTGCAGATCCCGAACCTCAAGGACATGGCCGACACCTGGGTGGCCGACTCGACCTCCAAGCCGGCCAACAAGCAGGAGTTCCTGGACATCGTCAACGGCTACGGTCGGGCGCTGCCCGCGAACAACACCTACAACGCCGAGTGGTACGACGAGCTGTTCACCAACATCCAGCCGGTGCTCGACGGCAAGCAGACCGCCGCGGACTACCTCAAGGAGGCGCAGCCCAAGATGCAGGCCTTCCTGGACGACGCCAACGCCCAGGCCGGTATCGGCTAACAACCGCCCCGGATGCCGCGGCCGCGCACGACGCGTGGCCGCGGATCCGCCCCCGGCTCCGGCCGGCCCCTGCCCACGGAATCAAGTCAAGGAAGATCGCTGATGTCCACCACAGTTCTTCGCTCCAAGCCGCGCCGCTCACGACTGCATCGGCGCGAGCACCAGGTTGCCCTCGCGTTCATCGCGATCCCCCTGATCGGCTTCCTGCTTTTCACGCTCTACCCGCTGCTCTACTCCGTCTACGCCTCGTTCACGAGCTGGAACGGCCTGGCCGCTCCGAAGTTCAACGGCATCGACAACTACATCAAGATGTGGAACGACCCTTACTTCCTCAAGGCCATGTGGAACACCTTCTACATGATGATCGGCATCCCGATCGGCCTCGTGCTCTCGATGGCGCTGGCCCTCGGGCTCAACCGCAAGATGCGCGGCACCACGTTTTTCCGCACCGTTTACTACGTCCCGGTGATCTCCTCGATCGCCGCGATCGCCATCCTCTGGCAGTGGGCGTACAACGGTGACTTCGGCCTGGTCAACCAGGTTCTGGACATCTTCGGCATCCAGGGTCCGAACTGGCTGGCCGACAAGGACACCGTCAAGCCCGCCCTGATCATCATGGCCACCTGGAAGGGCCTGGGCTACTCCATGCTGCTCTACCTGGCCGCGCTGCAATCGGTGCCGCGCTACCTCTACGAAGCCGCGTCGCTCGATGGCGCCGGCACCTGGCAGCAGTTCCGCAACATCACCCTGCCCATGGTGCGCCCGGTCACCTTCTTCCTCGTCGTGACGAGCATCATCGGTGGATCGCAGATCTTCATCGAGATCAACATCATGACCCCGCTCGGTGGCCCGGAGTTCAGCTCGGCGTCCATCGTCTGGTACATCTGGCGCCAGGCCTTCAACAACCTGCACATGGGGTACGCGTCGGCGATGTCGATCGTGCTCGGACTGATCATCTTCGTGATCACCGTCATCCAATTCCGGCTCAACCGCCGCAACCAGTTCTCGATCGACTGAGGCCGCCATGAGTACATCAACGTCCCTTCCCGGCCCGGTCGCCGCCGCCGCTCCGCTGCTCGACCCGCAGGCCGGGCTGCCCGGCCGCACCCCGCTGCGCTCCGGCCGCCGCAGCACGCCCTCCGGTGTGTCGCGTTCCACCAGGTACACCATCGGCAACGTGCTTGTCACGGTGATCCTCTCGCTCGGCGCGATCGTGATGCTCGGCCCGTTGCTCTGGACCTTCTCCACCTCGCTGAAGACCCACGACGCCATCTTCGCGCTGCCGCCGCAGTGGATCCCCGACCCGGTGATGTGGGAGAACTACGTCAGGGTCTGGTCGGCAGGGCCGCTGCTCAGCGGCATCCGGAACAGCCTGATTGTGGCCGGCACCGTCACCGTGATCGGCTCACTGACCTCCTCGGTCGCCGCGTTCGCCTTCGCGAAAATGCGGATGCCGTTCAAGAACGCCGCGTTCCTCATGCTGTTGGCCGGACTGATGATCCCGTTCCCGACCATCATGATCCCGCAGTTCATGGTCTTCGCCGAGATCGGCTGGGTCGACACCCTGCTGCCGCTGATCGTGCCCGGACTTTTCGGCAACATCATCATGATCTTCTTCCTCAAGCAATACCTCGAGAACGTGCCGGACTCCATCATCGAGGCGGCCAAACTCGACGGCGCCTCCTACCTGCAGATCTTCACCCGGCTGATCTTCCCGGCCATCCGCCCCGCCATGGCCGCCCAGTTCATCCTGTGGTTCATGGCCGTGTGGAACGACTACCTGGCCCCGATCATCTACCTGAACACGCCGGAGAAGCAGACCCTGCAGCTCGTGATCGCGAGCTTCAACGCCCAGTACGCCAGCCAGACCGACTACCCGCTGATTATGGCGGCGTCCTTCATTGCGCTACTGCCGGTGCTGATCGTGTTCATCATCTTCCAGCGCCAGATCATCGAATCCGTCGCCCTCACCGGCGGGAAGGGCTGACCATGACCGTTCTCAATCAGACCCTGCCCGGCGAAACGCTGCCCGGCGAGGCGTTGCGCAGCCTGGCCCCGGCGCCCGCCGGCGACCCGGCCGCCTGGGGCTCCCGCAACGCCCACGACCCCACCGTCGTGCGCGACACCGACGGCACCTGGTACATGTTCTCCACGGATGCCGCCGCCGGCGCCGGCTCGGTGCAGGCCGGCGTGCACGTGCGCCGGTCCGACGACCTCGTGCGCTGGACCTTCGCGGGCACCGCTCTGGACGGCGTGCCCGGCGCCGCTTTCGAGTGGAGCCAGGCGCCCGGACTCTGGGCCCCGGAGGTCGTGCGTTGGCCGGCTCCCGGCGCCGCGGACGACGACGGCGACACCGGTGCTGTGCAGTGGCACATGTACTACTCGGCGTCCACCTTCGGTTCGAGCACGTCGGCAATCGGCCTGGCCGTGGCGAGCCGACTGGCCGGGCCGTGGGAGGACCGCGGCATCGTCGTGGCCACCCGGGCCGGGACCGACAGCCAGAACGCGATTGACGCGGCCGTCACGGTCGACCGGTCCGGTATCCCGTGGCTGACCTACGGGTCGTTCTTCTCCGGCATCTACACGCTGCCGCTGAACCCTGAGACCGGCGGGCCACAAACTCCGGGGGATCTCGGCACCCTCATCGCCCGCCGTCCGGTGTCGGTGGACCGGGCGATCGAAGGCGCCTTCATCGTCTACCGCCGCGAAGAGGACCGCTACCTGCTGTTCTGCTCCTACGACTCGCTCTTCGACAGCTACAACGTGCGCGTGGCCGTGGCCGAGGAGATCACCGGCCCGTACACCGACGTGCTCGGCCACTCGATGACCGACCTCGACAGCGCTCTTGAACCGTGCGCTGCGGCACTGATCGGCACCAAGGTGCTCGGCAGCCACCGGTTCGGCGATGACACCGGCTGGCTCGCCCCTGGGCACAACTCGATCCTGATCGAACCGGGCCTTGCCGGCTCGATTGCCGACGAGTACTTCATGGTGCACCACGTGCGGTTCGCCGATGACCCCACCCAGCACGTCGTGCAGCTGCGACGCACCTTCTTCACAGAGGCCGGCTGGCCCGTCGTCTCGCCGCAGCCGTTCGCCGGCGCCGACCCTGAGCGTCTGGCCGTACCGGTGAGCCTGGCCGGCCCCTGGCGCGCGGTGCGCCTGGCCCCGGAATCGAGCGCGCTGGTGAACGCCGACACCGTCACCGTCACCATGGCGCCCACGGTGCTGGTCCCCACCGGGCCGGACACCGCGGATGCGCCCGAGCGACTCTTCGACGGCAGAACCGAACTCGTGCGGCTCGTGGTCGGCGGCACCGACACCGTCGGGGGCGCTGCGTCCGGTACCGAGCTCGACGCCGTGGTCTTCACCAGCTGGGACTGGGCGAACGCCCGGCCCGCCCTCTCGTTCAGCGGCCTCGCCGCCGACGGGGTGGCCTGGTTCGGTACGAGAGGAGCCTGAGATGGACGACTACGCCATCGGCTGGGCCGGGAAGGTGATGCACTGGCTACGATTCGCCATCGCGCTCGTGCTGATCAACCTGCTCTTCGTCGCTGGCACCGTCGCCGGCCTGATCGTGCTGGGCGTGTTCCCGGCGGCCACCGCCGCGGCGATCCTACTCGGACGGCTGCGCGCCGGCCAACCCAACGACAGGCTGGTGCGGGACTTCATCACCGCCTACGGAGCCCAGTTCTGGCACCTCGCGGTCGTCGCAATCCCGTTCCAGCTCGCCGCGATGCTGGTGTTCCTCGACCTGGTGGCCCTCCAGACCACGGCGGTCGCCGGCAGTCCGGTGAGCGCCGTGCTGCTCGTGCTACTTGTGGTCGTCTCCGTCGCCACCCTGCTCGCGGCGTCCTCGGCGATCACGATTTGCACCCGCTACCGCGACTCCGCCCGGTCGATCTGGCGGTACGCGTTCGTGCTGCCGTTCGTGTCCCCGCTGATGAGCCTGTCGCTGATCCTGGGCCTCGGTGCGCTCATGCTCGCCCTGTTCCAGTTCGGGGTGCTGATGCCGCTGATCGGGGCCTCCGCGCCGTTGTTCGTGGCTGGCTGGCTCATCGACCATCGCCTCGCCGCACTCGACGCCACGCACCCCGCACACGGTGCGGTGCGGAACGAAGACGGAGCCCTGCCACTCGCACCCGGCCGGCGCGCGTTGCCAGCCTGAACCGCCCACCCTCAGCTTCTTCCCGCTTCACTCGACTTCGCCCCACCTTTTCAACGTTGCACAGATAGGACAGGATCTCCATGACCACCGCACGTATCAGTATCGACCGCACCAATGTGGTCGCCACCATCAACCGGCGCATCTTCGGCTCCTTCGTGGAGCACCTCGGCCGCTGCGTCTATGACGGGATCTACGAGCCCGACCACCCCACCGCCAACGAGGACGGCTTCCGCCTCGACGTGGTCGACCTGGTCAAGGAGCTCGGCTCCACCACCATCCGCTACCCCGGCGGTAACTTCGTGTCCGGCTACAAGTGGGAAGACGGCGTCGGCCCGCGCGATCGGCGCCCCGTGCGCCGCGACCTGGCCTGGCACTCGCTGGAGAGCAACCAGGTGGGCCTGGAGGAGTTCGGTCGCTGGTGCGAACTGACCGGCTCCGAACTGATGATGGCCGTGAACCTGGGCACCCGCGGCATCGAATCGGCGCTCGACCTGCTCGAATACGCCAACGGCGAGGCCGGTACCGCGCTGGCCGATGAGCGCGTCGCCAACGGCAAGACCGAACCGTACGATATCCGCATGTGGTGCCTCGGCAACGAGATGGACGGCCCGTGGCAGGTCGGCCACATGTCCTCCGACGACTACGGCAAGATCGCGGCCCGCACCGCCTCGGCGATGAAGACCGCTGACCCGTCGTTGGAGCTCGTGGTCTGCGGATCCTCCGGCTCGGCGATGCCCACGTTCGGTGAGTGGGAGCGGGTCGTGCTCGAGCACAGCTACGAGTCGGTCGACTACATCTCCTGCCACGCCTACTACCAGGAGCGGGGCGGCGACCTGGCTTCCTACCTCGCGTCGTCGCTGGAGATGAAGTACTTCATCGAGACCGTCGTGGCCACGGCCGACCACGTCAAGCACAAGCTGCGCAGCCAGAAGACCATCCAGCTCTCCTTCGACGAGTGGAACATCTGGTACCTCGACGAGCACCGCGACTCCGAAGAGGTCAACGACGAGTGGCGTTTCGCTCCGCGTCAGCTCGAGGACGTCTACTCGGTGGCCGACGCCGTCGTGCTCGGCAATTTGCTGATCACCCTGCTGCAGAACCACGACAGAGTGGGCTCGGCGTCGCTGGCCCAGCTAGTGAACGTGATCGCCCCGATCATGACCGAACCGGGCGGAGCTTCCTGGCGCCAGAGCACGTTCTTCCCGTTCTCGGTGACCTCCAGGCTCGCCCGTGGTGAGGTGCTCACGCCCCGCATCGACGTCGGCACCTACGACACCACCCTGTACGGTGCCGCCCCGCTGGTGGACTCGGTCGCGACCGTGGATGCCGAGACCGGCACGAGCGCGGTGTTCCTGGTGAACCGCAGCCAGACGGAATCGATCGAGGTAGCCATCGACGTGTCCGGGCTCGGCGCATCCGTCATCACGGAGGCCGTCACCCTGCACGACGCCGACCCGTACGCGAAGAACTCGCTGGCCGACCAGAACCGGGTAGGCCTGAAGGACCTCGTCGGTTCGGTCCTCGCCGACGGCACGCTCACGGTGACCCTGCCGCCCGTCTCATGGTCGGCGATCGCGCTCGGTTAGGACGAACGGGTCGGGCGGGCACGCCCGCGGGCCTGCTCGTCCTGACCCTGGCGGCGGTGCTCCTGTTCGTGCTGAGCGGTTGCTCGGCCGAGCAGGGGGCCCGCGAGCTCAGCGGTGACATTGCCACCCACGACCCGGCCTACGTGACCGGGGCCGATGGGGAACCGTCCTATATCTACTCCACCGGAAACGGGCAGGTTGCGGACGGCAACATCCAGATCCGCCGCTCCGTCGACGGGCTGGACTGGGAATACGTCGGTGAGGTCTGGCAGGAGAAGCCGGCCTGGCTGGTGGAGGCGGTGCCCGCGGTGGACAACCTATGGGCCCCGGAGCTGTACCAGCACGAGGGTACCTGGTACCTCTACTACTCGGCATCGCTGTTCGGCACGAACACCTCGGTGATCGCGCTGGCGACCAACAGCACCCTCGATCCGGATGCGGCCGACTACGAGTGGGTCGACCGGGGCAAGGTGATCAGCTCCGCGGGCACCGGCTACAACGCGATCGACCCCGGGGTGGTCGAGGATACCGACGGGACGCCCTGGCTGAGCTTCGGCTCGTTCTCGGCCGGACTCCAGCTCGTCGAACTCGAGTGGCCGAGCGGGCTGCGCGCCGACGCCGCCGACCCCGTGCTGATCGCGGACCGCGACCTGGCCGTGAACGCGCTCGAGGCTCCGTTCCTGCTCGCGCACGATGGCTTCTACTACCTGTTCTTCTCGCGGGACTTCTGCTGCCGCGGCGTGGACAGCACCTACAACATCGCCGTCGGGCGCTCGGACACCGTGGACGGGCCGTACCTGGACGCCAACGGCGCCGCGCTGCTGGACGACGGCGGCACCCCGCTGCTCTCCAGCGATGGGGACCGGGTCGGCCCCGGCGGCCAGTCGGTGTCCGGCGGCACCCTCGCCTTCCACTACTACGACGAGAGCCTGGACGGCGCCTTCCAGCTCGGCCTCATCCCGCTGCGCTGGGACGACGGCTGGCCGGTCGTGGCCTGGGAATAGCCGCACCGCCGTTCGCTTTCGCCACTACTCACAGGAGTTCACATGCCCATCCATGGACCCGTCAGCCCGCTCGCGGGGGAGCACAGCGCCCTCCGCCCGCTACCCCTCGACGCGGTGAACCTCACCGGAGCCGGTCAGCTCGCCAGCTGGCAGCGGGTGAACCGGGACGCCACTCTGGCGCACTGTGTCGAGCAGCTCGAGGTGTCGGGGGCGCTGGCCAACCTGCGGATCGCGGCCGGCCTGGAGAGCGGGGTCTTCCGCGGCTTCGTCTTCGCGGACTCTGACGTGTACAAGGTGCTGGAGGCCATCGGCTGGGAGTCCGGGCGTGCCGGGGGTGGGGCGGACACCTTCGCCGGGTTCGTCGACGACACCGTGGCGCTGCTGCAGGCCGCGCAGCAGGACGACGGCTACCTGGACTCGTTCTTCCAGGTGGCCAAGCCCGACGAACAGTTCGCCGACCTGCGCTGGGGCCACGAGCTGTACTGCCTCGGGCACCTGCTGCAGGCCGGGGTGGCGTGGCAGCGCACCCGCGGGCGCACCGACCTGCTCGAGGTGGGGCTGCGGTTCGCCGCACTGGTCGAGCGGCACTTCGGCGCCGGCGGGGTGGACGCGGTTTGCGGTCACCCGGAAATCGAGACCGCCCTCGTCGAGGTGTACCGGGTGACCGGGCAGCGACGCTGGCTCGAACTCGCCCAGCGCTTCATCGACCTGCGCGGCCACCGGACTGTGGGCGAGGACCGGTTCGGCTACACGTACTTCCAAGACCACGAACCCATACGAACCGTGCCCGGGGCTACCGGGCACTCGGTGCGCCAGCTGTACCTGGCCGCCGGCGTAGCCGACGTCTACACGGAAAACGGCGGCCCCGAACTGCTCGCCGCCCTCGAACGCATCTGGTCAGACGTACACCAGAGCAAGATGTACGTCACAGGCGGGCTCGGCTCCCGGCACCGCGACGAGGCCTTCGGGGACCCGTTCGAGCTGCCGCCGGACCGGGCATACTCCGAAACCTGCGCCGCGATCTCCAGCGTGCAGTTCAACTGGCGGATGCTGCTTCTCACCGGCGAGGGCCGGTTCGCCGACGAGATCGAACGCGCGCTGTACAACGCCGTCGCCGGGTCGACCACGAGGGACGGCACCGCGTTCTTCTACTCCAACCCGTTGCAAGTGCGCACCCACCGGGACGGCGCTCACGAACAGGCCCCGACCCGCCGGGTGGGCTGGTACGACTGCGCCTGCTGCCCGCCCAACCTGGCCCGACTGGTCTCGTCGATGCAGCACTACGCGGCGACGACTGCGAATGGATCCCTACAGCTGCACCTCTACGAGACCGGCACCATCGACCTCGGCGAGGTCGGCGGCGCAGCCGTCGTCGCCCGGATCAGCACCGGGTACCCGGTAGACGGCGTCGTGGCGATCGAGTTCGACGCGCCGTTCACCGGCGGCGAGGTGGCCCTGCGGGTGCCCGGCTGGGCTGAGTCCTGGCTGCTCACCGTGAACGGGGTGGCGGCGGACGCCCCGGTGACCAGCGGCTACCTGCGGGTGGCGGGGGCGGACATCCGCTCTATCGAACTGGTTCTCGACCTGCCCGTGCGGCTGCGGAGGGCGCACCCCCAGGTGGATGCGGTGCGCGGCTGCGTCGTGGTGACTCGCGGGCCGCTGGTCTACGCACTGGAACAGGCCGACCTGCCCGAGTCCCTGGTTCTCGAAGACTTCATCATCGATGCCGCGGCCGGTGCCAAACTGGGCCCGATCGATGCGGAGCTGGGGGTGCCGTTGGTCCGGATCACCGGGGCGCGGCGGGTGCCGGACTCGGGAGAGCTCTACCCGGTGGCCGGGCAGGTGTGGCCGGCCCGCGGCGACGCCGTCACCGTCACCGCGGTGCCGTACTACCGGTGGGGTAACCGCGCGCCAGGGGGAATGCGCGTCTGGATTCCCACCAGCTAGCCTCGGCGTTCAGAGGCCCGTCGCACGCTCGCGGCGCAGGTTCTTACTGATGGCGCAGCCCGCGCTCAGGCGCGGTGCGCGGCGTACTGGGCGCGGATGACGGGGCGGAAGTCCGGGGTGGGGTGCGCCTCGACGGCCACCGCCCAGGCCGGGCGGGTGCCCGTGAGCGACCAGGCCGCCTGGGCGGCACCGCCATCGGCCACATACTCGCCCGGGGTGGGCACAGCCACCGGTGCATCGAAAACCTGGGCGGCGATGAACTGCACCGCCGGGTTCTGAGCCGCTCCGCCGATCAGCAGGATGCGTTCGACGCTGACTCCCTGCGCCCGCACGGCGTCCAAACCGTCGGCGAGTCCGCAGAGCAGCCCCTCGATGGCGGCCCTGGCCAGGTTCGACCGGGTGGTCGAGGCGAGGGTCATCCCAAAGAGGGATGCCGTGGCGTCGGGCAGGTTGGGTGTGCGCTCGCCCTCGAAGTACGGCTGCAACACCAGGCCCTGGGCGCCGGGCTCGGCCTCCAGCGCGAGCCGGCCCAGTTCGTTGTGGTCGACGCCGAGCAGGCCGGCGATCGAGTCCAGGATGCGGGCGGCGTTGAGGGTGGCGATCAGCGGCAGGTGCAGCCCGCTGGCGTCGGCGAACCCGGCGACGGCGCCGGAGGCATCCTCGCTGGGCACCGCGGTGACGGCGAAGACCGTGCCGCTGGTGCCGATCGACACGATCACGTCGCCGGCCGCGGCTCCCAGGCCCATGGCGGCGCCGGCGTTGTCGCCGGCGCCCACTCCCACGATGAGACCGGCGGGAACGCCGGGCAGGGCCACGGTGGTGCCGGCGGTGTCGCCGGGGCCGAGCACCCGGGGGAGCACGGCGTCGTGACCGAGCCCGCGCACGAGCAGCTCACGGTCGTATTCATCGTGGGCGGCAGAGAAGTAGCCGGTGCCGCTGGCATCCGAGCGATCGGTGGTCAGTGCGGTCAGGTCCGGACCGAGCTCGCTCTCGCCGGCCGGACCGTAGCCGCGCAGCCGCCAGCTGAGCCAGTCGTGCGGGAGGGCGACGGCGGCGACCCTGGTGGCGTTGGCCGGTTCGGCATCCCGCAGCCAGCGCAGCTTGGTGACGGTGAACGAGGCCACCGGCACCAGGCCGGCGCGGCGGGCGTACTCCGCGGCGCCGACCTCGTTGGTCAGGTCGGCGGCGGCCTGTGCGCTGCGGGTGTCGTTCCAGAGCAGGGCCGGGCGGATGACGCGGCCGTCTTCATCGAGCACCACCATGCCGTGCTGCTGCGCGGCCACCGACACGGCGGCAACGTCGTCGAGCCCGCCGGCGGCCTGGATCGCGGCCAGGAGGGCATCCCACCAGGCGGCCGGATCGACTTCGGTGCCCGCGGGGTGACCGGCCTTGCCGGAGCGAACGAACGCCCCGGTGTCGGCATCCCGCACAACAACCTTGCAACTCTGTGTCGACGAGTCGACTCCGGCAACCAGCGCCATGACGCCCTCCAAACCTTAAAAATCCGCGGTGGTGGGCATAACTCCGGCAATTGTCGACCCGGTCCGAGGTCGGCCCCGAACTTCCGGGGCTGTGTGTGGACGGGCACAAGAATTGCAGGAGTTATGCCACCACCCGCGGGTCGGCGGCATCCTCGCCGGCGGCCCGGGGTGGTTCACACATAAAATGTTCTGGGTATAAACATATTCGGTCCGGCGGGGATGTTCAAACGGTCGCGGGCCCCCGCGGCATCCCGAGCAGCCGGCAGGTGGTGGCTACCGCGCGCTCAAGATTGGCCGCGCCATCGACGAGGGCGCTGGGCAGGTCTGAGACTCCCTGCACGATGGGCACCAGAGCGACGAAGCCGTGGTCGTAGAGCGCCTCCGCGCCGGAACCGATCCGGCCCGCGAAAGCGATGACCGGGACGCCGTGGACCGCTGCGACCTCGGCGACGCCCAGTGGCGTTTTCCCATTGAGGGTCTGGGAATCGATGCTGCCCTCGCCGGTGAAGACGAAATCGGCGCCGGCCATCCGGTCGGCCAGGCGCACGGCATCCATGACGACATCAACACCGCGGCGCATGTAGGCAGGGAAGAAGGCGAGAAAGGCGGCCCCGAGTCCGCCGGCGGCGCCGGCGCCGGGGACAACGGCGACATCCGTGCCGGTCAGGGCGGCGACCACGGCGGCATAAACGCTCAGGGCGGCGTCGAGCCGACGGACCGTGGCGGGATCGGCGCCCTTTTGCGGCCCGAAGACGGCGCTGGCGCCGGTGGCACCCAGCAGCGGATTCGTCACGTCGCTGGCGATCTGGACCGTGGTGCCGGCCAGGCGCGGGTCGAATGCGGCCAGGTCGATCCGGTGCAGCCGCGCCAATGCCGCACCACCGCGAGGAAGGTCCGCACCGGCATCATCCAGGAGGCGGGCGCCGAGGGCCTCGAGCATCCCGGCGCCGCCGTCGTTCGTCACCGAGCCGCCCAGACCCACGATGAAGCGCGTCGCACCGTGGTCCAGTGCGTGGCCGATCAACTCGCCGACGCCGTAGGAGCTGGCGGCCTTCGGGTCCCGGTCCGCGACGGCGACCAAGTCGATCCCGGCCGCGGCAGCGATTTCGATGATCGCGAGGTGCTGCGAGTCGACATAGCCGTACCGGGCCTGAACGGGGCGTCCGAGGGCATCGTGCACCGGGGCGGTGAGGACCACACCGCCCAGGGCGTCGGCGAGGACCTCAGTGGTGCCTTCCCCGCCGTCGGCCATGGGTGCGCCCACGCAGTCGGCGTCGGGAAACACCGACAGCACACCGCGTTTCATGGCGGCGACGGCCTCGGTCGCGGTCATCGATTCCTTGAACGAGTCGGGGGCCAGAACGAATTTCATTGGATCGATCCTCTGTTCTCAGCGACGAAACGGCGGGAAGAGGAGGCACCAGTCCTGGCCCGCCCGACCACAACTGACTCGAGCCAGGGCACCCGCGTGGCGTCGAACGCCCAGTTCTCGCCACGGTACTGCATGCCTGCTGCACGCCCTCCTGTCGAAATCGTTGCACACGTGGGCGATGCTATTGCCCGCGGCGTACCGACGGGCTGGCCGGATGCCGGCGGATCGGATTAGCCTCGCCTCATGGTCTCCCTTGATCCCCGGCCCACTGGCCCGCAGGCGCTTCTGTTTTCTCCCCTCGCCCTCGGCACCTCGGGCTGGTCGCCGCGGAGTGCCGCCGAGAACAGCGCCACGGATGCCCTGGCCGCAGACTTCGCGGCCGGCCGGCTCAGCACGAACGTCATCGACTCCTCCAACATCTACGGCGATTCGCACTCCGAGGAGGTCATCGGCCGGGCGCTGGGCGGCAACGATCCCTGCGGCAGTCGCTTGACCGCCTGGGCCTGGATTCCGTCGACGTCCTGTTTCTGCACGACCCCGAGAACGTCGGCTTCGAGAGCGTCATGCAGCCGGGCGGTGCCGTGGATGCGCTCGTGGCGATGCGGGATCGTGGTGTGGCCCGTTGCATCGGTATCTCCGGCGGACCGGTCGCGATGATGCGTCGCTTTGTTGACACCGACATCTTCGACGTCCTGATCAACCACAACCGCTTCACACTGGTGGACCGCTCGGCGCTGGGCCTGTACCAGGCGGCCAGGGAGCGGGGAATGATCGTCGAGAACGCCGCCCCATTCGGCGCCGGAATCCTCACCGGCGACCCCCGGTTCGCCGGTACCTACGCCTACGGCCCGATCCGGCCGGAGACCCGGGCCGCCGTGGAGGCCGCAACCCTGATCGCGGCCGAGGCCGGCATCCTGCTGGCCGCGCTCGCGTTGCAATTCAGCCTGCGGCATCCGCTCGTGGACACGACCGTGGTGGGCGTGCGCACTCGTGAGCGCTTCGACGAGGCGGTCGCCCACGCCTCGATCGACGTGCCGGACGCGGTCTGGGCCGAACTGGATTCCGTCGCCCCGCCGCCCGGAAGGGGATCGACGCCGCCTGAGCGCCGCTCTTGTTGGGTGCCCTGCTGAGCCGGCTGCGAGCCGCTGGCGGTTGTCAGCCCCGCTCGAGCAGGCCCAATTCGACGCCGTCCGCGTCCAGCAGTCGCAACTGGTTGTCGTCGATGACGGCCAGCCTGGCCTGGGCCACCCACGATGGCACGAGGACTCCTTCGCAGCCCATTGCGGTTGACAAGCCGGCAGTGGCGAGGAGGGCTCCGGCGCCGTCGGTCGTCCACCGCCCCTGGTTTCCGTTGCAGCCGTCGGATCCGGTCCACGAGCCATCCGCTTCGAAGAGCAGGTGCGGCTCGGTGTAGCCGTCGAAGGAGGGCGGCACCCACCGCCCGGTCAGCTCGTCGGTCGTGGCCGGGGTGGACCCATCTGGCACGGCGACCGGCCTGCGGAGGGCCGCGCGCACCGCATCCGTGATCGGGGGTGGCTCGGTGAAGGAGTCCACCGCTGACGGGATCGGGTCAGGCTCGCCGTCGACCGTCAGGCTCGCGACCACTGTGCCGACCGCGTCGACGAGTTCCCAGCCGGCATCGGTTGGTTGATACCCGGTCACCGATTCGAGCCAGGCCACCTCTGGAATGGTCCCATTGGCGCCACATGCGCCGCTGGCGCCGTTGACGGAGGCCAGGAATAGGGTGTCGGTCGCCCGCCACTCGCCCATGATCATGCCGCAGTCCCGCAACACCTCGAAATGCGGCACGTCCAGCCGCAGCCAGGTGTCGGCCTCCTCCTCGGCAACGCCCGAGACCCGCCACAGGTTCACCAGTCCGATCGAGGTCGAGTCGGCGGTCGTTCCCGGTCCCACCGGCGGCGCGCCCGGGGCGCCCGCGCATCCGGACAGCGTGAGAGCCAGCCCGCAGAGCATCACCACCATTGGCAGCCGAAGCCGCATTGCCATCCTTGCCGCGCGCCGCATGCCTGCCCCGTTCGCTTGCCGCTGCCCCTGTTGCGCGTCAGGCTACCAGCGCCCTCCTCCGCCGTCACCCGACTCGCGAGCTGAGAGAAAAGCACTCAAAACTCGCGCGGGAAGGTGCTTAGCTCACAGCTCGCGGAGGGGGTGAGCGGGAGACCCGGCCAGGAAGACCTGGCCGGGGCGGTACAGCGGGGTTCTGCGGGTCAGCGGGCGCCGAGCAGGTGCTCGAGGGCCAGCTGCTGCAAGCGCACGAAGCCGAAGCCCTTGCCGCCGAAGTATTCCTCGGGGGCGAAGTCCTCGTAGGCGCTGGTGTCGGCGAGGAAGTCGTCGTAGCTCTCGCCGGCGGCCAGAGTCGTCTGCGACAGTTCCGGCACGCGGGACGCGGCCAGCTGCTCCTGCACCTCGGGGTCGGCGCGGAAGGCCGCGGCACGCTCCTTGAGCAGCAGGTAGGTGCGCATGTTCGCGGCCGCGGAGTCCCAGACGCCGGTGATGTCCTCGGTGCGGCTCGGCTTGTAGTCGAAGTGGCGCGGGCCGTCGTAGGACGGGCCACCGTTCGGGCCGCCGTTTTCGAGCAAGTCCACCAACGAGAACGCGTTCTGCAGGTCGCCGTGGCCGAAGACCAGGTCCTGGTCGTACTTGATGCCGCGCTGGCCGTTGAGGTCGATGTGGAACAGCTTGCCCTGGTAGAGCGCCTGGGCGATGCCTGCGGTGAAGTTCAGCCCGGCCATCTGCTCGTGGCCGACCTCGGGGTTCACGCCGACGAGTTCGGGGCGCTCGAGGGTGGTGATGAACGCCATGGCGTGGCCGACGGTGGGCAGCAGGATGTCGCCGCGCGGTTCGTTGGGCTTGGGCTCGATGGCGAAACGGATGTCGTAACCCTTGTCGGTGACGTAGTCGCCGAGCAGGTTGACGGCCTCGCGGTAGCGGTCGAGGGCCGCGCGGATGTCCTTGGCGGCGTCGTACTCCGCGCCCTCGCGTCCGCCCCACATCACGAAGGTCTTGGCTCCGAGCTCCGCGGCGAGGTCGACGTTGCGCATGACCTTGCGCAGGGCGAACCGGCGCACGGCACGGTCGTTGGAGGTGAAACCGCCGTCCTTGAAGACCGGGGCGCTGAAGAGGTTGGTGGTGACCATCGGCACGATCACGCCGGTGTCGGCGAGGACCTGCTTGAGGCGGTCGATCTCCTTCTGGCGGGCGGCATCCGTGGAGCCGAAGGCGAAGAGGTCGTCGTCGTGGAAGGTGAGGCCGTATGCGCCGAGCTCGGCCAGGCGGGTCACGGCCTCGACGGTGTCCAGGTGCGGGCGGGTCGGCCCGCCGAACGGGTCAGCCCCGTTGTAGCCGATGGTCCACAGGCCGAAGGAGAACTTGTCGGCGGGGGTGGGGGTGAGTGACATGAACGGAGCTCCGATTCAACTTCATTGGCGATTTGTTGCAATTACCAACATATTACACACGCCGAGCCGATCCGTACAGTCACCGGCGCAACCCAGAGGAAAACCCCCGGCCACAACATATTCGCCCAACCACCATATCTACCCGGCCGGCTTCATGCGCGGCCGCGCTCCCCGCCGCTAGCCCCGCGAGTTGCCCGGTTCCGGACGAGTTGCCCCGGCGCGGCGGGGCAACTCGTCCGCAGGTGGGCAACTCGCTGATCTGGGATTTGTCGTCAATGACCACAAACCACAACCGGGTGTTCCTGGGCCCGCTGCTCACCGGTGCCTCCCCGGCCGACCTCCTCGAAGACACCAAAGACGTGACCGACTGGGCGTCGTTCTGCCCGGCGACACCGAGATCATCCACCAGCCGCTTGCTCGGGGTCGACTATTACTCCAGCACCCTGGTGCGGCTGTGGGACGGCGAGACGTCCCGCCAGAACGCCGACGGCCACAAGGGCCGTCGGCGGCTCACCCTGGCCCGGCGCCGACCGGGTGGAGTTTTTCGCCCAGCCCGGCCCGTACACCGAGATGGGCTGGAGACGGAGGACGGCCCCGGGTGCACGACGTGGAGCGCACCGACTACCTGCGCCGGCACTTCACCAACGTGCACCGGGCGATGGCCCGTGGAGTGGACCTGCGCGGCTGCCAGGTGTGGTCGCTGATGCAGCCTCCCCTAAGCATCCCGCGAACTGTGAGTTAAGCACCGAAAACGCGAGTTTATCGGGGCTTTTCTCACGGCTCGCGGGGGAGTCTAGCGGGGGTCTGACCAGGAGTGCTCGGGGGAGTAGCCCAGCAGGCGGCGGGCCTTGTCGATGGAGAGCAACGTGTCGGTCCCGTTGACCTCGCGGAGCTCTACGTTCGGGAAGACCTCGGCGGCCAGCTCGGCGCTCGGCCGGCGCATCACGGTGTCGGCGGCGGCGATGATGAAGCGCTCGAAGCCGGGCGGCGCGGTCTGCAGCGCCTTGAGCACGGCCTGGGCGCCGTCACGGCCGTCGATGTAGCCCCAGAGGTTCCACTTGCGCAGCGTCGCATCCGCCTGGAACCCGTCGAACCTCGCGTAGTCCTCCGGGTCCATCACGTTGGAGAACCGCAGCGCCGTGATCGACAGCTCGGGGTCCCAGCGCACCAGCTCGATGGCCATCTGTTCCTCGAGGTGTTTCACCAGCGAATAGGTGCTCTCCGGCCGGGCCGGGTACTCCTCGTCGACCGGGATGTAGGGCGGGTCAATGTCGAATGGCAGGCCGAGCACGGTCTCGCTCGACGCGTAGACGATGCGCTTGATGCCGTTGCGGCGGGCGGCCTGGAACACGTTGTAGCTGGAGAGCATGTTGTTGTGGAAGGTGGCGACATCGGGCGCCAGACCCGGCGCGGGGATCGCGCCCAGGTGCACCACGGCGTCGAAGCCGTCCACCTGGTCGTTGACACCGGCGAAGGCGTCGACCACCTGTCCGTAGTCGGTGAGATCGATGCGCACGAAGCCCGCTCCGCGGCTGCCGGCCAGGTCGAAGTTGATCACCTGATGGCCCGCGGCGCGGAGCCGCTCGAGTACGGTTATGCCGAGCTTGCCGCTGCCGCCGGTGAGGGCGATTCTCATGCTGGGGTATTCCATGGACTTCCTTGTCTGAGTCGATTTGTAGCGTTCTGCAACGTATCACGGCAGGCAGGGAGGGTAGCCGGGTATTCTGGGGGCCAGAGTGACTTGCGCTCGCAGAATCGGGCGTCAGCCAGACGGAGGAACCGTGCAGGGCAGCAGCCATGACGACGTGCGCAGACACAACCTGTCTGTGGTTCTGCGACTCGTGCATCGTAGCGGGGCCGCGTCGCGCTCTCAGCTCACCAGGGTCACCGGACTGAACCGGTCCACCATCGCCGCCCTCGTCGCCGAGCTGGTCGAGCGTGGGCTTGTCGTCGAGAGCGAACCGAGCTCCACCAACCAGGTCGGCCGGCCCAGCCCCATCGTCAGCGTCAGCGAGCAGGTCGTGGCGCTCGCCGTGAACCCGGAGATCGACGCCGTCACCATCGGCATCGTCGGCCTCGACGGCCAGGTGCACCGCCGGGTGCGCTACCCCACCGACCAGTCCCCGAGCGTGCCCGAGGCCGTCAACATCGCCGCCGCCGTGATCGACGGCATGCGCGGCGAGCTTGAGGCCAGGTTCAAGGTCGTGGGAATCGGCGTGGCCGTGCCCGGACTGGTGCGCGCCCACGACGGACTCGTGCGGCACGCGCCGCACCTGGGTTGGATCGACGAACCCCTCGCCGAGATGCTCGAGGCCGCCACCGGATACCCGGTGCTCGCCGCCAACGACGCTAGCCTCGGCGCCATGGCCGAGCGCTTCTTCGGCGCCGGCAAGGGAATTACCGACCTGATCTACCTCAACGGCGGCGCGAGCGGCATCGGCGGCGGCATGATCGTCGGCGGAGCGCCGGCCGGCGGCATCGCCGGCTACGCTGGCGAATTCGGGCACACCAGGGTCAGCGACAGCGACAGGGTCGACTCCGCCGGTATCCGCGGCACCCTCGAGGCCGAGGTCACCAGGCGCGAGCTGCTCGAGGTGCTCGGCCTGGCCGGAGCGGACGCCGACGAGCTGGAACAGGCCCTGCTGGCGTCCACGTCAGCGGTCGTGCGCGCCGAGGTCAACCGTCAGATCGACCACCTCGCGGTGGCGCTGGCCGGGGCCATCAACATCCTCAATCCGCAGTTGGTGGTGCTCGGCGGGTTTCTCGCCGCACTGCTCGCGGTGGATGCCGACAGGCTGCGCTCCGCCGTGGCGTCACACTCGCTCGACGCCGCGTTCGGCAGCGTGCGGCTCAGCGCCGCGGAGCTCGGCTCCAACCTGCTGATGATCGGCGCCGCTGAGCTGGCCTTCGAGGGCCTGCTCGACGATCCGGCCGGACTCCCGGCGGGCGCGGGCACGATCTCAGCCTGAGCCCTCATCGACTGAGCCCGGCTCCGCGCCCGGAGTCAACGTGGGCGTGAGGGATCCGGGCACCCGCAGGAAGTTCCCGATGATCGCCCGCCGGTCGTTGGCGCGCTGTACGAGCTGCACCTCGCTGCGCGGGTGCGCACCGGCCAGGGGGATGGTGCGCACGCCGGCCGGCAGGTTCAGGGTGGCGCTGGCCGGGGCGATGCTCACCCCGAGGCCCGCTCCGACCAGGTGCAGGATGGTGACCCAGGAGGACGCCTCCTGGACCACGCGGGGTTCGAAGTCGGCTTGGCGGCACGGCTCGAGGTTGCGCAGGTAGGCTCGCTCGCCCGCGGTGCGCGGATAGAACACGAACGGGTCCTCGCGCAGCATCCCGGCGTCCAGGACCGTCAGGCCGGCCGCCGCGTGATCGCTCGGCACGACGGCGACGAAGGGTTCAGTGGCCAGGGTCGTCATCGTGATCGCGGGGTGGGGCTCGGAGTCGCGCACCACGCCCATATCGATCTCGCGGGCGAGCAGGCGGTCCAGGATCAGCGAGGTGAAACCTTCGTGCAGCTGCACGTGCACGGCAGGGTACAACGACCGGAACGCGCGAATACGCTCGGTGATGCCCAACGGAATGGCCGACGTGATGAAGCCGATGTCGAACCGGCCCTGCTCCCCGCGCCCGATCCGAGCGGCCTCGTCGACGTCGGAGGCGGCCTGGCCGAGGAGCCGCCGGCTGCGCTCCAGGAACGCCACCCCGGCCTCGGTCAGGACCACCCGGCGCGAGGTGCGGTCGAAGAGCGGGGTGCCGATGATCTCCTCGAGCTTGCGGATCTGCTGCGAGAGTGGCGGCTGGGCCATACGCAGGAGTTCCGCCGCTCTGCCGAAATGCAGTTCCTGGGCGACCTCGACGAAGTAGCGCAGGTGGCGGAGTTCCAGGTGAGCGGCCATACACCGAGGCTATCAAGACGTTTGATGTCCTGATTCATGTCGAGCCGATATTGGACGTCTGGATGTCGTGCTCGCAGAATGGAAACACCGCACGAAGGAGCCCTCCATGTCACTCGCCGCCGCCCAGCGTCGTCCCCTTGTCATCGATGCGATGGCCTCGGTCGAGGATGCCCTCGCGTTCCGGGACCTCAACGAGGAGTGGATCAGCCTGCTTTTCACCCTGGAGGACGCCGACCGGGCGCTGCTGAACGACCCCGTCGGCCGCATCCAGGGCGTCGGCGGCGTTGTGCTTATCGCCCGGCTGGGGGAGGAGCGGGTCGGCTGCGTCGCCGTGCTGCCGACGGGTAACGGCGTATACGAGTTGTCCAAGATGGCGGTCAGTCCGCCCGTCCGCAACCGGGGCCTGGGCCGGAGCCTGATCCTGGCGGCCATCGACACCGCCCGGCGGCTCGGCGCCGCCTCGCTGTTCCTGGGCAGCAGCACCAAGCTGCCGAACGCCGTGCACCTCTACGAGTCGGTGGGCTTCACGCATGTGCCCGCCGAGCGGATCGGCCCGATGCCCTACGAGCGGGCGGATGTCTTCATGGAGCTGCTGCTCTGACCGGAACGTGCAGGAAAGGCCGGATCCGCGCAATCTTTTTCGGGATGCCTTGCACGGGGAATAGAACCGACCGGCGCACGCTTTTTGCAGCTGGGCGATCGCCCACTATTCCTTTTTCTTGCACGACCCCGACCGAGGACTCTTTTACGTGACTACTGCCGTCATCCCCGTGATCTCCGAGGCGCAACTCGCCTCCACCGCCCGGCACCCAGGTGACGCGCTTTCCCGTGGGCAGCGCATCGTCTATATCATCATCCTCGGCGCGCTCACGGCCCTCGGGCCCTTCACCATCGACCTGTACCTGCCGGCGTTCCCCACCCTCGAGAGCGAACTCGGGGTCTCGGCCGCCGCCATCCAGCTCACCCTGACCGGAACCATGATCGGCTTCGGCTTCGGCCAGCTCATCGTGGGCCCATGGAGCGACAAGGTCGGCCGCCGACTGCCCCTGCTGCTGGCCACGGGCTTCCACGTGCTCGCCTGCGTCGGCGCCGCACTGTCGACCGACATCGTGACGCTCGGCATCTTCCGGGTGCTGCAGGGCTTCGGCGCCGCAGCCGGCGCCGTCGTGGCCATGGCCATGGTGCGCGACCTGTTCGGCGGCAAGCCGCTGGTGAAGATGCTCTCCCGCCTGGCCCTGGTCAGCGGCCTGGCGCCTGTGCTGGCCCCCGTCATCGGCTCGCAGCTGCTGCTCGTGATGCCGTGGCGCGGCATTTTCTGGGTACTCGCCGGCTACGGCATCGTGGTCATGGTGGCTGTCGCGATCTGGATCGTGGAGACCCTGCCGCAGGACCGCCGCACCGTGCCGGGCCGCTCGAGCCTCGGTCAGCGTTACCGGGCCGTGCTCAGCGACCGCACCTTCGTGGGTGTTGCGATCATCGGCGCGATGACCTTCACCGGCCTGTTCTCCTACCTCTCGTCGTCGCCGTTCCTCTTTCAGCAGGTCTACGATTTCAGCGCTCAGCAATACGGGGTGCTTTTCGCGGTCAACTCCCTCGGCATCGTCGTGGGCGTGCAGGCCAGCTCGCGCCTGATGCACCGGTACAACGTGGGGCCGCAGAACATCCTGATCGGCGCCACCGCGGTTCTCGTGGTCATGTCCGCGGCCATCTTCACCCTCGACCTGTTGGGTGCGGGCCTGTGGGGCACCCTCATCCCGCTGTGGTTCTTCATCGCCGGCTGCGGGTTCACTTTCCCCACAGTGCAGGTCATCGCCCTCAACTCGCACGGCAGCGAGGCCGGCACCGCCGCCTCCGTGCTCGGCGCCGCCAACTTCGGCATCGCCGGGCTGATCTCGCCGGTCGTGGGCCTGCTCGGGGTCGGCACCGCCGTGCCGATGGCTTCGGTGATGGGCGTCTGCGCGATCATCGCCATCCTCAGCCTCTGGTTCATCGTGCGCCCGCGCACGGTAGCGGCGCTGACGCACTGACCGCCCACCGGGTCCGATCTAACATGGGTTGATGGACCCCTCCCGAAATCCCGAAACTGAGCCCACCCCACCCGGGCCCACCCGGCCCGACGCCGCGGCGGATGTGCCCGCCCGCCGGATCGCCCGTCGGTGGCCGCTGATCAGCGGTGCGGTCGCCGTCCTCCTCGCGTTCCTGCTCGGTGCCCTGATCCTCACCCGCGGCAACGGCCGCCCCATCGAGGCCGACGCGGAGTGGATGGAGGAAATCCTCGAGCACCGCTCCCCGGTTTGGGAGGTCCCGGCGCTGGTGATGAACTTCCTGGGCGCCGGCATCGCCGGGGTGATCGTGATTCCCCTGCTGATCGTGGTGACCCTGCTCGTCCTCAAGCGCCCCTGGGCGGCGCTGTACTTTGTGATCGCCACCATCGTCAGCGCGGGCCTGGTTCAGCTGCTGAAGACCCTGTTCGGCCGGGCCCGTCCCGAAGACATGCTGATCACCTCCGACTTCGGTTCGTTCCCGTCCGGCCATGTCGCCAATGCCGCCACCATGGCCGTCGCGCTGGGAATCATTTTCCCCTGGCTTTGGGTGTGGATCGCCGGCGCCGTCTACACGGTGGCGATGATGGTGAGCCGCACCTACCTCGGTGCGCACTGGCTCACCGACACCGTCGGCGGGCTGTTGCTCGGAGTCGGCGTCGCCGTGGTCCTGTGGGCGCCGCTGGCGGCCAAGCTCGACGGCGAGAACACCATCGCCAGGCGGCGGGCAGCCTCGCCCTCACCCCGGACTCACGGGCAGTAGCCCGGGACTATTGCACATCCTCGGGCGCACGCATGTGGGCCGTGGGGCTGACATTTGAGGCGGCGGCGCGCTAGCGTCTTGGCATGAAGATCCTTCTCGTTGGGGCGGGTGGCGTCGGTGACGCATTCGCCAAGATTGTTGCCCGCCGTTCTTTCTACGAGCACGTGGTGGTGAGCGATTACGAACTCGGCCGGGCGGAGCGCACGATCGCGTCGATCGCGGCCCGGCACGGCGCGGACGTCGCCGCCCGGTTCACGGCAGCGCGTGTCGACGCCTCCGACCCGGAGGTGGTAGCCAGGGTGGCACGCGAACACGGGGCCACCCACGTGATGAACGCCGTGGAACCGAAGTTCGTGCAGAGCATCTTCGCGGGCGCGCTCGCCGCCGGCGCCGACTACCTCGACATGGCGATGAGCCTGTCCGAGCCGCATCCGACCGACCCGCACGCGCGGACCGGGATCAAGCTCGGCGACGACCAGTTCGAGCAGGCCGGCGACTGGGAGACCAGTGGCCGCCTCGCTCTGGTGGGCATGGGAGTCGAGCCCGGGCTGAGCGACGTCTTCGCCCGGTACGCGTCCGATCACCTGTTCAGCGAGATCGACGAGCTCGGCACCCGGGATGGCGCCAACCTTGTCGTGCGCGACGAGGCCGGGACCGAGATCTTCGCGCCGTCGTTCAGCATCTGGACCACCATCGAGGAGTGCCTGAACCCGCCGGTGATCTTCGAGAAGGACCGCGGCTGGTTCACGACCCCGCCGTTCAGCGAGCCAGAGGTGTTCGACTTTCCCGAGGGCATCGGGCCAGTGGAGTGCGTGAATGTGGAGCACGAAGAGGTTCTGCTGATGCCGCGCTGGCTGGATGCGAAGCGGGTCACCTTCAAGTACGGGCTCGGCGAAGAGTTCATCGGGGTGCTGCGCACCCTGCACCTGCTCGGCCTCGACAGCGTGGAGCCGGTGCGGGTGCGCACCGCGGACGGCCCTGCGATGGTGGCGCCCCGGGACGTGGTCGCCGCGAGCCTGCCCGACCCGGCCACGATCGGCCCGCGAATGACGGGCAAGACCTGCGCCGGAGTCTGGGTGACCGGCACCGGCCTGGATGGCGCGCCGCGGGAGGTCTATCTCTATCACGTGAGCGACAACGAGTGGACGATGGCGGAGTACGACGCCCAGTGCGTGGTCTGGCAGACGGCGATGAACCCCGCGATCGCGCTGGAGCTGCTCGCGACCGGCGTCTGGACCGGCACTGGAGTTCTCGGCCCGGAGGCCTTCGACGCGAAGCCGTACCTCGACCTCATGGCCGCCCCCGAACCCGCCGGTTACGGCCAGCCCTGGGGGCTGGATGAACGCACCCCCGCCGCCTGACCCGCTTCGCTAGAGTTTCCCCATGGATAACGACGATTACGACGACCGCCCGGTCGGTTTCATGGGCAAGCTCAGGAATTTCAAGGGGCTCACCTGGGTGTTGATCCTCTCCCTGGTCGCCATCACGGTCGGGGCCACGACGCTGCTGTTCCTCTTTCAATAGACCCAGCCACCGCCAGGGGCGCAAGGCCTCCGTCGGCCTGCGCCGACATCTTGGAGCCGACGAAAGAGACACCATACTGACACCCGCCGCGGCGATTTGCCTCCGTCTTCAGTAAGTACGCCGACTTCACCGGCCGGGCGCCGCGCAGCGAATACTGGTGGTTCGGCCTGCTGCTCTGGGTTGTCATCGCCGTGATCAACGTGCTGCCGCCGGTGCCCACCGGAACCAACATGTACGGTGACCCCGCTCACAACCTCGAGGTCGTCCCGATGCTGCTCGGGCCCATCGTCTTCATCGGCGTCCTGCTGCCTGCCCTCGCCGTTCTCGTCCGGCGGCTGCACGACGTGAACTTCTCCGGCTGGTTCGCCCTACGTGGCCTGATCCCGGTTGTGGGTGCTAACCGCCTGCGGGGTGCGGATGCGGGATGATCGGCCGGCTCGCCCCGCACCCGCCCGCGCTGAACCCTCGATTCGGGCGCCGTCCTGTGATGTACTCGTGGGATGAGCGTTGACGAGCACAGCGTGACCGAGGCCTATAGGTTGGCCACCATCGCCGCGGCGTCGGCCGGGGTGACGGTGCGGGCGGCCGAACCGCGCGACGTCGACGGCATCATCGGCCTCTTCGAACGCACCTGGGGGGTGGGCCGCAGCCCCGACCGGGCAATGCTGCTCGCGCTCGACTTCGCGGGTAACACGGTGCTGCTGGCCACCCTGAACGGCAAGCCGGTCGGCGCGACGCTCGGGTTCCTGGGCTGGACCGACGGGGTGCACCTGCACTCCCACATGGCCGCAGTGGTGCCATGGCACCGAGGTGGCGGCGTGGGCTACGCCCTTAAACTCTTTCAGCGCGCGCTCTGCCTCGAGCAGGGCATCACCGAGATGCGCTGGACCTTCGACCCGCTGATCCGCCGCAACGCGCACTTCAACCTGGTCAAGCTCGGAGCCGAGGTGACCGGGTTCCTGCCCGACTTCTACGGCCGGCTCGACGACGTCATCTCGGGCAGCGACCGCAGCGACAGGTTCGAGGTGCGCTGGAGCCTTGACTCCCCGCGGGTGCTGCGCGCGCTCGCCGGGGGACCCACCCCGGCCTGGACCGCCGTGGCCCGCTGGCCGCTCGACGTGGATTTCGAGCAGCTGCGGGCCGACGACCCGGTCGGTGCCGCCCGCCGCCGGGAGGAATCCAGGCTGGTCTTCGCCGAGGCGCTCGGGCGGGACCTCCGGCCGGAGCTGACCGCCGAGAACGACTACGTGTTCACGGCCGAGCCGATCGAGTCCGAGCCGGAGCCAGGGCGGCGCGGCGGGGCAGCGGGCGATTTCGGCAGCGGCTTGCCCGAGGTCAGCACGCTGATGGCGGGCAACCCCAAGGCGCGCCACACGGATGCCGCCGGCCGTCAGGCTCGCTGACACCGGTGCTGTGTGGCGCTATCCGCACCACCGGCCTTACCGGCCCAGGCTGGCGCCCGGGTCGAGGTCGTGCGGTGCCCGACCGGTGATCCGACGCTCGAACCAGTACAAGAGTTCGGGGCGCAGCCGGTTGAGCTCGGTGAGTGTCAGCGGATCCGGCACGCGCACCACAGGGGCGCCCAGCTCGTCTGTGACGGTATCCATCGCGCCGCGCGAGTAGAACTGTCCGCGCATCCGCACCAAAAGTTGACCATCGGCGCCGGTCACGAAAAGCTGCGGGTGGGTGTCGACGGCGCTGCTTTGGTAGAGATCGAGGACCACCACACTCGCGACCTGCTCCACCGGAAAATTTGTCACCTGGCCGAAGAAACCCCGCTCGGAGATGCCGGTGTCGTCGACCCAGACGCAGGTGCGCAGAAAACCGACGATGCCGACGGTTGCCGCGAGCATCACCAACAACTGCACGATCAAGACCGGAATCCACTCCCCGTGGGGGATGGTGAGCCAGTAGAGCACGGCGAAGACCGGCGCGAAGAAGGCCAGGATTGACAGGGTCGTCTGACGCAGCAAATGCCCGTGCGGTCGCAGCACCTGCGCACGCAGAGCAGTACCCGTGATTTTGCCCACCCTCGTGTTCCCCCTCACCCGGTGTACTACCGAGTATGCCCCATGCTCCGTCTACTTAGTAGACACCGTTCGGGGGCCACGGAGCGCTAAGCCAGGCCCATGAATCCAGTGCAACCGGGGCCGCCCAGGCGTCGTAGAGTGTCACAGTGAACTCGCGTGCGATGATGGGAACGGGCCTGGACCGGCCGAAATTCCGCCTGCACCCCGCACAGGCGGTGGCCGCGGGCTTCGCCCTCACTATCCTGATCGGCGCCGGACTGCTCTCATTGCCGATCGCCAAGGTCGGCCTCGGCGGTGCGTCGTTCGCGGAGGCGATCTTCACGGCCACCTCAGCGGTCTGCGTGACCGGGCTCACCGTGGTGGACACGGCCACCTTCTGGACCCCGTTCGGGCAGGTCGTGATCCTGTTGCTCATCCAGATCGGCGGCTTCGGCGTGATGACCTTCGCGTCGGTGATCGGGCTGGCCGTTGTGCGTCGGATGTCGTTGCGCACGCGCGTCACCGCCGCATCCGAGGTGAAGAGTGTGGGCCTTGAAGATGTGAAGGGGCTCGTGCTCGGCGTTGTCAGCATCTCCCTGGTGGTGGAGGTCGTGGTCGCGGTGCTGCTCAGCCTGCGTTTTCTGTTCGGCTACGGCGAACCGTTCGGCCGGGCGATCTGGCTCGGGGTCTTCCACTCGGTGTCGTCGTTCAACAACGCCGGGTTCGCGCTGTTCAGCGACAACCTGATGGGCTACGCCGTCGATCCGTTCATCTGCCTGCCGATCGCGGCCGCCGTGATCCTCGGCGGGTTGGGTTTTCCGGTTATCGTGCAGTTGCGAAAGTACCTCGGCTCGCCGCGGCAGTGGACCATGAACACCCGCTTGGTGCTCGCCGGCACGGTGACCCTGCTGGTCGCCGGCACCGTCTACATCACCGCGGTGGAGTGGACCAACCCGGCCACGCTGGGCCCGCTGGACTGGCCGGCGAAGATCCTGGTCGGCTTCTTCCAGTCGGTGCAGACCCGCACCGCCGGGTTCAACAGCATCGACGTCGGGGAGATGGACTCCGCCAGCCTGCTCGGTATGGACGTGCTGATGTTCATCGGCGGTGGCCCGGCCGGCACCGCCGGTGGTATCAAGATCACCACCTTCGCGGTGCTGTACTTCATCCTGGTCGCCGAGATCCGCGGCGACGGCGTCGTGAACGTGTTCGGCAAGCGGCTCTCCCGTGCGGTGCACCGGCAAGCCATCACCCTCGTGCTCCTGGCCGTTTTCGTCGTCACCGCGTCCACTGCGGCCCTGATGTTGCTCACCGACATCGGCCTCGACGCATTGCTGTTCGAGGCGATCTCGGCCTTCGGCACTGTCGGCATGTCCACCGGAATCACGGCCGACCTGCCCCAGGCCGGCCAGGTGATCCTCATCCTGCTAATGTTCATCGGCCGGCTCGGTCCGATTACGTTTGCTTCAGCCCTCGCCCTGCGGGAGCGCCCCACCAGGTTCGAATTCCCGAAGGAGAGGCCCATCATTGGCTAAATTCCGGTCGTCATCGTTCTCCCTGTTCAGCCAGCGGCAGCCGGCACGGAGGGCGGAGGAGGACTCGGTCGTCGTGATCGGCCTCGGCCGGTTCGGCAGCGCCCTCGCCCTCGAGCTGATGGCGAGCGGCACCGAGGTGCTCGGCATCGACGGTGACGAGGAGATCGTACAGGCGCACAACCGGCTGCTCACCCACGTTGTGCGCGCGGACTCCACCAAGGAGGAGACCCTGCGACAACTGTCGGTGCCGGAGTTCAGCAGCGTCGTGGTCGCCATCGGCGGGGACATCCAGGCGAACATCCTCACAGCGTCGCTGCTGCTCAAGCTGGGCATACCCAATATCTGGGCCAAGGCCGTGAGCGAGCCGCATGGCGAAATTCTGCGCCAACTGGGCGTGAACCACGTGATCTACCCGGAGAAGGACATGGGCAAGCGCGTCGCGCACCTGGTTCGCGGTGTGATGCAGGACTACATCGCCATCGACGATGACTTCGCCCTGGTGAAGACCGCACCGCCGCGGGAGATCCTCGGTCGGCCGCTCAGCGAGACCCGGGTGCGCACCGTGCACGGGATCACCGTCACCGCGTACCACCGCGAGGGGCAGGGCTGGAGCTACACCACCATGGACACCGTGATCGAGGAGGGCGACATCATCCTGGTCGCAGGGCAGAACGAACGCGTTGAGTCGTTCAGCCGGTTGCGCTGATGAACCACCCTCTCGACTTCCTCACCGCCGCCGACCTCGGCACCCGTGTCGTCGTACGCACGCGCATCGCCGACGGCTACACGGATGCCCTCGGCTACCTTAGGTCCCGCAACGCCACACACTGCACGGTGGAGACCAAGCGTGGCACGGTGTCGCTCGTGCTCGCCGAGGTGGTCGCCGCCAAAGAGGTGCCGCCGCCGCCCCCGCCCCGCCCCCGCCGCCACGTCGGCGACTAGGTCTACCCGCCTTCGTGTGATGTATCCGCTGTTCGCCCCCACCCCGCTGGTTGAGCCTGTCGCAACAAGGTGACGTGCCCGCGAGAGTCGGCCGCGTTCGTGAGTTCGTCTCGCGGGGTCTCGACGAGCTCGACCAGCGGAAGGGTCGCGACCAGCGAATGGGTCGCACTCAGCAGACTGGCTGCGGCTCAGCCCGGCGGCAAGGCCCCGGCCCGGCGCCGCAACGCCGCGCGCAGCCGCTCGTCGCGGGCCAGCTCCACGGCCCGGTCGTACGCGCCGCGGGCATCCGCCACTCGCCCCACCTCGGCCAATAGATGCGCCCGGGTGGCCCAGAACGGCTGAAACGACGCCGTGTCCGGACGGTCGCGGGCCAGCACGTCGAGCACGCCGAGCCCGGCCGTCGGCCCGTCGACGTTGCCGATGACCGCGGCCAGCGCCACCCGGGCGCCCGCGGTGGGGGAGACCCGCACCAGCGCGGTGTGCAGGGTCTTTAGCGCGGGCCAGTCGGTCACGCCGGAGCGGGCGCGATCGCAGTGCGCCGACTGGATGGCCGCCTCCAGCTGGAACCGGCCGATCCGGCCCAGCGGCTGGGCGCGCCGCAGGTAGCTCTCTCCGCGCGCGATGAGGGCGGTGTCCCACAGGTCCGGGTCCTGGTCGTCGAGGGCGACGAGCTCGCCCGTGCTGCTCGTGCGGGCCGGCAGTCGGGCGATCGAGAGGGCCAGCAGGGCGGCCAGGCCGAGCACCTCCGGTTCGTCGGGCAGCAGCGCGGCGAGGGTCTCGGCCAGGTACAGCGCTTCGCCGGCCAAAGAGTCCGGCGCGGCTCGGGTATCCGGCTCCGCGCTGGCCCAGTCGATCGCGTAGGCACCGTAGACGGCCTCGAGCACCGCGGGCAACCGCTGGGGCAGGTCGGTGAGCGACGGCACCACGAACGGGATGCGCGTGGCACGGATGCGCCGCTTGGCCCGCACGAGCCGCTGCGCCATGACGGGCTCCGGAACCGCGTAGGCCGCCGCGATGTCGGCCGCTGTGAGGCCCAGCACGGACTGCAGCATCAGCGGGGTGCGCACGGCAAGGTCGATGGCCGGGTGCGCGCACACGCAGAGGAGCTCGATGCGCTTGTCGGGAATCGCCTCGGTGTCGAGCGCTTCGAGCGCGTCGAGTCCCACCGCTCCGGAGCCGGCAGCCAGTCTGCCGTCCCAGGCGTCCGCTCCCGTGCCTGTCGACCAAGCGCCTGTCGATCGGGCGCCGTCCCGATCGGCACCGTCGAGAGTGCCCTCGACCAGCGGAGCCCGCAGCCGCACCGCCGCCGATTTCCAGAGGTCCCTGAGTCGATTGCGGGCCACGGTGAGCAACCATCCCTCCGGATTATCGGGGACACCCTCGCGCGGCCAGATGGTGAGCGCACGCTCGAACGCGTCGGAGAGGGCGTCTTCGGCGGCCGCAATGTCGCCGGTGGGCGCGGCCAGCACGGCGATCAGGCGCCCGTAGGAGGCACGGGCGGCGAGTTCCGCCCGCGCCCGGGCGGTCACGCTACCTGGTGCCATTCGCCGTCGGTGAACACGATCGCCGACGGGCGCACCTCGATAGCTCCGTACTGGGCGGCGGGGCATTTCCCGGCCCAGTCGATGGCGGCGTCGAGGTCGGGCACCTCGATCACGAAGGTGCCGTTCAGGCGTTCCTTGGTGTCGGCGAACGGGCCGTCCTGAATCTGCAGGGCGCCATCCCGCAGCGATACCGTCGTCGAGGCCGACACGGGCTGCAGGATGTCGGCGGACACGAGCACGCCCGCCGCGTCGAGGGCCTTGCCGTAGGCGTCGAACGCCGCCCGGCCCCATTCCATGTCTTCCTCGGTGATCCCGGCGTCCCCGGACTCCTGGCTGATGACGAGTAGTGAATATTGCATGATCTGTCCTTTCACGCGTAACGGATACTGACACTCCTATGACGACTGAACCAGTCCGAAATCGACATCCGCCCCGCAACTGTTGCCCGTGCGGGCAATTGTGTCCGGCGCACCGGGCGCAGAAGTCCGCTCTGGCAACAGTAGGCGCGCGCGATGCGACCTGGCCCGGCTCGGGCGCGCGGCTCAGGTGCGGCTCAGGCGGGCGGGCCGGCCGCGGGCGGGTCGTCGCGGCCGACCCGGCCCACGAGCAGTAGGCCGCCGATGGCGAGCAGCGCCGAGAGAGTGAAGCAGCGGACGCAGCGCCACCCCGGCCAGTACACAGGCGGCCCCGGTGCCAATCCACAGCAACGCGCCCGGCAGCTGCGCCGCCATCGACGCGCAGAGCACCGCCGCCGCCGCACCCAGCGACCACAGCGTGCGCGATAGCCGCCACGGTTCCCGAACACCAACCGGCCGCTCCCGCTCCGACGCCGCGATCGACGCCAGCCCCGGCCGCAGCATGCCCATCGCGGCCAGCACCAGCACCACAACCCCGAGGAACACCCACCGCCAGCTGGTGTACTCCGCCACCAGGCCCGCGATGAGCGGTCCGATCAGCGACGGCACCACCCAGGCTCCGGCGAAGGCGCCGAAGAACGCCGGATGCATCCGCTGCGGGTACACCCGCGCGACGACCACGTACAGCGACACGCTCAGCGCCCCGCCGCCGAGGCCGTGCACCAGTCGTCCCACGATGAGCGCGGGCATGGATGCGGCGGTGCCGGCGATCATCAGGCCCACGACAAACAGCACAACCGCGGTCAGCACCACGGGCACCGGGCCGGAGCGGTCCGCCCAGTTTGCCCGCAACCACCATGCCCACAACTCCCACGGCGAGCGGACCGGAGAACGCCAGCGCGTACAAGGAGTCGCCGTCGAGCGCCGCACTGATGGTGGGCATCACCGTGGTCACGGCCAGCGCCTCGAACGGCAAGGAAGATCAGCGCGAGGATGCCGACGGTGACCCAGACGTACTCCCGGCCGAAGATCGAGGCGGGGCGCAGCGGGGCCGCGGACGGCAAGGTGGGTAGGGGCACGAGTGCGATCGTAGAACCTCAACCAACGGCCGGCCTCTCACACAAAAAACCCCGCCTGTACGTGCACTGGGCTACGCGGGCGGGGTTCCGGGTGAAGCAACTTGCGGAGAATGGGGGATTCGAACCCCCGAGGGCTTTCACCCAACACGCTTTCCAAGCGTGCGCCATAGGCCACTAGGCGAATTCTCCTGAGCCGGCCGATTCGTGAAGACAACGACCAGGGAAAATCTTACCTGCTTCTGAATGCTCTGCGTGACACATCGTTCAGGGTGCCCGGGTTTGGGCATGGGGACGAGACGCCCTAAACTGGCAACGGCTCCTCGCGTGGCGCTATCCCAGCCAACTCCCCCAGGACGGAAACGTAGCAAGGGTAACTGGGCTCTGGTGGGTGCGCGAGGAGTTTTACTTTGCCCGGATGTGCCCGGATGTGCCCGGATGCGAACCGGTAAGCGTAGCCCTTTCGCCGGCGGGCAGGGGGGACCAACGTCCCTCTTGCAAAGAATCAACGCTCCTAGACTTGAACAGCGCCACTGGCGCCCATAGAGCACTTGGAGTCCGTGATGGTCCATTCGTCCAGCGCCACCTCATTCACCTGGCCCAGCCGCCTGCCGCACGCGTTGAGCGCAGAAGCTCTCGCCAGCGTCGACGCGTGGTGGCGTGCCTCGAACTATCTCTCCGTCGGGCAGATCTACCTGCTCGACAACCCGCTGCTGCGGGAGCCCCTCACCCGCGAGCACATCAAGCCGCGGCTGCTCGGCCACTGGGGCACTACCCCCGGCCTCAACTTCCTTTACGCGCACTTGAACCGGGTCATCCGCGAACGCGAGATCAGCACCCTCTACATCACCGGCCCCGGCCACGGCGGTCCCGGCATGGTCGCCAACGCCTACCTCGACGGCACCTACTCCGAGATCTACTCCGGTATCGATCAGTCCGAAGACGGCATCAAGGGCCTGTTCCGCCAGTTCTCCTTCCCGGGCGGCATCCCCAGCCACGCCTCACCCGAGACCCCCGGCTCGATCCACGAGGGCGGCGAGCTCGGCTACGCGCTCAGCCACGCCTACGGTGCAGCGTTCGACAACCCCGACCTGCTCGTGGCCGCCGTCATCGGTGACGGAGAGGCCGAGACCGGCCCGCTGGCCACCAGCTGGCACTCCAACAAGTTCGTCGACCCGCTGCAGGATGGCGTCGTGCTGCCGATCCTGCACCTCAACGGCTACAAGATCGCCAACCCCACCATCCTGGCCCGCATCCCCGAGAGCGAACTGCTCGAGCTCATGCGCGGCTACGGCCACAACCCGCACATCGTCTCCGGCGGTTTCGACGGCGAAAACCCCCTGGCCGTGCACCAGCGCATGGCGCAGACCATGGACGAGGTGCTCAACGAGATCGCCGCGATCAAGCGCGCCGCCCTCGCCGGCGACACCAACCGGCCGCGCTGGCCGATGATCATCCTGCGCACCCCCAAGGGCTGGACCTGCCCTCCCGTGATCGACGGCGTGCAGGTGGAAGACTCCTGGCGTTCGCACCAGGTGCCGCTGGTCAACGCCCGCGACACCCAGTCGCACACCGACGTGCTCGAATCCTGGCTGCGCTCCTACAAGCCCGAGGAGCTCTTCGACGAGGCCGGCGCCCCCGCCGCCAACATCACCGCCCTCGCCCCGCACGGCGATCTACGCATGAGCGCCAACCCGGTCGCCAACGGCGGGCTGCTGCGCCGCGAACTCAAGCTGCCCAACTTCCGCGACTACGCGGTGGATGTGCCGACCCCCGGCGCCACCGTCGACGAGGCCACCAAGGTGCTCGGCATCTGGATGGCCGACATCATCCGCGAGAACCCGGACAACTTCCGCATCTTCGGACCCGACGAGACCGCATCCAACCGGCTCGCACCATCCGTCTACGCCGCCACCGACAAACAGTGGAACGGCGAATACCTGCCCGAAGACACCAACCTCGCCCGCGCCGGCCGGGTCATGGAGATGCTCAGCGAGCACCAGTGCCAGGGTTGGCTCGAGGGCTACCTGCTCACCGGCCGGCACGGCGTCTTCAACTGCTACGAAGCGTTCATCCACATCATCGACTCGATGTTCAACCAGCACGCCAAGTGGCTCAAGGTGACCCGTGAGATCCCGTGGCGCCGCTCCATCTCGAGCCTGAACTACCTGCTCTCCTCCCACGTCTGGCGCCAGGACCACAACGGGTTCTCGCACCAGGACCCGGGTTTCATCGACCACGTCGTGAACAAGAGCGCCGACGTCGTGCGGGTCTACCTGCCCTTCGACGCGAACACCCTGCTGTCGATCTACGACCACTGCCTGCGCAGCGTCGACTACGTCAACGTGGTCGTGGCCGGCAAGCAGCCGGCGCCGAACTGGCTCACCATGGACCAGGCCGTCGCACACTGCGAGAGGGGCCTGGGCATCTTCGAGTGGGCCGGCACCGAGATTCCCGGCACCGAACCCGACGTGGTGCTCGCCGCCGCCGGCGAGGTGCCCACCCTCGAGGTGCTCGCCGCCGCCAAGATCCTCCGCGAGGCCATGCCCGACCTCAGCGTGCGCGTGGTCAACGTGGTCGACCTGATGCGCCTGCAGTCGGAGGACGACCACCCGCACGGCCTGAGCGACCGCGAGTTCGACGCCTACTTCACCGCGAACAAGCCCATCGTTTTCGCCTACCACGGCTACCCGTGGCTGATCCACAGGCTCACCTACAAGCGCCACGGCCATGGCAACCTGCATGCCCGCGGGTACAAGGAGAACGGAACGACGACGACGCCGTTCGACATGGTCATGCTCAACGACCTCGACCGGTACCACCTGGTGATGGATGTCATCGACCGGGTGCCCGGACTCGGAGCCCGTGCCGGACTGCTTCGCCAGCAGATGCAGGATGCCCGCCTGCGTGCCCGGCAGTACACCCGCGATCACGGGGAGGACATTCCCGAAGTGACCGACTGGGTATGGGCTGGGAACGATGCCGCGGCAGCCGCTGCGCGCGCACTGGACACCACTGGCGGGGATAACGTATAACCGTGGCTCGAAGCATTTACATCACCTCCGCCGAGGGAAATACCGGCAAATCCACTATCGCACTCGGCGTTCTCGACACCCTGTTGCACTCCATCGAGCGGGTGGGCGTCTTCCGACCCATCGCTCGTTCCAAGCACAAGCCCGACTACGTGCTCGAACTCCTGCTCAATCACCTGCAGGCCCGCAAACCCGTCGGCGACCATCCCGTCGCGCAGCCGGCGCTCAGCTACGACGAGTGCGTTGGCGTCACCTACGACGACGTGCACGCCGACCCGGATGCCGCGCTCTCGCGCATCGTGGCCCGCTACAAGGCCGTCGAAGCGCAGTGCGACGCCGTCGTGGTCATCGGCAGCGACTTCACCGACGTCGGCAGCCCCACCGAATTGGCCTACAACGCCCGCATCGCCGCGAACCTCGGAGTGCCGGTGCTGCTCGTGCTCGCCGGCCGGGTGGCCTTCGGCCAGGGCGAGGGACTCAACCAGAGCGACCAGCTCGGCCAGAGCGAACCGCGCACCAGTGACGACATCCGCCAGCTCACCGATGTGGCCCTGACCGAACTCGCGTCAGAACACGTCTCGCTGCTCGGCGTCGTGGTCAACCGCGCCGACCCCGCCAACCTCAACGGCCTCATCGCCGCGGTGCGCGAGGGCGTCGACAACACCCCGGCCACCGCGGATGCGTTGCACGCCGCCGTCGTGCCCGTCTGGGCCATCCCCGAAGACGCGTTCCTCGTGGCCCCGAGCATGAAGACCATCCTCGAAGCCACCCACGGCACCCTGGTGCAGGGCGACCCCGAACTGCTTTCCCGCGAGGCGCTCAGCGTCGTCGTGGCCGCCATGTCGATGGTCAACGTGCTTCCCCGCCTCGCCGAGGGCGCCGTCGTCGTCATCCCGAGCGACCGCCCTGAGGTGCTGCTGGCGGCCCTGATGGCCAACTCGTCGGCCACCTTCCCGTCGCTGGCCGGTGTCGTTCTCGTCGGCGGTTTCGCGCTGCCCGAGTCCATCGAACAGCTCATGAAGGGCCTCGCCCCGTCGGTGCCGATCATCCGCACCGACCTGGCCTCCTACGAGGCGGCCCTGCGCATCACCCACACCCGAGGCCGCCTGGCCGCCGACTCGCAGCGTAAGCACGACACCGCCCTGGCGTTGTTCGAGCAGCACGTCGACGGTGCCGCCCTGCTCGATCGGCTCAAGGTGAGCCGCGCCGACGTGGTCACCCCGCTGATGTTCGAGTACACCCTGCTCGAGCGCGCCAGGCAGAATCGCATGCGCATCGTACTGCCCGAGGGTGACGACGACCGCGTGCTGCGCGCCGCCGCCACCCTGCTGGCCCGCGACGTGGCCGACCTGATCATCCTCGGCGAGGAGTTCGAGGTGCGCTCGCGCGCCATCGGCCTGGGCCTGGACATCGCCAAGGCGCAGGTCATCAGCCCGTTCGACGACGTGCTGCGCATGCGCTTCGCCGAGGAATACGCGCGGCTGCGCTCCCACAAGGGCGTCACCATCGACCAGGCCCGCGACGTCGTCACCGACGTCTCATACTTCGGCACCATGATGGTGCAGCTCGGCCTGGCCGACGGCATGGTCTCCGGCGCGTCACACACCACCGCGCACACCATCCGGCCCAGCTTCGAGATCATCAAGACCCGCCCCGGCGTGTCCGTGGTCTCGAGCGTGTTCCTGATGGCCCTGGCCGACCGTGTGCTCGTCTACGGCGACTGCGCGGTCAACCCCGACCCCACCGCCGCCCAGCTCGCCGACATCGCCATCTCGGCGTCGGAGACGGCCATCGAGTTCGGCATCGACCCGCGCATCGCGATGCTGTCGTACTCCACCGGCGTCTCCGGCAACGGAGCAGATGTAGAAAAGGTGCGGGAGGCCACCGCGATCGTTCGCGAACGCCGCCCCGACCTCGCCGTCGAAGGCCCGATTCAGTACGACGCCGCGGCGGATGCCGCTGTGGCCGCCGCCAAGATGCCGGAATCCGAGGTCGCCGGCAAGGCGAACGTGTTCATCTTCCCCGACCTCAACACCGGCAACAACACCTATAAGGCGGTGCAGCGCAGCGCTGGCGCCGTGGCGATCGGCCCCGTCCTGCAGGGCCTGCGCAAACCCATCAACGACCTTTCCAGAGGAGCCCTCGTGCAGGACATCGTGAACACCGTGGCGATCACCGCCATCCAGGCCGCATCGCTCCGAGCGGTGGTGGCAGCAGTATGACCGCCATCCTCGTCATCAACTCCGGCTCGTCCTCGTTCAAGTACCAGCTGATCGACATCGACACCGAGACCGAACTGGCCGGTGGACTCGTCGAGCGCATCGGTGAGGGCACCGGACACGCCCGCCACACCAACACCGCCTCGGACGCCGGCCGCCAGGAGCGCAACCTGCCGATCCCCGACCACACCGCCGGTTTCGACGTGATGATCGCCGCGTTCGCCGAGCACGGCCCGCAGCTGACCGACGCCAACCTCATCGCCGTGGGCCACCGCGTCGTGCAGGGCGGCAGCATCTTCACCGGACCCACCGTGATCGACGACGCCGTTCAGCAGCAGATCAGCGACCTCGCCGACCTCGCCCCGCTGCACAACCCGGCGCACGTGCAAGCCATTGTCGCCGCCCGCTCGAACTTCCCCGACGTGCCGCACGTGGCCGTCTTCGACACCTCGTTCCACCTCACCATGTCGCCGGCCGCGTACACCTACGCGATCGACCCGGCCCTGGCCGCGGAGCACAGCATCCGCCGGTACGGCTTCCACGGCACCTCGCACAAGTTCGTCTCAGAGGCCGCCGCCGAGTTCCTCGGCCGTCCCCTGAGCGAGCTGAAGACCATCGTGCTGCACCTCGGCAACGGTGCCTCGGCCACCGCCGTCGACGGCGGCAAGTCCATCGACACCTCGATGGGCCTGACCCCGCTGCAGGGCCTGGTCATGGGCACCCGCTCCGGCGACATCGACCCCGCCGTGCTGTTCCACCTGCACCGCAAGGCCGGCCTGTCGATCGACGACCTCGACACCCTCCTCAATAAGAAGAGCGGAATGCTCGCCCTTACCGGCAACGGTGACATGCGCGACGTCGAAGACGCCGCCGTGGCCGGCGACGCCGTGTCCCAGGCCGCGCTCGACGTCTACTACCACCGCATCAAGGGCTACGTGGGCAATTACATGGCCCAGCTCGGCGGCCTCGACGTGATCGTCTTCACCGCCGGTGTCGGCGAGAACTCCGGCATCATCCGCGAGGGCGCCCTGCGCGGCCTCGAGGGCCTCGGTATCGAGATCGACCCGGCGCGCAACGACCCGTTCTCGCGCGTCGCCCGCGTCGTGTCGACGGATGCCTCCCGCGTCACCGTGCTCGTCATCCCCACCAACGAGGAGCTCGAAATCGCCCGCGAAACCCAGGCCGTCATCTAGCCCCCGGCTTCCAGCACTCGAGGTGCGGAAAATCCCGCCTTCGTTCCCACAACGAAGGCGGGATTTTCCGCATCTCAGTCCTGTTCCCCCTGCCCGTGAGTCCCGCGCCGTCCGTCGGCCGAGCCTGTCGAGACCCGCGAGTCGATCCCGCGCAAGGACCCGTTGGTCGAGCCAGTCGAGACCTCGTGCAGGCCGGACAGGGCGGCGGTAAAATTCCCCCGTGCGCACACTCCTCAACGTCATCTGGCTTGTCCTCTCCGGCTTCTGGCTCTTCCTGGGCTACGTCGCTGCCGGCGTCGTGCTCTGCATCCTGATCATCACGATCCCCTGGGGCATCGCTTCGTTCCGCATCGGCGTTTACGCGCTCTGGCCGTTCGGCCGAACCGTCGTCGCCAAACCGTCAAGCGGAGCCTTTTCGTTCCTCGGCAACGTGATCTGGGTGATCCTGGCCGGCTGGTGGCTCGCCCTCGCGCACATCGTCTCCGGCATCGCGCTCTGCGTCACCATCATTGGCATCCCGCTCGGCATCGCCGACTTCAAGATGGTGCCCGTCTCGCTCGCACCGCTCGGTAAGGAGATCGTGCCCGCCGGCGGCGAGTTCGATCGGGCTATCTCCCGCCGAGCCTCCGCCTGACCCGTCGTCGTCGGCAGCACGGTGGTCGGGATGCGCAACTCCTGCAGAATTTCGCCGCAGTGGCACCCACCCGCGAAATTCCGGCATCCGATGCCGGTCTGAAGGGGAAATTGCAGGAATTATGCCTAGGGCGCGAGGGTGACAGGCCCGCCCGGCGTCGGGTCGAGTGTCGACCCGGCGGGAACCGCGACCCGATCGGCGTTCGACACGGCGGCGTCGGGCGATCTCGCGAGAACGCTCGATGTACTGCACGACATCAACTTCGCCCCGACCCACTCCGACCGCATCGTCGTCGCCATGCGCGACGGCCGGGTCGTGGCGGATGCGCCGGCTGACCTGATCAGGCGCGCCGACGTGCTCGAACTCGTCACTGACACCCAGGTTGAGGTGCGCGAGATCGACTGCCGCCCGGTGGCTCTGTACTACAGCTGACCGCCGTCGCCCAATGGCCAGAGGAATGACGAAAAGTGAGAAAAGTTCGGCGCCGAGCGTGACGATACGCCGCGTCAGTCCGTCTGAGAAAGGTAGCCCGTTATTCGGACAGAGGCGCATCATCGGCCTCTCCGATGTACTCGTTCAACCAGGCACCATCGTTCGAAGGAGAACCTCATGACGTCAGCGCAGAACGAACCCGGACAGGGTCCCCCACCCAACTCATCCGGCGACACCCAGCCGGCCGCCCACGCGGCGACCAGCGGAAACACCATCCGCGAGGATGTCCTCGCCAAGGAAAAGGCTCAGTTCGGCGGCATGAAATTCGGCGCGGCTTTCTTCGGTTGGCTGACCGCCACCGGTGCGGCCGTGCTTCTCACCGCCTTGGTCGCAGGAGCTGGTGCGGCCGTCGGCCTGGGCGCCGAGGTCGACCCGGCAGAGACCTCGGAGGCTGCGGCCCAGAACGCCGAGACCGTCGGCCTGATCGGCGCCATCGCCCTGGCCGTCGTCGTCTTTGTCGCGTACTACTGCGGCGGCTACGTGGCCGGCCGGATGGCGCGATTTGACGGCATCAAGCAGGGCATCGCCGTTTGGTTGTGGGCGCTCATCATCGCCGTGGTGCTTGCAATCGTGGGAGCCATTGCGGGAAGCCAGTTCAACATTCTGGCCGACCTCAACAGTTTCCCCCGAATCCCCGTCAACGAGGGCGACCTCGCGCTGGGCAGCATTATCACGGCACTTGTGATCGCACTCGTCAGCCTGGGCGGCGCCATCCTCGGCGGCATGGCCGGGATGCGGTTCCACCGCAAGGTAGACAAGGCCGGGCTCGGCCGATAGGCCGCGCCACCCTCGCCACACGAATAATCCTCAATTCGATCCACCGCCCCACCAGCGTCGAACAACCCGTTCGGTGTGAGAAGCAGGAAGAGAGAAATGACAATGATCAACACCAACAACATCGATTCACTCATCGGTGCAAACGTCGTGGACACCGAGGGCCGCAAGGTCGGCACGGTCGGCCAGGTGTATCTGGACTCGTCCACCAACCAGCCCAGCTGGGTAACTGTCAAGACCGGACTGTTCGGAACCAGCGAATCCTTCGCGCCGCTCGACAGCGCCGACTGGACCGGCGACGAGCTGCGTATCGGCTTCGACAAGAGTTTCGTTAAGGATGCCCCGCGGATCGACACCGACGGCTCACTGGAGAGCGCCGATGAAGACGCCCTCTACAAGTACTACAAGCTCGGCGGATCGAGCACGACGGACCGCGATGCGGACTACGCCGGCACGCAGACGAATGCCACCGTCGGCGACCGGCGCACCGAAGGGTACGACACCTCCGGCCCCACCACGGATGACGCGATGACCCGCTCTGAAGAGCAGCTGCGCGTGGGCACAGAGCAGGTGGACGCGGGCCGAGCTCGGCTGCGCAAGCACGTGGTTACGGAGAACCAAACCGTCACTGTGCCGGTGAGCCATGAGGAAGTCACCCTCGAGCGCGAACCCATCACCGACGCGAACCGGGGCAACGCCACCTCCGGCCCCGACCTCAGCGACGAGGAGCACGAAGTCCAGCTCACCGAGGAGCGCGTCGTGGTGGACAAGGAAACCGTTCCGGTGGAGCGGGTCCGCCTGGGCACCGAGACGGTGACCGAGGACCAGCGGGTCTCCGAAGAGGTGCGCAAGGAAGAGATCGACTACGACGCGTCAGACGCCGACCGCAAGGGCAACCGCTCCCGCGACGACACTCACTAGCACCGCACTGTTATCGAGCCCCGGGGACCTCACGCCCCCGGGGCCTGATGTCGTGACGGGTCGCCGCGAAGGCCCAAACCGTTCCATATTCTTCATGACGTTTCCCACCCGAGAACCGTCTCACTCATAACTGCCCCACAATCACGAGGAGTATCCGTATGTCGTCACGCAACACTCTCGTTCGAAGCTTTCACGATGTCGGCCTGGCAGCCTGGTTCGGTGGTTCGCTGATGGGGGCGGTGGGGCTCAACAGCGCCGCAGCATCGGTGAGCAGCCCCCGGGAACGGCTCGCAGTGTCCAGCGTGGGCTGGAAGCACTGGGCTCCAGTGCAGTGGGCGGCCATGGCCGCGCACGGCATCGGCGGGGCTGGCCTGATCCTCGGCAACACGGAACGCCTCGCCCTGCAGCGGGAGGGGAGAGTCAACACCGGAGTCAAGTTGGCCCTCACCCTGGTCGCCGTCGGCGCAAGCGTCTACTCCGGCGTTGTCGGCATGAAGATGGGCGCCAACGCCGGCGAACCCGTCGAGGGCACCACCGAGCCCGCGGAGGGCACCCCCGACGAGCTGGCGTCAGCGCAGAACCAGCAGCGCATCCTGCAGTGGGTCACTCCCGCCGTCACGCTCATCCTGATCGTGCTCGCCGCCCAGCAAGGGGAACAGCAGCGGCCCGAAGCCACCGGCGGCAGGCTGCAGCGCCTCTTCAAGCGCTAAAAGCTTCACCCTCGGCCCGGGTCGCGCTTGACCCGGGCCCTACCCTTCAACAAGGAACACCACTCATGACGAACCCGAGCGAAGACCCCACCACCAAGTACTTCTCCGCTGGCTTCCCCAGGCAGGAGCAGGACCAGCCCGGACTCACCGCCGCGACCGAACCTCGCCCCGACCACGGTGAGAACACCTATGAGGGCAGCGGCAAGCTCACCGGCAGGCGCGCCTTGATCACCGGAGGCGACTCCGGGATCGGCCGCGCCGTCGCCATCGCCTACGCCAGGGAAGGTGCCGACGTGGCCATCTCCTACCTGGCCGAGGAGCAGGAAGACGCCGAGGACACCGCAGCCCTGGTCCGCGCCGCAGGTCGCACCGCCTTGCTGCTTCCCGGCGACATTCGCGAGGAGGGGCACTGTATCTCCATCGTGAACGAGACCGTCGCCACCCTCGGCGGGCTGGACATCCTGGTGCTCAACGCCGCCTACCAGGAGAACCGCGACGGCCTGGAAAACCTGTCCACGAAGGAATTCGACCGGGTTTTCAAGACCAACCTGTACGCCACCCTGTGGATCGCGCGCACCGCCGTCCCGCATCTGGCGCCCGGCTCGTCAATCATCTCCACATCCTCAATACAGGCGTCGAGCCCCTCGCCGCAGCTCATCGACTACGCGATGACCAAGGCCGCGCTGGTGGCATTCACCCAGGCGCTCGCGCAGCAGCTGGGCTCCACCGGGGTGCGCGTGAACGCCGTAGCTCCCGGCCCTATCTGGACCCCGCTGATCCCGGCGACCTCCTGGCCGGACACGCTGCCCACCTTCGGCCAGGACACGCCGCTGGGCCGGGCCGGGCAGCCCGCAGAACTCGCCTCCGCCTATGTTTTCCTGGCCTCGCCGGAGGCCTCATACATCTCGGGCGCGGTGGTGCCCGTCACCGGCGGCCGAGGCTTCTGACGCCGGATTCCGGCAGAACCATCCCCCCATGTCGCGCGAGCGGCGGCGCGGCGTCGGTGCTGCTCGTTTGGCACGGCGAGAGCGCGGCGAACGTGGCCGCCACCGCCGCCAAGCCGCTGACTCCGAAATCGTCGACATGCCACTGCGCGGCGCGGATGTACCGCTCACCGGACCGGGGATCAACCTCTGTTGAACGCCCTCCATCAGCCGGCTGGTTCGCGACAACGGGCAATCGCTCTGCCGGTGGCCAGCTACACCGATGTGTCCCACTTGGTCACGGCTGGTGTGAGCGTCACCGCGCACACATCCGCGACGGCGCCGCTGTCGCTTCAGAGTGAACGCAGTCACGCGAGATCCTGTCGGACTTGCCCGGCCTGCTGGCCGAACTGGGGCAACACGCCTAACCGAGCATCCCGACGAGGGCCGCCTCACGGGGTGAGGACGACCTTGATACAGCCCTTCTGCTTCTTTTGGAACAGCTCGTACATTTCAGGCGCGCGCTCCAGCGGCACCCGGTGCGTCATCAAGTCCTCGACTCCCAGCGGGTCGGCAGGGTCCTCCACCAGCGGCACCAGATCGTCCAACCAGCTGTGCACGTTGCACTGGCCCATCCGGATGCTGACCTGCTTGTCGAACAGGGTCCGCATGGGGGTGGGATCGGCCACGCCGGCGTACACCCCGCTGAGGGACACTGTGCCGCCACGACGCACCGCCTCGAAGGCGAGGTGCATGGCGCTGAGCCGATCGATCCCCGCGGTGTCCAGCACCTTTTTCGCTACGGGGTCCGGCAGCAGGCCGACCGCGGCCTGGGCGAAACCGGTGCCGGGGGAGCCGTGCGCCTCCAGGCCCACGGCGTCCACGATCGAGTCAGGGCCGCGGCCGCTGGTGGTATCCCGCAGCCGCTCGAGCACGTCATCGGTAAGGTCCAGGGTTTCGATCCCGTACCGCTCCGCCATCAGGCGCCGCTCTGGCACCGGGTCGACCGCCACGACCCGGTGTCCCAGGTACCGGCCGATCCGGCCGACGAACTGCCCCACCGGGCCGAGCCCCAGCACCCCGAGCACGCCGTCCTCCGGCAGCTCGGCGTAAGCGACGCCCTGCCAGGCTGTCGGCAGAATGTCGCTGAGGAACAGGTAGCGCTCATCCGGCAGGTCGTGGCCCACCTTGCGGGCGTTGGCGTCGGCCAGCGGCACCCGTAGCCGTTCCGCCTGGCCGCCCGGCACCGAACCGTACAATTCGGTGTAGCCATACAGCGAGGCCCCGGTGTTGTGGGCGTGGTTTTGGGTGGTCTCGCACTGGGTCGTGAGCCCGCGCCGGCACATGAAGCAGTCGCCGCAGGCGATCACGAATGGGATGACCACCCGGTCGCCGGGACGGAGGGAACGCACGGCCGCGCCCACCTCCTCGACGACTCCCATCGATTCATGCCCGAGGACGTCGCCGGGGGAGAGGAACGGCCCGAGCACCTCATAGAGGTGCAGGTCTGACCCGCAGATGGCCGTCGAGGTGATCCGGATGAGCGCATCTGTCGGTTTCTCGAGGACCGGGTCAGGCACCTCTTCGATCGAGACGTGCCGCTTGCCCTGCCAGGTGAGGGCTTTCATTTCTTCTTCGCGGGTCCGAAGGACACGTGCACCTCGGCCATCTCCATGTCAGCAGTGGCCTGGATGAGCTCCAGCAATGCCGGGTCCAGGCCGGGGGCGAACTCCTCCATCCGTTCGGGGGCGATCACCGACGGTACCCCCGTGGGAGCCTGCTCGTCAGCGACCAGGCTCGTGCCGTCCTTCGAAGGGGACAAACCCTGGAAGATCTTTCCCGCCTCAGACTGACCGGCGAGATCAAAGGTGTACTGCTTGCTCTGCAGGCCGAGGTCGAGCAGTTTCTTCACCTCGGGGAACTTCTCGGCGTTGGTCTTCGGGATTGGCAGCAGGGTGTTCCAGTTCACGCCCAAGGATTCCAGGGCCTTGGCGTAGGCGTTCTCATGGGCCTGGTCGCGCACAATCAGGTAAGAGATCGTGGATCGTGCCGTTTTGTTGTCGGTCATCTCGTAGATGCGGCACTTCTGCAGCCGGCCGGTGGACTCCAGCATGAGGTTGTAGATCAGGTCGAGCACGAGGTTCCCGGAATTGTACACGTAGCTGCCGCTCCACGGGTTGCCGACGGCGTCGACCGGCAGTGCGCCCTGCGCGCCGACCAGGTAGTGGTGGATATTGCCGTGGTCGAGGGCGATTTCCAGGGGAACCGCTCCGCCGGAACCGGCCTTGTCCAGCGGGTCGGTGACCTTGCCCTGGTAGCCGGGCGAGCCATCCAGCAGCCGGGAGATGGTGGTGCCGATGAGTTCGACGTGGCTGATCTCCTCGGTGCCGATGCCCTGGATCAGGTCGCGATACGGCTTCGCTGCGGGACCCCGGAAGTTCATAGACTGGAACAGGTATTGCATCATGGTGCGCATCTCACCGAACTGCCCACCCAAGCCCTCCTGCAGCGCGTTGGCCGCGGCCGGATCCGGCTCGTCCTGGACGATGTCGTGGATGAGGTTTTGCACGTGGAAATACATGGTCTTCCTTTCATCGGGGTGTGTCGACGGTCGAACCGGCCGGGCTCGGGCTCAGACTCAGTCGGTGTCGCGGCCCTCGCCGCTCTCCTCGCGCAGGCGCCGCCCGGTGGCCACGTCCGCGCGGTCCTTCTCTGCTGCTTTGTCGCTCTTGCGGGTGTCCCGCGGCGGCAACTGGATGTCCTCCTCGGCTGCGATGCCGGCCTGGAGTTGGCGGCCGCGCTCGAGTTCGGCGTCGAACTCGGCACCGAAGAGCAGGGCGAGATTGGCGATCCAGAGCCAGAGCAGGAACACGATGACGCCGGCGAGCGATCCGTAGGTGCGGTCGTAGTTGGAGAAATTCGTGATGTAGAGCCCGAACAGGAACGACGCGATCACCAGGGTGATCAGCGCCAGCAGGGCGCCCAGACTGATCCAGCGGAACTTCGGCTGCTTGGCGTTCGGGGTCGCGTAATAAAGGATCGCGATGATCAGCACAGCGGCCAGGGCCAGGATCGGCCACTTCACGATGGACCACACGATCTGCACGGTCTCGCCGAGACCGAGGGCGCTGCCCACCGCATCCGTGACGGGCCCGGAAACGATCAGGATCACCAGCATGATGAGGATGAGCAGGATCGAGACGATAGTCACGAAGAGCTGCATAGGGCGCAGTTTCCAGAACGGCCGGCCCTCCTCGATTTCGTAGATCCGGTTCATGGCCCGGCTGAACGCGCCGACGTAGCCGGATGCCGACCAGATGGCCAGCACAATGCCGAAGACCAGGGCGAACCCGGCGGCCGGTGACGAGCTGAATTGCGCGAGCGGTTCGCGCAGCATGTCGGCCGTGCCGCCGGGAGCTACCTGGTTGACGAGGTTGAGGATGGTGTCGACGGACCGCTCTCCCTGGCCTAAGACGCCCAGTAGCGACATGAGCGCGATCAGCGCTGGGAACAGCGCCAAGACGGCGTAGTAGGTCAGCGACGCTGCGATGTCGGTGCACTGGTCGGCGGAGAACTCGCGAAACGTCTTCCGTATCGCGTATTTCCAGGACGGCTTGCTCACCTCACCCGGCGAATCCGGCTTGCGCGAATCGTCGGGCGAGGGAGCATGGTCCTTCTTCTCGTGGGTCTCGTTGCTGGCCACCGGAAATATCTCCTCGCGATCGTCGAGCGGATGGTGCGGGTTCCGCAGCTACCCGAGGGCGCCCGAACCGGTGTGCTTCGCAGTGTCCCGCACGTCTTCTGCGGACGAGGTCGTTTCGGACTTCACAGTTTCGGCGGCATCCGTTGCGGTGCCCTTGACGGCGTCGGCGGCGTCGGCGAGCGGCTGCTTGAGGTTCTCACCCATCTCCTTTGCTACGTCGGTGACCTCGTGGACCAGCGGCTCAGCGGCATCCTTCACGTTCGCCGCGATCCTCGTCTCGGCGGTGCTGGCGGGTATCAGCGACGACGCCAACCAACCCACACCGAACGCGATCAGGCCGATCGCAAGCGGGTTGCCCTTTGCCTTGTCGACGGCGTTGTGGGCAAGGCCGGAAGCCTCATCGGCCACCCCGCCCAAGGAGTCGCCGGCGTCGGATGCTGAACCCATGAGCTTGTCCTTCACAGAGGAGAAAGCTCCTCGTACTTTGGTGGTCTGGCGCTGCATGATCTTGCCCGGGGTGACCTTGTCGGCCAGGGCGTCCACGTCGGCGCCCAGGCCCCGGCGGGTTTCCTCGATCTGTTGCCGCAGGACCTCTGGGTCGGAGCTGTTCGTGTCGTAGGTGCTCATCGGTTTTCCTCGTTTCGTTTCAGTGCGTCAGGGATCTGCTTCAGGGTGTCGACGGTCTCGGGCGCGCCCTTGATGGTTTTCATCTCGTTGCGTCCGAGCACGAAGAGCACGGCGGCCACGATGGCCCAGACGACGGCGACAATCACTGCGGCCCAGGCGATGTCGATGACATGCCCGAGCCCCCACCAGGCCGCGAACGACAGGAAGAGCACGGTCAGGTGACCGGCGTAGCCGGCTCCGCCGAGCATCCCGGCACCCTTGCCGGCGCGGGTAGCAGACTGCTTGACCTCCGCCTTGGCCAGTTCGACTTCCTGGCGCATGAGAATGGACACGTCGCGAGTCACCTCGCCGAGCAGGTCGCCCAGCGAGGTGTCTGCCGCCTTACGTTCAGAGGGGGTGGGCAGGTCACTCATTGCGGTTCTCCCGATATTCCGGGTACTCAGCCGCGAGCGGGGTCCCGACGCCGCTGGGCGTTGCGGGGGGAGTCCCGACCCCGGGCTGACCGCCGTACGCGCTCGGGGTGCCGACGCCGGCCTGCGGGTTGGAACCGGACGGCGTGCCGCCGCCGGTGCCGCTCTCAGAGGATTCCTTGCTCTCGGCGATCACCGAGCGGGTGAGGCGCCCGGCCAGGACCCCGGCGACGGCGGCGATGGCGATGAAGGTGCCGGGCCGGCGGCGGGCGAAGCCCTTGACCTCGTTGAGCAGCGAACCCGGATCGCGCTGGTCCAGCCAGTCGGCGACTCCGGCGGCACGCGAGGCGGCCTGGTGGGCGAGGTCGCTGGCAACACCCTGAGTTTCAGACGAATCCGCCATCGACCCGAGTTCATCACCGAGCGTGCGGATGCCGGACGCGACTCGTTTCTGCTGCGAGGCGGCCTGGTCGGCGAGTTCGCTCTGCGTCTGGCGGTACAGGTCCTTGGCTTGTTGCTTGGTCTCGCTGCCGACGCGGTGAATCTCGTCCTTGGCGACGCCGGCAACGTGCTGGCCGGCGGCGACGGAGGTGTCCTTCACCTCGGCGGCGCGCTCCTTGGCATCGGGGCCGCTGTCTGACGCCGCGCGGGCGTCGAGGTCCGGGGTGCCCGGTGCGGATGGTGGATAAATGTTCGACATGACACTCCTTGAAAAATCGATGTGTGAGAGACGCCGACCCTCGACGTCTGTGTCGCAATGCGAATATCCTCTGTCGGCTCTAGCTCAATTACAAGCACTCTGAGAGAATCCGCTAACTTGGCTTTTTTCCGTGACGAATCGGCGATTTCACCGTCTATTTAGAGCTGCAGACGGATTCGCTCTACCGCCGGAGGAGGGGGTAGTGGCAACCCCAAACGAGGGGTATTATCCCGTGCCGCACGTCGTCTCGCCGGGTCTACTGCGACACCCAGCGCATGGCGTCGGCAGGCTCGACCAGTTGAGCGGGTAGCTAGCTGGGCGGGGACGCCGTGCTCGCGCGCACCACAAGGTGCGTGGGCACGATGGTGGTGCCGGGGCCCACGGCAGAGTCGATCTGGAGCAGCAGCTTCTCGATGCACAGCCGCCCCACCTGGCCGAAGTCCTGGTGCACGGTGGTCAGCGGCGGCCAGAAGGCATCCGCCTCGCGCACGTCGTCGAAGCCGACCACGCTTGCCTCGGCGGGCACCGACCGGCCGGCCTCGTGCATGGCCCGCATCACGCCGAGGGCCCTCTAATCGTTCGAGGCGAAGAAGGACGACTCCGGTCCGGCGATGTGCCAGACCGTGCGGTGCCCGAGGTCGAGCAGGTGCTGGGTGGCCAGCCGGGCGCCCTCGGTCTGGTCGGTGTCGACCACCGTGTAGCGCTCACCGGCGTCGGAGTCAACGATCACGGCGGGCACACCGGTCGGTACGGTCACATCGATCCGGTCCAGGATGTGCGCTTCCATGATGATCACGATGCCGTCCACAGCCTGCTCGGGGAGCCGCTTCACGGCGCCGGTGACGGCGTCGAGGGTGCGCATGCTCAGCACCGAGGGCTGGGGCAAGGGGCACGCCTGGAGCAACGGGTTCAGCCTCGGCCGGTTTTGGGACCGCGGCCCGCAGACCACCCTCTACGTGCCCGGCCCGGTGCTCGGTACCGAGAACGAGGTGGTCATCCTCTGCCTGCACGGCACAGAGAACACCCTCGCCCGCTTCGTGCCTCAGCCCCGCCGAGTTGCCCCGCCGCGGACGAGTTGCGCAGGTCCGCCGGGGCAACTCGTCCGCACGGGGGCAACTCGCGTCCCACACGCGGTGCGGGGAGCCCTGTGCACGAACCAATCGGGGTGTCAGCGGCAGCAAGTACGATTGACCTCGTGGTTACCGCCCTGTATCGCCGTTACCGGCCAGAGACTTTTGCCGAAATGATCGGTCAGTCCCAGGTGACCGATCCGCTCATGACCGCCCTGCGCACCAACAGGGTCAATCATGCCTACCTTTTCAGCGGACCCCGGGGCTGTGGCAAGACCACCTCCGCCCGCATCCTCGCCCGGTGCCTCAACTGCGCCGAGGGCCCCACCGACACACCGTGTGGCGTCTGCCCCAGCTGTGTCGAGCTCTCCCGCGACGGCAGCGGCTCCCTCGACGTGGTCGAGATCGACGCGGCCAGCCACAACGGTGTCGACGACGCCCGTGACATTCGCGAACGCGCCATCTTCGCGCCGGCCCGCGACCGCTACAAGATCTTCATCCTGGACGAGGCGCACATGGTGACCCCACAGGGCTTCAATGCGCTGCTGAAGATCGTCGAAGAGCCGCCGGAACACGTGAAGTTCATCTTCGCCACGACCGAGCCCGAAAAGGTCATCGGCACCATCCGCTCGCGCACCCACCACTACCCCTTCCGGCTGGTGCCCCCGGCGCCCATGCTCGACTACGTGCAGCAGCTCTGCGACAGCGAGAACATGACCGTGGCACCCGGCGTGCTGCCGCTCGTGGTGCGTGCCGGCGGCGGCTCGCCCCGCGACACCCTCTCACTGCTCGACCAGCTCATGGCCGGCTCCGAGACCGACGCGATCGAGTACGAGCGGGCCGTGGCCCTGCTCGGCTACACCCACGCGACCCTGCTTGACGACGCCATCGACTCCATCGCCGCCCGCAACTCCTCGGCCGCCTTCGACGCCGTCGACCGCGTCATCCAGACCGGCCAGGATCCCCGCCGCTTCGTCGAGGACCTGCTCGAGCGCATGCGCGACCTCATCATCGTGGCCGCCACCAGCGCCGCCGCGGCCGCGGCCGTGCTCCGCGGCGTGCCGCAGGACGAGCTCGACCGCATGCACGTGCAGGCCTCCAAGTTCGGTCCCGCCGAACTGAGCCGCACCGCCGACATCCTCAACGCCGCCCTCACCGAGATGACCGGCGCCACCTCGCCGCGTCTGCACCTCGAACTCATGATCGCGCGCGTGCTCATCCCCGCCACCGACGACACCACGCGTGGCGCCCTCGCCCGCGTCGAACGCCTCGAGCGCCGCATCGGCGTCGACGGCGGCACCACGGATGCCGCGGCCGCGGCCGTTCCCGCCGCCGCAGCACCGGCCCCGCGCACCCCCGCGACAGTTCCCGCCACCCCGCCGGCTGCTACGACGACCTCCGTCCCTCCCGCAGCCCAGGGCTGGGCAACCCGGGCCCCGGGGACCCCCGCTGCCGTCCCGGTCGAGTCCGCCGCGCCCGCCGCAGCAACCAGCCCGGCCGCCGACACCAGCCCCGTCACCGGTGCCAGCCCCACCGCCGGCGTTCCCGTTCCCGCCGTGGCGACAGCGCCGCCCGCGGCCCACGTCGTGCCCGTCGGTCCGGTCACCCTGGCGCAGATCAAGGACGCGTGGCCGCAGATCCTCCAGGCCGTCAAGGAGGTCAAGCTCAGCGCCTGGCTCGTGGTGTACACCGCCCGGGTGCTTGACCTGCGCGGTGAAGACGTTCTGGTGCTGTCCTTCCCCAGCGAGCAGGACATGCAGGGCTTCAAGGCCCAGCAGGCTCCCGGCCAGGGTGTCAGCGAGTTCCTCCGCGGCGCCATCGTGAAGGTGCTCGGCCTGCGGGTGAAGTTCATCGCCCGCGCCGACTCCGAGACCTTCGCCCCAGCGCCCATCACCCCGACCGCGGGCACCGGCACGGCCCCCACCCCGCCGCCCGCCGGTGCGGCCGCCACGCCGCCGGTCAGGTCGGCTTCCTCGATCGCGGCTCCCACCAACACGGCTTCCGTCAAGGCAGCGACGTCCGGCTCGTCGCCCTCCAGCTCAACGTCGGGCTCGGCCCCCTCCGCCGCGGCACCAAGCAACTCGGCTTCCTCCAACTCGGCGCCCTCCACCAAGACGCCTCAGGGCGCTCCGGCGGCGAGCACCCCGCCGACCCCAGCCGCGGTTATCAACGTGCCCTCGGCCGCGTTCGGTGGCCCGTCCAGCGGCGCCGCCTCCGACTTCGGCCCGGCCACAGGCACCGGCACAGCGACCGCGACCCTGGCGCCGCCGACCACCTCCACGGGCTGGGCCACCGTGGTCATCCCCGGATCTACTGCCGCCCTGGCCGCCGCCGAGACCACGGCAAGCGAACCAGCCATGGTCGCCCCCGTCCTGGGCGCGCCCGCGGGCGTATCCGTCACCATCCCGGCCATTGCGCCCATCAGCGCACCGGCCGTCGCACCCGCCGGCGCCGATTCCCCGGCCGCCACGCGCGCCCCGGCCGCCACCCCGGCAGCGTCACCGCCATCCGCCGCGCCCCAGACTGCGCCGCAGTCCGCCCCGGCGTATGACTACGCGCCCGAGCCCGACTTCGAGCCGCCCTTCGACGAGGAGCCGCCGCCCTACGACGACCTCCCCCCTGACCCACAACAGTTCTCCGCACCCCCGGAGCCGACCCGTGGCTCCCGGCCGGCCACGCAGCCGACTCCCCACCAGCAGCAGGCGCCCAGCGCATCCGCACCATCCGCACCATCCGCGCCCACCGCATCCGCCCAGCGCGGCGCGGGAGCGCAGGGCGCCTCCGCCCGGCGTTCACCGGCGTTCGCCGAGAAGCAGCGCTACGGCGAGGCCGTGGTGCGCGAGATCCTCGGCGCCACCTTCATCGAGGAACAGCCGCACGACCCGATCTCGCGACAGAGGAACGATTAACCCATGTATGAAGGCATCGTTCAGGAACTCATCGACGAGCTCGGCCGGCTGCCCGGCATCGGCCCGAAGTCGGCGCAGCGCATCGCGTTCCACATTCTGCAGACCAAGAACTTCGACGTCACCCACCTGGCCAACGTGCTGCTAGAGGTGCGCGACAAGGTGAAGTTCTGCGAGATCTGCGGCAATGTCTCCGAGCAGGACACCTGCATGATCTGCCGTGACCCGCGCCGCAACCCCACCTCCATCTGCGTGGTCGAAGAGGCCAAGGACGTCGTCGCCATCGAGCGCACCCGCGAGTTCAAGGGCCTGTACCACGTGCTCGGCGGGGCGATCAGCCCCATCGACGGCATCGGCCCCGACGACCTGCGCATCCGTCAACTGATGACGCGACTCGCCGACAACACCGTGCAGGAGGTGATCATCGCCACCGACCCCAACCTCGAGGGCGAGGCCACCGCCACCTACCTCTCCCGCCTGCTGACCACCCTCGACATCAAGGTCAGCCGCCTGGCCTCCGGACTGCCCGTCGGCGGCGACCTCGAATACGCCGACGAGGTCACCCTGGGCCGCGCCTTCGAGGGCCGCCGCACCGTCACGAGCTAGCCCGGCGCCCGCAACTGTTGCCCGTGCGGATATGTGCGCCCGGTGCGCCGGCCACAACTGTCCGGATCGGCAACAGTTGGTGCTCGGGAGCACCGCGCACTCATCCACCTCGCCCAGCGCACAACGACACATGAACACCCGAGAATACGAACGCATTTAGGATGGGAGCGCGGGATGTCTCCGCGTACCCGGAAGCCAGGAGTGCCCACGTGAGCCTGATCGTGCAGAAGTTCGGCGGATCATCCGTTGCCGACGCCGAGAGCATCAAACGCGTTGCCAAGCGCATTGTCGACACCAAGAAGGCCGGCAACGACATCGTCGTGGCCGTCTCCGCGATGGGCGACTCCACTGACGAGCTGCTCGACCTCGCCCACGAGGTGACCCCGATCCCGGCGCCGCGCGAGCTCGACATGCTGCTGACCGCGGGGGAGCGTATCTCCATGGCCCTGCTCGCCATGGCGATCAAGAGCATGGGCTACGACGCTCGCTCGTTCACCGGCAGCCAGGCCGGCATGATCACGGATGCCCAGCACGGCGCCGCCCGCATCGTCGACGTCACCCCCGGACGACTGCGTGACGCCCTCGACGAAGGCGCCATCGCCATCGTCGCCGGTTTCCAGGGCTTCAACCGCGACACCAAGGACATCACCACGCTCGGCCGCGGTGGCTCCGACACCACGGCAGTGGCCCTCGCCGCCGCCCTCGGCGCCGATATCTGCGAGATCTACACGGATGTCGACGGCATCTTCAGCGCCGACCCCCGGGTCGTCCCCAAAGCGCACAAACTCGACAGGGTCTCCAGCGAAGAGATGCTCGAACTCGCCGCCGCGGGCGCCAAGGTGCTCTACATTCGCGCCGTGGAATACGCCCGCCGGCACGGGGTCACCCTGCACGTTCGGTCGTCGTTCAACAACAACACCGGCACCATCGTCTACAACCCGGGCGCCACCAGCCCCTACGCCACCGAAATATTGAATGGAGAGCCCGTGGAAGAGCCCATCATCGCGGGGGTCGCCGCCGACCTCAGCGAGGCCAAGGTCACCGTCGTCGGTGTCCCCGACATCCCCGGCAAGGCCGCGCAGATCTTCAAGATCGTCGCCAAGACCAACGCCAACGTCGACATGATCGTGCAGAATGTGTCGGCCGCGTCCACCGGACTCACCGACATCTCGTTCACCCTGCCCAAGTCCGAGGGCCAGCAGGTGCTCACCGCGCTCGCCAACGAGCAGCAGCACGTCGGCTTCGCCGGCCTGCAGTACGACGACCAGATCGGCAAGCTCGCCCTGGTTGGCGCCGGGATGCGCACCAACACCGGCGTCTCCGCCAAGCTGTTCGAGTCGCTGTTCGAGGCGGGTATCAACATCGAGATGATCTCCACCAGCGAGATCCGCATCTCGGTCGTCACCCGCGCCGACACCATCAACCAGGCCCTGCGGGTTGTGCACACGGCCTTCGGGCTGGACAGCGACGACGACGCCGTCGTGCACGGCGGCACCGGCCGCTGACCCCAGCCACCGGCCGCCAAACCCCCGCCCCGGCATAACTCCTGCAATTCCTGCCAAAAACAGCCCGTTCGGCCGGTTTCGCCACCGAACGGGGAGAATTGCAGGAGTTATGCGCACCCCGTCGCGAGATTTGACTGAGTAAGGACCACACAGTGACCAGCACCGCAGCCACCAGCACCGCAGCCACCAGTACCGCAGTACCCCGCCGCGCAGGAATCAACATCGGCGTCGTCGGCGCCACCGGCCAGGTCGGCGCCGTCGTACGTCGCCTGCTGGAAGAGCGCGACTTCCCGGTCGCCAGCATCCGCTACTTCGCCTCCGCCCGCTCCGCCGGCACCGTGCTGCCCTTCAAGGACGAGCGGATCGTCGTGGAAGACGCCTCGACCGCCGACCCAACCGGCATGGACGTGGCGATCTTCTCCGCCGGCGCCACCCTGTCCAAAAGCCAGGCACCGCGGTTCGCCGCGGCCGGCGTCACCGTGGTCGACAACTCGTCCGGTTGGCGGATGGACCCCGACGTGCCTTTGGTGGTCAGCGAGGTCAACCCGGAGGCCATCGACCAGGCCGCCAAAGGCATCATCGCCAACCCCAACTGCACCACCATGGCAGCCATGCCGGTGCTCAAGGTTCTGCACGATGAGGCCGGGCTCGAACGTCTCATCGTGAGCACCTACCAAGCGGTCTCCGGCAGTGGCCTGGTCGGTGCGCAGGAGCTGGCCTCCCAGATCCGTGCCGCCGCGAGCGACGACAACCTCTTCCAGCTGGTGCACGACGGTTCCTCGGTGAGCATGCCCGAGCCCACCGTTTACAAGCGGCCGATCGCGTTCGACGTCATCCCGCTGGCCGGGTCCATCGTTGACGACGGCTTGTTCGAGACCGACGAGGAGAAGAAGCTGCGCAACGAGAGCCGCAAGATCCTCCAGCTGCCCGAGCTTCTCGTCAGCGGCACCTGCGTGCGCGTGCCGGTCTTCACCGGGCACTCGCTGTCGATCAACGTCGAATTCGGCAAGCCGATCTCCGTCGCCCGTGCCACGGAACTCCTCAGCGAGGCGCCCGGCGTGCAGCTCACCGACATCCCCACCCCGCTGCAGGCCGCCGGCGCCGACCCGAGTTTCGTGGGCCGCATCCGTCAGGACCCCGGCGTGCCCAACGGCCGCGGCCTGGCGCTGTTCATCAGCAGCGACAACCTGCGCAAGGGTGCCGCGCTGAACGCCGTGCAGATCGCCGAGCTCATCGCGGCGAAACTCGCCGTCGGATAGTTCGTCGGATAGGGCCCCGCGGGCGCGAAGCCGCGGTCCGCTCCAGTAGTGTCAGACCTTGTGGAGACGATCAGGGGGGCGACGGCAGCGGGCCGGCTGGCTTTCGGCGTGTTCGCGGCGACCGGGCTGTTCTTCATCGGCTCCGCGCTCACCCAGCTGGTGCTAGGCGGCAACGCTGAACACCTGTTCATCGCTCTGATGGCCGTCGCCTGCGCCGGCACCCTCGACATCCCCCGGCTGCGGCTGGGCACCGTGCCGTACCGCAGCCCAGTGGTCAGTCTGCCGATCGTGGTCGTACTCGGCGTGGAACCGGTCTTCGACACGGCCACGGCGGTAGGCCTGGTCTGCCTGGGCGTGCTGGTCGTGGTGTGGCTGCGTGCCCAACGCCCCGAAGTGGCGCTCTATTCGGCCGGGCTCACGGGTGCCGGCGGAGCCGCCTACCTCGTGGCCCACGACGGGCTCCATGCCCAGGGGTTCGCCGAAACGCTGGCGTCGGCGGCCGGTGCGGTCGCGTACATCGTCACGGTCATCGCGTTGGAGGCCCTCCGCCGACGGTTCGACCGGCCCAGAGTCGACCCCGGCGCCGGACGGCACTACTCGGTGCCCCGCCTGGCCCTGATCGTCGGCGGCTACGCCGGGCTCTGCGCCCTGCTCGCTGCGTGGACGCATCCGTTTTTCAATCTGAGCACCGACACCCTGGCCGTGGCCGTCACGCTGGTGCCGCTCGCCGTCATCGGCGTCGGTGCGATCCTGATCGTTCGGGCCACGGCGATGCGCCGCCGACTGGCCGGGGTGGTTGACGGGGTCATCGACCTCAACGCCACGAACCACTTCGTCAAGACCGGCGGCCAGGCCACTCCCATCACCATCACGGCCACCGGCATCAGCACCGACCTGGCCACTGTGCTGCTTCGCGCCGTTCACGACACCGTCGGCGTCGAGTCCGCCAGTGTGCGCCACGAACCGGCCGGACTCGGGGAGATCGACACCTCCTTGGCCATCAGCGTGCTCGGAGGCCAGCACCTCGTGGCCCGCCGCGACGTGATGGACTACCCGTTCACCAGGGACGACCGCCGCGCCCTCGAAGCCCTCGCGCACACCGCCGACGTGGTCTACACCGCCAGGGAGAGCATCGGCGGCCTCACCATCCGCGCCAACACCGACCCTCTCACCGGGCTGCCCAACTACGGCGCCTTCCAGGACGCCCTGGCGAACATCAACGACCACCGGGACTACTCCGAGGCGCTTGCCGTGCTGTTCATCGACCTCGACGACTTCAAGCGGATGAACGACCGCTACGGCCACCAGACCGGCGATGAGATCCTCAGCGAACTCGGCCGCCGGCTCAGCGCCGTCATCCGTCCGTATGACGTCGTCGCCAGGGTCGGCGGCGACGAGTTCGTCGTCATCCTCACCCGGCTCTCGTCCCTGGCCGAGGCGAAGCTGCTGGCCGAGCGCATCATGGAGGCCACCGGCGAACCCCTCGCGATCAGCGGCACCGTGCTCAACCCAATCCTCAGCATCGGCCTGGCCTACTCCGCGCACCGCGAGACGGATGTCAACCAGCTGCTTCGCGACGCCGACCGCAGCATGCTCGCGATCAAGAAGTCCCGCCGCCGCGGCGGCCCGGCCAACGAGAGCAGCATCAACATCTCCGGGCACCGCTCGTCGCAGATGAACGATATCGTCGCCCGCGCCATCGACGAGGACCTGCTCGAACTCGCCTTCCAGCCGATCGTCAGCCTGGTCACCGGCCAGATCTGGGCCTTCGAAGCACTGGTGCGCTACACCGACCCCGAGCTCGGACCACTGTCGCCGCCGTCGCTGGTGGAGAAGGCCAAAAGTCTCGGCCGGCTCGACGCTCTCACCCGCCAGGTGGCGCTCAAGGCGATGGCCGCCGCCGCGGATTTCCGGCTGCTCGAACCGCGCATCGTCTGCATGACCATCAACGTCGAGGCCGGCCAGATCCTGCCGCAGCGGGTCGGCAGCTTCGTCGAAGAGCTGGCCGACCGCTACCCGGGTATCTCGCTCTGCCTCGAACTCAACGAGCGGTCCGTCGCCCGGGTCTCCACCGCGGTGCGCGCCCAGGCCGACCACCTCCGCGACATCGGCATCATGATCGCTTTGGACGACTACGGATCCCAGGACTCCTCGGTCGACGCGCTCGTGCGGATGCCGATGGACATCCTCAAGATCGACAAGAGCCTCGTCGACGACCTCGACGACGTACGTCAGCGTGAGGTGCTCACCGCCCTGCAGGGCTTCGGCGACAACCTCGAGTACTCGATGATCGTGGAGGGCGTCGAAAACGAGGCCATGGCCACGCACCTCTCCGCGCTGGGCATCCGCAGCGCCCAGGGTTTCCACTACGGTGTGCCGCGCAGTTTCGAGAAGACCCTCGCCCGCCTCGAGGAGTTCGGGGCCGACGCGGTGTTGCCCGTGCGCGCCGCGTCTGAGCTTCCGCTCTAAACGCTAGGGTCGCAGTATGGTCGAGCAGAGTCTGAGGTTGCCGCATGTCGGCGTGCGGGAGCGCGTCGAGCGATCCGTGTTCCTCACCCAGCTGCTCCTGGCCGCGGCCACCCTGCTGCTCGTCGCGGTCACGGTGGCCAAGGACGCGGCCATCTTCGTGGAGCCGCTGTACTTCCTCGGCGTCATGATCATCTTCGGCACCACCGGGCTGGCCGCCGCCGTGCCCTGGCGCCGACTGCCCAAGATCTGGATCGTCGTCCTTCCGTTGCTCGACATCGTCGGGCTCACGCTGGCTCGGGAGGCGCAGCCACAGCTCGGCGTCAGCTTCCTGCTGGTGTTCCCGGTGATCTGGATGTCCACCCACTTCGGCCAGGCCGGTGCAACCGGCAGCGTCATCTTCGCCAGCCTGCTGCTCTGGGCCGGCCTGCCGCTGATGTTCTTCAACGACCCGCTCAACGCCTCCGGGTACGCCACCTCGCAGGCGCCGCTGCTGGCCGTAGTGACGATCATGCTGGCGTTCGTTGCGTCCGTCACCTACACCTCCAACCGGCGGGCGCTGGCCCAGCGGGTGCTGCTCACCCAGCAGGCCGGCCTGTTCGAAGCGGCCCTGCAGCGCTCACGGCGCCAGGAGCAGACCCTCGACGAGATCTTCAACACCGTCGACTTCGGTGTGGTCGGCTACGACAGCGACGGCCGGGTCAACTTCGTCAACCGGGCCCAGCGGTCCATGCTCACCCGATTCGGGGTCAGCGACGGCGTCGGCCTGGCCACCATTGTCTACAAGGAAGACGGCGTCACGCGCTTCGACGACCAAGACCGGCCCACCCAACGCGCCCTCCGCGGTGAGACCATCGACAGGGTGACGGTGTGGCTGGGTTCCCCCGACCAGCAGCAGGCCGCCATCCTCCTGTCGGCCCGGCCCATCCACGACCACAACGGCCGCTACGACGGCGGCGTGATCGTGACCCGCGATGTCACTGCCGAGGTGCGGGCCGTGCAGGCCAGGGACGACCTCGTAGCCTCGGTCTCCCACGAGCTGCGCACCCCACTCACCTCGATCCTGGGCTACCTCGAACTCGCCCTCGACGACGACACGATCGACCCCGACACGCGCCGGATGCTCGAGATCGCGTCGAAGAACTCCGACCGGCTCCTCGAAATCGTCTCCGGACTACTCACCGCGGCCAGCGAGTCCAAAGAGGGTCTGGCGCTCAACGTCGCCGCCTGCGACCTGTCGGCGATCATCACGGATGCCGTCGAGTCGGCCGAGCCGCTCGCCGCGCAACGCGACATCACGTTCGAACTGGCCCATCTGGCGCCGATCACGGTCATCGCGGATGCCTTTCGGCTGCGCCAGGTGATCGACAACATCTTCTCCAACGCGATCAAGTACAACGTGGAATCCGGCAAGGTCAGCGTCGAGGTGCTGGACGTAGAGTGCGGCATCGAGCTGCGCGTCGCCGACACCGGTCGGGGCATGAGCGAAGACGAACAGGGCAACCTCTTCGACAGGTTCTACCGGGCCGACTCGGTGCGGGGCTCCAGCGTGCACGGCACGGGACTGGGCTTGAGCATCAGCCGCGACATCATGCGCGAACACGGTGGCGACCTGCGCCTGGAGTCGACCAAAGGCAAGGGGACGACGGCAATCGCCACGCTCCCGGTGAACAGAGGTTGAGCGTGGCACACCACGCTCGACGGGGGACAGCATGCAACTAGACGGACCCACACTGCAGATGATCAGTGGGTTGATCGTGATCCTGTGCGGGGTCTCGTTCATTTTCAACACCGCGCTCAACCGCAACGACCCCCCGGGCCGGTTGTGGAGCCTCGCGTTCGTGGCGGGCATCATGGTGGCCGTCGGGTACGGCGTTTACATCGTCAGCGACGAGGCGTGGTGGTCGATCACCTTCGCCAACGTCTCCCTGGCCGTCGCCGTCGGCGCGCTCTGGTCGGGCAGCCGGGTCTACAACGGCCGCAGTTCCGGCTTCGCCGTGGTGGGCGGCCTGGCGCTGGTCGTGGCCGTCATCAGCCTCCTCCCCGGCGCCGACGGCGGAGAGTGGGCCGGAGCGGCCCCACTCTGGCTGGTCGTGGCGCTGATGGGCGCCCTGGGCGGTTACGAGGCGTTGCGCGGCCGGCTGCGCCGCAATGTCAACGGGCGGATCTTCTCGATCGTGCTCTTCGTCGTCGCCATCTTCTACACCGGCCGCGCCATCGCCTTCATCGTGGGTGGCGCTGACAGCGCCACCTTCACCACGTACTTCAACTCGGGCACCACGTCGATCCTCAACATGGGACTCATCGTCACCGTCTGCATCGCCACGTCCATACTGCGGGCCGAGCGGGTCGGCAGCAACGCCGTCGGTGACATCACCGTTGGCATCCACTCGGCCGCCGGCGTGTTGTCCGGCACGTCGTTCCAGCAGGCGGCCAGCGACCACCTGCAGCGGGCCGAGAGGGCCGAGCTCGGCCTGGCCGTGATCGGCGCGGACATCGACAACCTCCCGGAGATCAACACGGCGTTCGGCCGTGTCACCGGCGACGAGGCCATCGCCCGCTTCGCCGACACTCTCCGCGGCAGCGCTCCGCTGATGGCGCAGATCGGACACCCGGCCGCTGGCCGTTTCTACGTGCTGGCCGCCGTCGGCTCCGCCACCGAGGCTCTCACGATCGTGCAACGGATGCAGAACGCCCTCGTCGACGGGCCGCTGGGAGAGTCGTACCAGATCCGGCTCACCGCCAGCTTCGGCATCGCGGACACCTTCGACCACGGCTACGACCTCGCCGACCTCACCGCGGCGTCCGGTCGGGCCATCGACATCGTCAAGCGCCGCGGCGGCAACGACATCGCCGTGACCACCGAGTCCGCCGTCGCACGCGAGGCGTGACCCTCCCGCTCCCATCCCCATCCCCATATCGCGAGCTGTGACTTAAGCCCCAGAAACTTCAAGTTTTGGGTGCTTTTCTCACGGCTCGCGAAGGTGTGGGGCTGGCGGATGCGCTCGCCTCGAGCGGCTGCTGCGCTGTTCTTGAGCTTATCTTGCGAGAATCTTGCCCCCGGCCGGGGGGTAAAATGTGATTTCTCCTGACAGAGTGGGGACTGTGAGCACTAACACCCTGACTCTGCCGACGTGCAACGAGACCGACTCCATCGGCGGCGTCCTCGACTCGCGCGTGGCCCAGACCCGTCTGCCCGACGACATCCAGGTCGACAACTGGGCCGAGCAGGCCAAGGCCGAGCGCGGCTCCGGCAACGCCAACCTCGTGCCCCTCCTAGTGGGGCTCGCCGCGGCGGCAGCCATGGTGTTCATCTGGATGCAGCTACCCATCATGTCCCAGTCCACCATCCCGAGGATCGGATGGCCGATCCTTGGGGTGACCACCGTGCTGCAGACCTTGACCATCTTCTTCATATTGATCAAGCGCCACCGCGGTTACCGGGGGTGAGCGCCCACATCGAGTCCATTGCCCTGCGAGCACTGCTCGCCCAGGTGGGTGGCGACCGGGAAATGCAGCGCCGCTTCGTGCACGATTTCGTGCAGTTGTGGCACAGCCGCTCCCAGCGTTTGGCCGCGGCGCTGGCGTTCCCATTCCCGGATGCCGAGGAAGCCCACGTGGTGTTACTGAGCATCCGTTCGAGTAGCACCATGGTGGGCGCGGTCACGGTGGAGGCCACCGCCGCGATGATGCACGACGCCCTACGCGACGGCGACATCGCGGGGTCGGTGCGTCACATTGCCCGGCTCAACGAGGTCGGTGAGCTGGCCTGCACCGACCTGGTCACCATGTTCGCGCTCCAGCGTTAGCCGCCAGGGCGAGACTTAATACGAGTCGCGCCCGGCGTCATCCGACGCCGCGAGCCGGTAGCCCACGCCGCGCACGGTCTCGAGCCAGCGCGGCGTGGTGAGACTGTCGCCGAGCTTGCGGCGCAGGTTGCTCAGGTGCGCCTCGACGGCACGCTTGTCGGCCTCGTTCACGTAGTACGAGGTCACGTAACTCTCGCCGCGCAGCAGCAACGCCAGGTCGGCCTTGCTGCGCACGCGCCGCTTCGACTCGAGCAGTGCGGCCAGAAGGTCGAACTCGGTGCGGGTCAGATCCAGCTCGATGGTGCCCAGCACGGCCAGGCGCATGTCGTTGCTCAGCCGCAGCCCGTTGTGCTCAATCCAGTCGTCGGCCCGCTCATCGATGCCGGCGGACGCGGCGTACCCGGCGTGGGCGATCGGCGCGGTGGCGACATGTTGGCCGGTCACCGGAACCGGGGCGAGGCTCGGCGGCAGGTCGGCGGCCGGGGGCGCCGGCACGGTGACCTGCGGAACGTACGCGGGGGTGTACTCGGGTTCCGGGTCGGCGGTGTGCGAGCCGGCGGCCGGCGTGTACGCGGGTGCGCTCTGCGGTGCGGGGGGCTGGGCCACAACCTCGGCGCCCTCCGGCGGCAACGCCAGCCGGGGGCGGCGCAGCATGGCGTCGATGCGGGCGCGCAGTTCACGCGGCCGGAACGGCTTGGTGAGGTAGTCGTCGGCGCCGGACTCCAGGCCCTGCAGCGTGTCGATCTCCTCGTCCCGGGCGGTGAGCATCACGAGATACGTGGCGCTGAACGCGCGAATCCGCTTGGCGGTCTCGAACCCGTCCATGCCGGGCATGCTGACGTCAAGGGTAGTGACGATCGGGTCATATGCGCGAACCGCGCGTACTCCGTCGAGCCCGTTGCTCGTGGCGATGGCATCGAATCCGGCCTGGGTGAGCACGGCTTCCAGCAGATGGCGGATATCTGCGTCGTCCTCGATAATCACAGCTACCCTGCGTTTTTCCCCTGACGACGACATACCTGAGTATATTACGCGGTCTGAGCATCCATCATGTAGATCGGATCTGTTCGGTCGATCGAACTACCAGCCGGCTGCGGCCGCGAGCTCGAGGGCCCGTTCGTTCCACCACCCGCCGGCGGCCGGACCGTTGTCGCAGGTGCCGTCGCCCTCGCCTAGGGCGATGATGCCCGGGAAAGGCCGAGACGGCTGCCGGTCGAGTCCATTTGGCCGCCCGAGGACCCGCAGCTGCCACCCGAGCCGCGCCCCTGGCGGCCCGGCGGAGCGGCCCGCGCGGCGGGCTAGAGTTAGAACGTGAATTCAGAAAAGGTCGATGTCGCCCTGATTGGCGGGGGAATCATGAGCGCCACCCTGGCCACCCTGCTCGCCGAACTGCAGCCCGACTGGAACATCCAGGTCTACGAGCGCCTCGGTGAGCTCGCGCAGGAGAGCTCCAATCCGTGGAACAACGCCGGCACCGGACACGCGGCGCTCTGCGAACTCAACTACATGCCCCAGGCCGCCGATGGCACCGTCACGGCCGAGAAGGCCGTCGCCATCAATGAGCAGTTCCAGATCAGCCGCCAACTCTGGGCGCACCTGGTCGAAACCGGGGTGCTACCCGAGCCGGAGAAGTTCATCAACTCCACCCCGCACATGACGTTCGTGCACGGCGCCTCCAATGTGGACTACCTCCGCAAGCGCATGGCCGTGCTCGCCGACCAGCCGCTGTTCGCCGGGATGGAATACAGCGAGGACCCCGCCGTGATCGGCCAGTGGACCCCGCTGCTCACCAAGAAGCGCGCCGCCAGGCAGAAGATCGCCGCGACCCGCATCGAGTCGGGCACCGACGTGGACTTCGGCGCCCTCACCCGCTACCTTTTCGCCTCGCTCAAGGAGCGCGGCACCCACGTGCACCTGAACCAGCAGGTCACTTCGCTCAAGCAGCAGGACAACGGCTCCTGGAAGCTCAAACTGCTCAGCCTGGTGGGCCGCTACACGAACACCGTCGAGGCCCGGTTCGTCTTCGTCGGCGCCGGCGGCGGCGCCCTCGCACTGCTGCAGCGCAGCGGCATCCCCGAGATCAAGGGCTTCGGCGGATTCCCGATCAGCGGCCAGTTCCTGCGCACCAGCAACCCCACCATCGTCAAGCAGCACCAGGCCAAGGTCTACGGCAAGGCCGCCGTGGGAGCTCCGCCGATGTCGGTGCCGCACCTCGACACCCGGGTAGTGGACGGCGAGACCTCGCTGCTCTTCGGCCCGTTCGCCGGGTTCAGCCCCAAGTTCCTCAAGACCAGCACCTGGTGCGACCTGCCGTTCTCGGTGCGCGCGCACAACCTCGTGCCGATGCTCGCCGTGGCCAAGAACAACTTCGGCCTGATGAAGTACCTGTTCGGCGAGGTCTTCGCCTCCCGCATGGCCAAGCTCAACGCGCTGCGCGAGTTCATGCCGACGGCCAAGGCCGAGGACTGGGAGCTGATCACCGCCGGCCAGCGCGTGCAGGTCATGAAGAAGGACGCAAAGGCCGGTGGCGTGCTGCAGTTCGGCACCGAGGTCATCACCTCCGCCGACGGCAGCATCGCCGGACTCCTCGGAGCCTCGCCCGGAGCCTCCACAGCCGCGCCGATCATGGTTGACCTGCTCAAGCGCTGCTTCCCCGGCGAGTACCCCCGCTGGGAGCCGCAGCTGCGCGAAATGGTCCCAAGCCTGGGCACCAAGCTCTCCGACGACCCCGTCGCGGCCGCAGCCTCGCTGGCCGCCACGGCCGCGACGCTGCACCTCACCGCCTAGGTCCGGCCGCACCGGGGCATCCGCCCGATCGAGCTATGACCCGAACTCGCGAACGCGACCCCGCCACGAGAACTTCGACAAGCTCGATCAGCGGATGCTAGTCATCGCCACCTTGCATCCCACTCGAACATGTGTTCGACTGGATGCATGCGCTGGAGTGGACAGGAACTAACGACCGAGCAGGCCGGCGCGCTGCCAGGCCTGGCCCGGCTGAACAATTTGGTGCGGAGCGTGCGCACCCCCGAGTTCGACGGGATCACCTTCCACGAGGTGCTCGCTAAGTCGGCCCTCAATCGGGTGCCCGGCCAGAGCGCGATGCCATTCGGCTGGACCATCAACCCGTACCGGGGCTGCTCCCATGCGTGCACCTATTGCCTGAGCCCGGAAACCCTCATCCTGATGGCAGACGGCCGTCAGAAGCCGCTCTGGGAGGTGCGCGTCGGCGACGCAATCATCGGCACCCGCACGGAGGGCGCCTACCGGCGATACGTCCAGACCACGGTCCTCGCTGCGTGGAACACCCGCAAGCGCGGCCACCGGATCACCCTCGCCGACGGCACCGAGGTCGTCGCCAGCGGCGACCACCGATTCCTCACCGAACGCGGCTGGAAGTATGTCACCGGAGCGACGAGCGGCGGCGCGCAACGCCCTTACCTCACCACGAACAACGCGTTGATTGGCTTCGGGCTCAACGGGCTCACCGAAACGACTCAGCCGCACTTCTTTGCGCCCAGCTACCGGCGTGGCTACCTAACAGGCATGATTCGGGGCGACGGCATGATGATCTCCCGGGATTATCCGCATCGGGCTCGGGGCGGAAGCAAGGTGCGCTTGTTCAGGCTGGCGTCGGCGGACCCGGAAGCGCTCAACCGCTCTCGCCTGTTTCTCGAACAGGAGGACGTTCGCACGCAGAGCCGCCCCTTCGCCGTCGCATCCGACACGCGGCGGGCAATCAACTCGATCTACTCCGGAAAGGTCGAGAACTACGTTCGGATCACCGAACTCATCCAGTGGCCCGAATCGCCGGACTCGGATTGGCACGCAGGCTATCTCGCGGGCGTCTTCGATGCGGAGGGATCGTGTTCGCAAGGGATTTTGCGCATCAGCAACACAGACGTCGCGATCCTCGACACCATCCAGCGGTCCATGGGCGAGCTCGGAATCGATCATGTGCTCGAGGACCCCAGACCAACTGGCGCCCGAGGCGTTCGAGTGACCGGCGGTCTCCCGATGCGGTCGAAGTTTTTCAACCTGACCGGCCCAGTTATCGACCGCAAGCTCTCCATCACCGGCAGGGCAGTGAAATCGGATGCCGAGCTGCAGGTCGTGGGGATCGAAGACCTGGGTGCCACAATTGACATGATCGATATCACCACGGGCACCGGCGACTTCATCGCCAATGGCGTGGTGAGCCACAATTGCTTCGCGCGCCCCACCCACAACTACCTCGACCTCGACGCGGGTAAGGACTTCGACAACGAGATCATCGTGAAGGTCAACGTCGCCGAGGTCTTGCGAAAAGAACTGACCAGGCCCACCTGGGGCCGGCATCCGGTGGCGCTTGGCACCAACACCGACCCGTACCAACGGGCCGAGGGTCGCTACCGGCTGATGCCCGGCATCATCGCCGCGCTCGCCGACTCCGGCACCCCGTTCTCGATCCTCACCAAGGGCACCCTGCTGCGCCGCGACCTCGACCTGCTCGTCGAGGCCAGCCAACACGTTCCGGTGGACCTCGCCATGTCGATCGCCATCTACGACGATGCGCTGCAGCAGGCCGTCGAACCGGGCACCCCCAGCACCAAGGCCCGACTGGCCACGGTCAGCGCCATCCGGGAGCGCGGCCTGGACTGCTCGGTGTTCATGATGCCGGTCCTGCCGTTCCTCACCGACACCCGCGCCCACCTCGACGAGGCCATGCGCCAGGCCAAGGCCGCCGGCGCCACCGGGGTGCTCTACAGCTCGCTGCACCTCAAGCCCGGGGTCAAGGAGTGGTACTTCCGGTGGCTCGAGCAGGACCATCCCGAGCTGCTGCCCACGTACCGCGAACTGTACAAGCGGGGCACCTACGCGCCCAAGGAGTACCGCCGGTGGCTGGCCGAGCGGATCCAGCCGCTCATCCGTGCGCACGGGCTGCAGCGGCGCCGGGAGGACCCGGCGACCGGCGGCATCCTCTCCACCGCGCTGACCGCGCCCGGCCGGCCCGAAAACCCCGAGACCCCGCCCCCCTCCCTGATAGCCGCCGAGCTCCCGCCCGAACTCTCACCCACCCTGTTTTGACCCTCACCGAGCGCAAACCGACCCCGAACCGGCTACCCGCCAACCCGCCAGCACCTGAGATAATCAGAGGCGGAGAGGGCGCGATGTCACTTGGATTACCCGACCACCTGGTCAAGGCCACGCTCAGCCGCGCCCTGGCCCGTGCGTCGCACTGGTTCGGTCTCGTCTGCCTCGCCGGTGCCCTCTTCTCGGTCCTCGCGCTGAGCGTGTTCCCGGTCACCGACCGGTTGCAGATCACCGTCGCCGCGATCCTCGGCATGGGCGCCCTGCTGGCCATGCTCGCCCGCTGGCGCACGGTGCCGCTCACCATCGCCTACCTGCTGCTCGGCGCTGTGTGCACCTACCTGTTCACCAGCGCGGTGCTGGGCATGCCCGGCGTCTTCCCGTCCTCGGACATGTTCCTGATCTCCCTGCCCAAGATGGCGCTGATCATGGTCGGCGGCGCCGGAACCGGCGCGCTCGTCGGCGTCCTGTGGAGCACGGTCGGCTTCCTCTTCGCCGAGGCCGCCGCCACCCTCGCCATCTCGCAGACCCCCGTGCCCGACCGCCCCGACATCTTCACCATCGTCACCTACCTGTTCCTCGTCGGCGTGATGCTGCTCGACGGCCTCGCCCGTCGCACCGGACGCGCCGCCCAGCCCGCCATCCACCGTGCCGTGCAAGACGACCAGTCGCGCATCCTGCGCCACGACTTCGACGTGCGCGCCATCGCCCTGATGCACGACACCACCCTCAACCAGCTGGTGTCGGTGGCTCGCGCCAAACCCGGCCCGCTCAGCCGTGGCCTCGAGGCCGGCCTCCGCGAGACCCTGCAGACCCTCGCCGAACGAGACTGGCTCACCCATGTCGACGAACGCACCGCCACCGCGGCGGGCAACGACGGATGGCTGTCCAGCGCCGTGTTCCGCGCCATCGACCGCACGCGCGACCGCGGTCTCGTCGTGGACATCACCGGCGACAAGGAGGCCCTGGCGCGACTCGACCCGCAGAGCGACCGGGAGCTGGGCCTGGCCGTGCAGCAGTGTCTGGTCAACGTGCTGCTGCACGCCGGCATCGTCACCGCCGAGGTGGTCATCGACGCCGACGGGCAGAACGTCTCGGTGATGGTGCTCGACGCCGGACGCGGCTTCATGGAGTCCGAGACCGGCAGCGACCGGCTCGGCCTGCGCCAGTCGGTGCGCAAACGCATCGAACGGCTCGGCGGCTCCGTGGTGATCTGGTCCCGCCCGGGCGCCGGCACCTCGGTGCTGCTGACCCTGCCCGTCGCCTTCTCCGCCGCGTTGCCCCCGTCCGGACCAGTCGCCCCGGCGCGCCGGGGCAACTCGTCCGCGGAGGGGCAACTCGCGGATGTGCCCTCCCCAGCCCCCACCGACCAGGCCACCCCGTGAGCGCCCGTCGCGCCACCCAGCAGCGCCTCGACCCGCTGGGCACCCTCGCCGCCTGGCCGCTGTCGCCCGCGATCGCATCGATCGTGCTCTGTTATTCGGTGATCGCCACGGTCCTGCAACAGGACCAGATCCGAAACCCGCTGATGGCCACCCTCGCCGCGCTGGCCATGGCCGCCGCCGCCGCCACCCTGGTGGTCGCCACCCAACCGGCGCACTCGCCGTTCGGCCGCCGGATCCACCTCTTCATGGTCGGCTGCGCCCTGCTCGGGTACGTCTTCGAACAGCTCAGCCGCTGGGGCGGCAACCTGCTCGTGCAAGACGACTTCGGCCCGGTCTGCATCGGCCTCCTGCTCCTGGCGCTGGCCCCCTACCGGCCCTGGCGCGAGATCGCCCTGTCCGGCGTCGTCGCCAGCGTCGTCGCGATCCTGATCACACTGCCGCAGGCCGACGCGTTCGCGGTCAAGGTGCCGGTCGCCGTGTACGCGATCGTCGCGGCCACCCAGATCCTCGCGCCCACCGCCGCCGGTGCCGCGTATTCGCGCCGCATCGTGCGTTCCATCCTCGCCTGGCAAACGGATGCCCGCCGCGCCATCGTCGCCCGCACCGAAGAGGCCAGAGGCCAGATGGCCCGGGCCGTGGTGGAGCAGCAAGTGTCAGCCCTGAAATCCGGCGTGATCCCCTTCCTCGCCGAGCTCCTCGACCGCGGCACCCTCACCGCCCTCGACATCGCCCAGGCCGGCCAGCTCGCCGCCGACGTGCGCCGCACACTGGTTGCCGAGATCGACCGCACCTGGCTGGACTCCGTGGCCAGCCGGGAACGCGCCGCCCTGGCCGAGCGCGGCACCCCCGGCCTGCTGGTCGTGGCCGACCCCGAGCACCGCGCCACGGCCTTCCGCGCCGACCAGCGCGCCGCCACCGCGGCCCTGATTGGCGCCCTCTGCGCCGCGCCCGGCTTCGACCCCCACAGCCTCGTCGTGCAGATCACCGGCTCGAGCACACCCACCCCGCCCCGCCCCGCCCCGGCCACCCTCACCGAACCCCAGCTGACCCTGGCCAAGCCCACCAAACGCACCGCGGCAACCCAAGGCACCGCACCGGTCCCGGTCGACACCATCACCATCCAGGCCGCCGTCGACCTGCCGCCGCGCAAGGTGCGGGCCCTGCTGCGCCCCTACCTCGGTGTCATCAGGGTGGTCTTCGCCAATGTGCGGGTCACGGTGCGGCGCCCCTCGCTCACCATCGAGTTCGACGGCGCCCGTAACCCTCATGAGGTCGGCCCGGCCCGGGAGGACCCGGCGACCCCGGCCACCCCCGCAGGGGTGCGCGCGAAGCAACCGCCCCGCCAAGTACGCTGAAACCTCAACGTGCGCGGCCACCACGGGGCGACACGGCACGACAGCGCACGACGACGACGTTATAAAGGGCGGTACCGGCGGTTATGGCGAAACTGTATTTCCGATACGGGGCAATGAACAGCGGCAAGAGCACCTCGATGCTCCAGGCCGCCTACAACTATGAGGAGCGCGGCCACCGGGTGCTACTGGCCAAGCCGTCGGTCGACACCAAGGGCGACCGCGGCATCCTCTCCCGCCTGGGCGTCACCCGCGGCGTCGACTTCCTGCTCACCCCCGGCACCGATGCCTACGTCCTGTTCCAGCAGCACCGCGCCGACACCCTCACCACCACCGGGCTGGACGTCAGTGCCCTGCTCGTCGACGAGGCGCAGTTCCTCACCGAAACCCAGGTCGACGACCTGCTGCGCATCGCGATCATCGAGAACATCCCGGTGCTGGCCTACGGCATCCGCACCGACTTCCAGACCGTCGCCTTCCCGGGCAGCCGCCGGCTGCTCGAGGTAGCGCACAGCCTCGAGGAGCTCAAGACCATCTGCCGGTGTGGGCGCAAGGCCGTGTTCAACGGCCGCAAGGTCGACGGGGAGTTCGTCTTCGACGGCGACCAGGTTGCCATCGACGGCGTCGAGGTTACCTACGAGTCGCTCTGCGGCTCCTGCTACCTCGAAGAGAGCCACGGCGTGCTCAACAATCGTCGCCGGGAGCCGGCGGAGCGAGGGCGCTCAATCGACGTAGATACGCACGAAGCGAATCCGCCCATCGAGAGCGCCCCAGCTTGCCCCCCGGCAAGTTCCCCATCATTACCTTAGGGAAGCACCCCCGGCGGCAAAAGCCGTCATTTATAGGGGCACTCGATCCAGCACGGCAGAAAAGGTAGACATGCACAGTTTCCGCGTTGCGCTGATCGACGACCACGAGATCGTGGCGCGCGGGTTCGCCGGGCTGTTCGAGACCCTGCCCGAGATCCAGGTGGTAGCCACCGTCGCCTCGGTGACCGAGCTGCTCCAGCTCGTGGGGGAGACCCCGGTCGACCTGGTGATCCTCGACCTGCGCCTCTCCGACGGCTCCACGGTCACCGGCAACGTCGACAGGCTGCGGGCCACCGGCGCGGCCGTGCTCGCGTTCACCGGCGGTGATGACGCGGGTCTCATGCGCGCCGCCGCCCGCAGCGGCGTGCTCGGCGTGGTGCGCAAGTCCGAACCCACCGACGTGCTGCTGGACGCCGTCACCCGGGCGGCGGCCGGCGACACCATCGCCTCCACCGAATGGGCGGCGGCGCTGGATGGCGACCCCGACCTCTCCGACGCCGGCCTGAGCCCCCGCGAGCGGGAGGTGCTCTCGCTCTATGCCGCCGGCGCCAAGGCCCCGCTGGTGGCCTCGCACACCGGACTGTCCGAGCTCACCGTGGTCGATTACATCCGCCGGGTGCGGTCCAAGTACGAACGGGTCGGCCGGCCGGCGAACACCAAAATCGACCTGTACAAGCGTGCTCTGGAGGACGGCATCCTGCCGCTTCCCGGCCGCTCATGACCGCGCTGACGGGCGGCACCGGCACCGGCACCCGCGCCGGTACCGCCACGCAGCCGGCACCCGACCCGACAGTGCCGATTCCCACGGTCGCCGAGCCCCCGGCCCACACCGCCACCGCCAACCTCACCCGGCTGCTTTGCATCGCCGTGGCGGCCGCGGCCGGCATCTTCGGCCTGCTTTCGCTGCCGTCATACTTCGCGCAGGCCTGGCAGCCAAGCCCCGGGTTGGCCGCGACCGCCTGGGTGGCGTCGTTCGGCCTACCGATCACCCTGGGCCTCAGCGCCAGGTGGGGGTCGGCGCGCATCCTGCGGGGTCTCGTCACGGCCGAGGCGCTGAGCTTCGTCGTGATCCTCGGCTTCTGGCTCGTCGTGCGGAACGGCCCTCTGCCCGCCGGCGGCGACATCCCCTGGGTGATCACCCTCACCGGGGTGCCCTGCGTTGCCGTGGCCGTCTTCGCCGGCCGGCGCCTGGTCTGGGCGTTCACGGTGCTCGCCTGCCTGCTCAGTGGTCTGGTGCGGTTCAAGACCTCCGCCGACGCCGACCCGGCCCTCATCGGCCTGGCCGACGGCCTGTACTCGTTGCTGCTGGTCAGCGTGTTTGTCGCGTTAACCCTCGCCGCCCGGCGCGCTGCGGCCCGCGTCGACGAGGCCACCCTGCTCACCCGGCAGGCCGAAGAGCACCGGGCCGCGCGGGTGGCCCGCCGGCAGGAGCGGCTGAGCATCGACGCGCTCGTGCACGACAGCGTTATCTCCACCCTGTTGATGGCCGGCCTCGGCCGAACCCGGCAGTACGTGGTCTCCAGCCACGCCTCCAAAACCCTCACCCAGCTCGATGCGCTGCGCTCCCCGCCGCCGCAGCCCGTGGTGTTGGTCTCCGACGCCGCCCGACGCCTTGGCCGGCTGGCCCACCAGATTGCTCCGGATGCCGTGGTGCTGGTCGACAACCCGGCGCGCGCCGGTCGGGAGGCGGGCATCGAACGCACCGTGCCGTCGGCGGCCGTGACCGCAATCTTCGGCGCGGTCGGTGAGGCCCTGCGCAACTCGGTCGCCTCCGCCGCCGGGCACGACCCGATCCGCCAGGTGCACCGCGCCGTCACGATCCTCTCCACCACCGACGGCTTCCAGGTCACGGTCAGCGACGACGGCGTCGGCTTTGACCCGGCCCTGGTGCCTCCGGAGCGGCTGGGCATCGCCGAGTCCATCCTGGGCCGCATGACGCGGCTGCCCTACGGCGCCGCCCACGTGCGCTCCAGCCCGGGCCACGGCACCGACGTGGTCGCAGCCTGGGCCCCCGACCGCAAGCCGACGTCGTTGGTCGAGCTTGTCGAGACCCCCGCTGGCCGGTCCGCAAAGCACGCACTGCCGTCCGACCACACCCCGCTGGTCGAGCCGACCCCGCCGGCCGACCCCATCGAGCCCAACCGCTCCTCCCTGGCGCGCTCCCTGGACCTCACCACCCCCATGGCCCGCCTCATCCTGGGCCTCTTCGTCTTCGTGCACGGCCTCCTCGCCATCATCGACATCGTCCCCGGCCGGCCCCTCGCCCTGATGCTCGGCGCCTACCTCGCGATCGTGCTCTCCGGCATCGCACTGATGCGCCCACTGATCCGCCCCTTCCCGCGCGCGCAGGTGGCCGTGGCCCTCGGCCTCAGCGGGATCGGTGCGATGCTGATGTTCGGCTACCTGCCCGCCAGCACCGACGCACCGTTCGCCCACTGGCACCTCGGCGCGATCACCCTGATCCTGGTGGTGCTCGCGGCCAGGGGCCAGATCCGGTCGGCCTGGATGGGCTACGCGGTGCTCGCCCTCCTCGCGGTGGGCTGGGCGGTCGAGACCGGCCAATCGGCCCTGGTCGGTGTGGACCTGGTCAGTAGGCACGCCGGCACCCTGCTCGCCGGCACCCTGTTCGTGGGCGGCCTCGGCCGCTCCGAACGCGACCTGCGGGTGCTCAACCAGGACGACCTGGCTCGCGCCCGGCAAGACGCCACCACCGTGGCGGCCATCCGTGAGCGCAAGGCCCAGCTCCGGCGGGTCAACGTCCTCGCCCGGCCCACCCTGCTGCGGCTGGCCGAGCCGCACGCCCTCTCCGCTGCGGAGCGCGCCGAGTGCCTGTTCGTCGAGGCCAGCCTCCGCGACGCCATCCGCGGCCGCGCCCTGTTCGTTGAGCCTGTCATCACCGCCGTCAACGCGGCCAGGCGTCGGGGCGTGCAGGTCACCGTGATCGACGACAGCGGCGAAAGCCGGCCGGATTCTCCGGCCGCGCTCGCGCTGACCGTTGCCGACGTGCTCGACACCGTGGCCCGAGGCCGTGTCACTGTGCGGGTGCTGCCGGCCGACCGTCCGGATATGGCGACTCTCGTCGTCGAGTCGGACTTGCACAGCATTCTGGTGGTCGGTGCCGACGGGGCTTTGCGGTCTCCGTGAACAGCAGCAGGGTCGCCGAACAGCGGCAGGGTCGCCGCGAAGACAACCCGATGGCGGCATCGGCGCCGCCCTGTTTCGGTGTCCGGTCCGCGCGCAACACCGTCATTGAGGCCAGCCGACGTGTCAGATGTCGCACGATGGAAATCAGCCGATGGTCACGCCCGCGCAATCGTATGACACCATAAGTGGGGGCGCAGGTACTCGGCCTCGACATGCACTTCATAGAAAGGCCGCTGAGTGGAACTTCGCGACTACATTCGAATCCTGCGCAAGAGTTGGGTGCTTATTGTCTTGTTTACGCTGGTGGGAGTCGGTGCCGCCGCCGCATATTCCCTCACGCTGACCCCCAGGTACACCGCGACGGCGAAGGTGTTCGTGTCCACCCAGGGTGCAGGAACGACCAGCGAACTCCAGCAGGGCAGCACGTTCACCGTGCAGCGCGTGAAGACGTACTCCAGCCTGGTGTCCACGCCCATCGTGCTCCTTCCGGTGATTGACACCCTCAAGTTGGGCATCACGAGCGACCAGCTCGCGGGTCGGGTCACCGCGTCGGCACCATTGGACACCTCGATCATCACCCTCAACGTCACCGACACAGACCCGGTGCGAGCCGCCGACACCGCGAACGCCATCTCGGAGAGCCTCACCGCAGTGGTGGAGGACATTGAGTCCCCCGACGCCGTCGATGCCCTGTCCCCGGTCAAACTCACCCGCGCGCAGGAGGCCACTGTGCCCGCGAGGCCGGTGAGCCCGAACGTGCCTCTGAATATCGTGCTGGGAACCCTCATCGGTCTGGCCCTCGGCCTGGCCGTGGCCGTGCTCCGCGAAACTCTGGAGACCCGCATCCGCAATGAACACGACGTCGAAGGTGTCACCGACGTTCCGATCCTGGGTGGCATCGTCTTCGATCCCCGCGCCCGCGACCGGCCTCTCATCGTGCACGCCGACCCGCGCAGCCCGCGTGCCGAATCGTTCCGCACCCTGCGCACCAACCTGCAGTTCCTCGACGTGGGTCGTACTGACCGCAGCTTCGTGGTCACGTCGTCCATCGAGAGCGAGGGCAAGAGCACCACTGGCGCCAACCTGGCCATCGCCTTGGCGGATGCAGGCTCGCGCGTTCTTCTTATCGACGCCGACCTGCGCCGGCCCACGGTCGCCGAATACATGGGCGTTGAGGGCGCTGTCGGGCTCACTGACCTGCTCATCGGCCGCGCGGAGCTCGATGACCTGATTCAGCCATGGGGTACAGGTCAGCTGTTCGTCCTCCCGGCAGGGCAGATCCCGCCGAACCCCAGCGAGTTGCTCGGCTCGGCCCGGATGAGCCACTTCATCGATGAATTCAACAAGATGTTCGATGTGGTCATCTACGACACCCCGCCGCTCCTTCCTGTGACCGACGCCGCCATCCTGGCCAAGAACGTGGGCGGCGCGATCATCGTGGTCGCCGCGGGACGCACCCACAAGAACCAGCTCAAGGGAGCCATCAGCGCGCTCGACAACGTCGGAGCACCCATCTCCGGGCTGGTGCTCACCATGCTGCCTACGAAGGGACCGGACGCCTACGGCCACGGACGTTACGGCTATGGCTACGGCTACGGCTACGGCTATGGAGACGACGTGGCCGCAGCTTCGAAGCCCGCAGAGGCACCGCAGGTGAGCGTGTGAGGAAGAGCAGGGCCAGGAGCTGACCTCGACGCCGAACGACGCGCCGGCACCGTTCATCCTGCTGGTGGTGTGCACAGGAAATATCTGCCGGTCTCCGCTGGCGGAGCAGCTTCTGCGCGCGCGCCTGCGTGAGTTGGGCGTCCCGGCCAAGGTGCGTAGCGCCGGCAGCCGCGCCATGGCCGGTCACGGTATGACTCCGGAAGCGGCACTCGTCAGCCGCCGGCACGGGGGAGAGAACGACGGCCACGTGGCCCGTCAGCTCACCGAATCGCTCATCGCGGAGGCGGATCTCGTGCTCACTGCCACCCGCGAGCACCGCAGCGCCGTTGCTGCTCTGTATCCGCGTGCGGCGCGGTACAGCTTCACCCTTAACCAGTTCGCCCGCATTTTGGCGCCCATGGTTGCGTCCGGACAGTTATCAGTCGCATCGGCTGCCGACGGCGATACGGGCCGCGCGAACCCAACACAAGCAGCCAACGGCCTGCGGGCCCTCGTGGCCGAGGTCGCCGCGACCCGTGGGTTCTCGCCGCCCCCAGCGCAGCCTGCCGATGACGATATTGAAGACCCGTACCGCCGGACCATGGGCGTGTATGACAGGGTCGGTCTGGTTGTCGACCGTGCCGTGATAACAATCTCACGTGCATTCGGGTCGGCGGCCGGCCGCGCCTAGCCCCGGTGCGCTCCGCGGGTCGAGGTCCCGGGACATCGGTCTCGGTCGACGGCGCAGTTAATCCAGGCGTAACCCAAATGGGGTACGTTATAGCGACGGTCGGTCTCCCGGAAACTGCGGGAGTGCAGCTGATCGCCCTGCCGGATGAAGCGGTTCGCCCACCCCGACAGGTTGTCTCCAGGTGGACACACCATCGGAGACCTTGCCTGGCAATGTCGCCGCCTCTGAAGCCGCCGGCACCCCTGGGTCTGGTCAGGCGACGAGGTGAAGCGATCACTGGATGAGGGCGCATCGGGGGAATGACTCGGTGCGACATGGGGGGAATATGAGCGAAACAGAGATGCTGGCCGGGCACTCGGACACAGTGACACCTTCCGTGAACCGCGACTGGCGCGACACGTATGCAGTTCGGCTGGCCGTGACCGACTTTCTGGTGCTCGTGTGGGTCGTCTTCGGCGTGCAGATCGCCTGGTTCGGTGTCACAGCCTCCGACATCCAGTTCCGTGGCCGGCTCAATGAAGTCGTCGTGAGCTACACGGTGTTCTCCGTGTCGATAATCGCCGCATGGATGCTGATGCTCGGTATCTACGGGAGCCGCGGCTACCGGGTGCTCGGCACCGGTCCCCAGGAGTACAAGCAGGTGGCAAACGGCACTGTGCGCCTTTTCGGCCTGGTCGCCATCGTCGCCTTCCTGTTCCACGTCGATATCGCGCGCGGCTATATCCTGATCGCCTTCCCGCTTGGCGTGATGGTGTTGCTGCTTTCGCGCTGGATGTGGCGCCAGTGGCTGGGTGTTCAGCGCCTCGACGGGCGCTTCTCGTCGCGCGTACTCCTGGTCGGTTCCGAAGCCTCGGCCACTCACCTTGCCCGTGAACTCGCCAGACAACCGTCAGCCGGCTATCACGTCGTTGGCGCGTGCATCCCTAGCGGCCTTGTGGCGGACTACCTTCCTGGCACGGAAATTCCGGTGTTCAGCAACGTTGAGAAGCTGCAGGCGGCGATGGCGTCCGTCAACGCCGACACCGTCGTCGTCACAAGCAGCGACGAGCTGCCCCCGGACCGTATGCGCGAACTCAGCTGGAGCCTGGAACCGGGACGACAGCACCTGGTCGTGGCGCCGAGCCTCACCGACATAGGTGGCCCACGAATTCACACCAGGCCCGTCGCCGGTCTCCCGCTCATTCACGTGGAAACCCCGCGGTATGAGGGCATGAAGCTCTACACGAAGCGCGGGTTCGACCTGCTCGGCAGCGCCTCGTTGATCCTCTGCCTGTCGCCCTTCCTGGTCATCATCGCGATCGCGATCCGGTTGAGCACACCGGGGACCGTGCTGTTCCGGCAGGACAGGGTCGGCATCAACGGCCGCCACTTCAACATGCTCAAGTTCCGTTCCATGGTCACGGATGCCGAAACCCAGCTGGCCGGCCTTCAGGACCTCTCCGAGGGCAACGCCGTCATGTTCAAGATGAAGGACGATCCCCGCATCACAACCATCGGCAAGTTCCTGCGCAGATTCAGCCTCGACGAATTACCCCAGTTGTTCAACGTCTTCGGCGGCACCATGTCCCTGGTCGGCCCGCGCCCCCCGCTCGAGAAGGAGGTGTCGAAGTACGAGAACCACGTGCACCGGCGGTTTCTGGTCAAACCCGGCATAACCGGCCTCTGGCAGGTCAGCGGCCGCTCCAATCTGTCGTGGGAAGACACCGTGCGGCTCGACCTTTACTACGTCGAGAACTGGTCGATGACGGGCGATGTCGCCATCCTCTGGCGCACGGCGAAGGCCGTGCTGGCACGCGAGGGCGCATATTAGCGGCGTCAGGCCCACGGGCCCGTCATCCGCATCGGGCACTGAGGCCGACCTGGACCGCACCCCGAACTCCGAACCGAAGGGCCCGCCCGTGAGCACAGCCCGCCGATATCGAGTGGGTGGCCAGTTCGCCTGGGTGTCCGGCGGTCGCATTCTTGCGGCTCTGATCCAGGCTCTCATCATGCTTTTGCTCGTGCGCGCGGTTGCGCCGGCAGAGTTCGGCTTCTTCGCAGCGGTGTACGGGGTGATGACAGTCGCGCAGACGTTCTTTGACTTCGGCCTACCCACTCTCGTCATTCGCGAGCGCGCCAAGCGGGCGAACCCGGCCATCGTGGCGGCCGCGCTGCGCCTGAATAACTCGCTCTCACTCACCATGGGGGTGCTGCTCGTGGCCGTCACCGGGCTGCTCGGCGTCGTGGCCGACCCCCGGTACTTTCTGCTGTTGCCCCTTGGCCTCTGGGCCGCGGCCGAGCGCAACGCGGATGCCTGGCTTGGCGTGGTCTTTGCCGACGGTGATGCCCGCATCAACACGGCCAACCTGGTGGCGCGGCGCGTGGGGAATCTGGCGATGTTCGTCGGACTCACCCTGTGGACGCCGATCGATCCGGTCCTGGCCTTTGGCATCTCCTCAGCCGCCGCGGCCTGCGCGTCCTGGGTATTCGCCCACGTTTTCGTGGCCAGGCTGCTCGAGTCCACTGAACACGTCGCCGCGCGCTCGTTGATCCGGTTGTCCTGGCCTTACTGGATGAATTCCGTCGCAACCCAGGCGCGCAATCTCGATGCCACGATCATCGGCTTCGTCGCCGGCACAGCCCAGGCCGGGTTCTATGCGGCGGCCGCTCGCCTGACCAGTCCATTGCGCATCCTGCCGACATCGCTGGCCTCGGTGCTCTTGCCGGCTTCGTCCACCCGCAATTCGAGCACGATGCGTGGATTGCTCAAGCTGGTCGCCGTTGTCGTGGGCGGGCTCGGGATCTTCTATCTGATCCTCGGACTGGCTGTGCCGTATGTCGTGCCTTTCGTGCTTGGCGAGGCGTACACCGGAGCCGTACTGACGTTGCAGATCACGGCCGTCGGTCTGGTCTTCGCTGCCGCGGCGTCGTTACTCGGTTCTCTCCTGCAGGGCGTGGGCCTCAAGCACTACGTCGCCGGCACTGCGGTGCTCACCACCGTCGTCTGCCTCATGGGCGTCGGAATCGGCGGGTTGCTGTGGGGCGCCGGAGGCGCCGCGTGCGGATTGGCCTTTTCCTACGTCGTACAGAGCGCCGTCCTGGTGACCCGCCTGACAACCTTCATCCTTCGAAAGGAGCCGAACCGATGAGCTCATCGACACCCCGGCCTTCCCCGCGGCCGCGCCGCACAGTGTTCTACAGCGTCGCCGCGCAGTGGGACAACCTCGGCGACATCGAAATACGAAACGCTGCGCTGGGATGGATCCGCGCCACGGACAGCGACGTCATCGCTTATGCGGGCTCCATGCCGGCGGCATACCTCGCGGCCTTCGACATCGACGAACGAGTCCGGTTCGTCACCAACCCGGTCCGGTATCAGGCTCTGCTCTGGCAATACCTCGTGCGCCGCCGGGCGTCGATAGTCTTCGCTCCGGGGCCGCAGGTATTCGGGCCGAGCGCACGGGCGATCGGCAAATCACTGATCAACCTGGCCAATGTGGCCGCGGTCAGGACCTCCGGCGGTGCCGTACTGGCGGTCGGGCGGTCTCTTCGTGGACGTGGTCGTCTGGCCCGACGGGTTGAGGCCGCCGTTGTGGCGATGTTCCAGCTCTACGTCGTTCGGGACACCCGGTCGGCTGAGGTGCTGGGTGAGGACCTGGCCAGTGCACCCGATCTCGCTTTCGCACATAGTTTCAGCGACGGAACCACTGTCCGCGGCCGAACGAACGTCGTGATCTCCCTGCGCGGCGATCGCCCAATCGCCGTGGATGGTCTGAAGGCCGTTGTCGGCCACTTGCGAGACAAAGGGCTGAACCCGGTTCTGGTCACCCAGGTGAAGCGTGACGATGACCAGCACCGTGCCATCGGCGACGCCCTCGACGTGCCCACCGTCTTGTGGGGCAACCACTCGCATGCCGAGCAGCTCGAGCGGGCTCGCACCGCGTATGCCCAGGCCGGCGCCGTGCTCAGCAACCGGCTGCACGCGCTCATCTTCGGCATTCAGCACGGTGCCTCCCCGATTGCGGTACTCGACCACGCATCCGACAAACTCACGTCCACTCTGCGACCGTGGGTGGACCTGCGCACCACCAGCCCCAGCTTCGACGGCCCCAGTGACGTGGACTGGGCGAACGCAGACATCGTCGGCCTCTCCGGCACGGTCGAGGTGGAGGCTGAACAGGCCCGTGCCGCTCTGGCCGGCGTGCAGGGGCAGTTTTCCCGGTTGCTCGGTGTCACCGAAGTCGCCCCGGTTGCCGAGGTCAGGGTATGAGCCGGCCGCGCCGCTCGCTCGTCGCGATAACTCAGCCATACGTGCCCGGCTACCGGGTACCCCTGTGGGCCAGGGTCGTCGACAACCTCAAGAGCGAAGGCGTCGAGTGCCGCGTGTTTTACGGCGGCGACGCGGAACAGATGCGCATCCGGGCCGGCCGTGGCGACGGTGTCGAGACAGTGTGGGCCACGCAGGTGCCCACGCGAACGCTCACCTTGCATCGTCGGCTGCCCAAGCTCATCTTCCGTACCCTGCCGCGGCGGTGGCGGTCGCGCCGGGTGCTGTTGGTCACCGAGATGCAGGTGTCCAATGTGAACGCGTGGCTGGCCATTGCCTCCGGGCGCCGCATTGTCACCCTCGGTCACGGCTCATCGGACACGACCGACCAGAACCAGCTTGCCGTTGCGCTCGAAAACCAGCTCAACCGGTGGGCGGACCACGTGCTGACCTACACTGAGCGAGGTCGCCGCCATGTCACCGGCGCGGGCCGGGTTCGCGAGAGCCGGGTGACCGCTTTCCGCAATGCAACGGACACGGTCCAGCTGCGCGCCGCCCTGGCCGCGGTGACCCCCCAGCACCAGGCCGAGTTCCGCGCCGCTCACGGGATACCGAACGACGCCGAGATCGACCTCTATCTGGGCGCGTTGAACCGGCACAAGAATATCGACCTGCTGGTGGATGCCGCCCGGACGGTGTTCGCGGCCGAAGCATCCCGCTGGTTGGTTGTTGCCGGCTGGGGAGAAGACGCAGCCCGGCTTGAAGCCCTCGCGGCCGAGACCGGCAGGGTGGTGCTCCTGGGACAGGCCGACGCCGCAGAATACGCCGCCGCCGCGAGCCAGGCCGGTTTGCTCCTGAACCCCGGTCGGGTCGGCCTCGTCGCCGTCGACGCGCTCATCATGGGCCTGCCCATTCTCACCACTTCCGCCAGCGCCCACGCACCCGAATTCGACTATCTTCGGCCGGGCATCGACGTTCTCGAAACCGCCCCGACGGCGGGGGCATACGCCACCGCCTGGCTGGCCGGTCCCACCCCGATCCAGAGTCCGCCGTCTGACGTGCCCTCCGTCGAGGCCGCGGCCGACATCATCAGCGGTGTCATCCTGGCCCAGCTCGAGGAACGTCGATGAGCGCCGGCACGCAGCGCGTACTGCACTACTACGCGCGATACCTTGAACACCCGTCGGGCGTGACCGATTCGCTCAATCACTGGGCAGAAGCGTCTATCGCCGCCGGCGACGACGTGTCGATCCTGGCGGCCCAACCCACGGGCGGTGACCGTAACGAGTTCGCGTTCGAGGGCGTCGTGAAGACCATTCCGCACTGGGGCAGGAGCAGGGGCACCTGGGTGCCCATCGGATTGCTGCGTGAGTTGAAGCGCGGCGACATCCTTGTTCTTCACGAGGGGTGGGTGCTCAGCAATGTCGTGGCCGGTGCCATCGCTCGGATCCGTGGAGCGCGAATCGTGGTGATGCCTCACGGCGTCTACGAACAACAGATCGTTGCGAACCAACGAGATCTGCTGGGCATTCGCGCCCGCATGGACCGGTGGCTGCTGGGCCGGGCCAGCGCAGTGCACGTCTTCTACGGTGGCGAGAAAACCGTCGTTCGAGAGTTCGCGCCGTCCGTCACACGCTTCATCACCGTGCCCAACGGCACGACCGAGGTTCCTGCCGACGCGATGTGGAACGGTGCCGGCGACTATTTTCTCTGGATCGGCCGGTTCGACCTGTTCCACAAGGGCATCGACAACCTGCTGGAATTCTGGGCGAGGCTGCCACAGCCGCGCCCGAAGCTCCGTCTGGTCGGACCGGACTTCCAGAACGGTCGCGCGGCGGCCCTGGCCATGGTCGACCGGCTCGGGCTCGGGGACAGCGTCGATATCGGAGGACGGGTGACGGGCGCGGCAAAGGACGAGCTGCTCGCGAGCTGCCTGGCCTATGTGCACCCGTCCCGGTGGGAGTCCTGCAGCATCATGCTGCTCGAGGCCGCTGCAGCCGGAGTGCCCAGCCTGATTTCCGACAGCATTCACGCTGCGCACGAACTGGGCCCATTGCGGGTACTGCGCTCGGTCGATTTCACCGATGACACCGTCGACGGTCAGGCCACCCTCGAATCGGTGGCCGGCAACCGGGAGCTGGCCGGCAGTGCTTTCGACTGGGCGGCCACGGAAGCCCGGTGGTCCAGGGTCGGCACACAGATGGTTGAGGCGCACACCGCGCTCGGCCTGCGAACACAAGGAGGATTACGCCCATGAGCGTTGTAGTAGTAGACCCCGGGATGACCTCAACGAATCTGGGCGACCAGATTATTTCGGATGCCATCCGCCGGGAATTCGTGACCCCGCTGAGCCGATCGGCCGACGTCGAGGTGATTCCCATGCACGGACCATTGTCTGACGCGTCGCGGAACGCGTTGCGGGCCGCCGACGAAGTTGTCGTCTGCGGCACCAACCTGCTGTCCAACCACATGCGCTTCCGCACCAGTTGGGAATGGGACCGCGCCGACATTGAGCTGGCCAAAGGCAAGCTCACCGTGTTCGGCGCCGGCTGGTGGCAGTACCAGGTGGGCGCCATTGACCCCGTCAGCGCCCGGTGGATGAAGTCCATGGCCGGCGGTCGAACGTGGGGTGTGCGAGATGCGTACTCGGCCAAACGTCTGGCTGCCGCCGGTGTGGCGTCTGCACACATTTCCTGCCCCACCCTCTGGCGGGTCAGCGAGCAACCCTTGCCGTCGACGCAGAACCGAATCATTGCCACGTTCACCGACTACAACCAGGACCCGCTTGCCGACCGCCGGCTGATCGACTTGCTCGAGTCGCGGCATGACGTGCTCTACTGGCCGCAGGGCCCGGGCGATCGGCGTTACATTGAATCGATTTCACCCGGCACGCCCAACTTCATCGATGCAAGCCTGGCTGCATTCGACCACGAGCTGCAGCAGCCGGACACGGCATACGTCGGTCTCCGCCTCCACGGCGGAATCCGTGCCCTGCAGTTCGGTGTGCCGAGCCTGATACTCAGCATCGACAACCGTGCGCGGGAGATCAGCCGCTCGGTCGGTCTCCGTGCGCCTTCCCGGCACGCATTCCGTGACATCGAACATGCCCTGGACGGGCAGAGCCCCGTCGCGATCGAGCTTCCCGCCGACGCGATCGAATCCTGGACGAACACTTGGAGCCTCGCATGAGCAAGCTGACCCCGACCCGACCGGCGACCACAGTCCTGGCGTGCGCAGTCCCGCGCACCTGGGCTTCGGAGCCCGGCTCGACCGCCGCGATCGGGTCCGAAGTGTCGTCGTTCGACTTCGTGCTGGTCTTCAACGCCAACCAATACCGGCAGGTGCTCGAGGCGGCCGGACAGCCGATTCTCATCACCCGTGACTTCAGCGTGACTGATCGCCGGGGCAAGCTGCGGCTGCGCCTCGGCCGTCTCATCGAACCATGGCGGCTCCGTCGCACGCTGCTCAATGAGGGCGTCTCCCGGCTCACGATCCTGCCTGGCCCTGGCGCTCTCGCATACCGCGTCGCCGCCATCATGGGTCGCGTCCCGGTCTCGTAGCGAGAGGGCGACTACCTCTAAACGGACCCGGACGACCCCGTTTAGAGGTACTCGCCGACCGTGGAACGGGCCGGCCGAACAGGGGCCTAGTACCGTGCGGCTGCCGACAGTGCGGTGTCGTAGTGCCCGGCAAGCAAGGTGGCCACCGAGTCGATGGAGAAGTCCCGTTCGATCAGCTCGCGGCCATTGCCGCCCATACGACGCGCCAGGGCCTCATCCGTCAGTAGGGACTCCAGCGCCAGCGTGAGACTCTCCTGGCTGTCGTCGATCACAACGCCGGCCTCGGCGGCCCGCACGAACGGCGCCAACCCGCACGTGTCGGTGATGATGACCGGGAGGCCAACAGAAAGCGCCTCGAGGACGGACATCGGAAACGGCTCATCGACCGACGGTAAGACGTAGACGCTGGCGGAGCGCATTCGCTCCAGGGTCGCTTCAGGGGGAAGCGCGCCGCTCCAGACGATGCGGTCAGCGTGGCCGGAGTCGTCGATTCGGTCCTGGACTGCGCGGCCCTCGCCCTCATCCGGTCCGATCAGGGTGAACTGCACGTCCCGGAATCGGCCGGCGATCTGCACGGCAGCTTCAACGAATAGCTGAGGCCGTTTGCGCTTCTGCAGGCGGGCGAGGAACAGCGCCTCGCGGCGTCCCGAGGATCCAGGGGCCGGCGGGTGGGACCGCGGAACACCATTCGGAATCCGGCTGATCACGAGGTGGGGTCCGCCGACCTTGCGCAGGTCAGACTCTTCCCTGGGCGTCAAAGAGAGAATGCGCCGGGCATCACGCAAGACCGGCCGAGTCAGTGCAGCGTCAAGCGGCACGGCCAGCGGGTTGCTGCTTTCGTCAATCATGCCGTGACACTGCACCACGTAAGGTGCCTTGGCGTTTCGCACAATGGCGGCAGCCGGCAGGGTCACGAGGTCCCGAGCCAGGTGGATGTGCCACATGTCGAACCGGCGCACCTCGCGGTGAACTGCCCGGAGCAGGCCGGGGGACGACATCCCGGCGAAACCGGCACGCGGAATGGCCTGGACGGTCCTGAAGAGCCGCACCGGTACGCCGTCTATTTCGGTCGGTGGACTCTGGAATCCGCGGGTGCCGGCGAATATCGTCACCTCGTGGCCCTTGGCGATCAGCGCTTTCGCCTGGTTGACGGCGACGCGTACCGGGCCGCCGTATGCACCTTCAGGCGTAACGACGGTGACGACTTGGGCTATGCGCATGGATGCCTCATCGGGGGAGTGGTTGTCATGGAGTGGTGCCTCAGTTGAAGCGGGTGCCGAGGGGACCCGGCTTGTCTGTGCTGCCCCAGATGGTATTTTCCGGAACGATGCCCTGAACGGTCGTCCCCGGCTGGATGAGGGCGGAGGAACCGACGTCACTGCCGCCCAGCACAATGCACCGCGACGTCACCCATGCGCCGTCGCCGATACTGATCGGGCGAACGATCAGGGCCATGTCTCGCCGGTGGGCGTGGCTTCCTGTCGTGAGAAAGGTCTCCTGGGAGAGGACGACGTCACTGCCGATGAAAACGTGGTCCTGGTTGTGGAACCACACGCCTTCGCCGATCCAGGAACGGTCGCCGATGTGCAACTTCCACGGGAACTTGACCCGGGTGCGGGGCCGGAAGATCACTCCGTCGCCGATCTCCGCGCCGAAGAGGCGCAGGGCGCGGATCCGCAGCGCCGAACTGATTTGCCAAGCGTTCGTCACCAGCAGGAGCTCGACGATCGCCCACAGGTAGACCTGCGCTTTCGGCCTGTCCCACGCCGCCTTCTCGCCTGGCGCGTCGGCCAGGTTGATCACGCGCACACTACCCGGCTGGTTCGTTTCCTTCAGCCCCACGATGTCCTCCCCACAATTGCCCACCCCCATTGTGCCGCCTTTGTGCCCCGTCCGGGGTACATCGAGTGCCTTCGTGTCGGGTGTTAATGTGACCGAAACCCGCAATTTACCCTCTCGACCTCTCCACTTTGGGGGTGGGGTGCTCTCGTGGTTAGGCTGGGATCCCGCACCGCGACTGTCACCCGGATGGGTGTGACCCGTTCGGGCGCCGCGGTTGGAGACATTGATCCACTTGGGGGATTCTCGTGAAAATTATTGTGCCTGGGTTCGTGCAATTCGCGGCGCGCTGCGCCGCGACAGCGGAAGCAGCTCCACTGTGACCCGTGTGGACATCCCGCCGCCCACGGTCGGCGCGGCCGAGAGCCATGCGCTCAGGGTGCTGGTGATCGGGTTGAACTACACCCCGGAGACCACCGGCATCTCGCCATACACCAGTGCCTTCGCCCGCGGCCTGGCGCAGCGCGGCATTGCGGTGAGCGCACTCACTTCCCACCCGCACTACCCGGAGTGGAAGATCCACAGCGGGTACGGCCGCTGGACCAGCACCGAGGTCATCGACGCGGTGCCGGTCACCCGGTTGCGGCATTATGTGCCGGCCAGCCCCGGCGGCGTGAACCGGCTCGTGTCCGAGCTCTCCTTCGGGCTGCGGTTGCTCTTCGCGCGGTGGGGCCGGCCCGATGTGGTCGTCATGGTGTCGCCGGCACTGTTTTCCACCGCGATCGGCATGCTGCGCGCCCGTCTGAGCTTAAACCGACCTCTGGTGAACGTGTGGGTGCAGGACATCTACAGCCTCGGGATCACCGAGACCGGCATGGGAAACGGCCCCGTCGCGAAGTTCATCACCTGGGTGGAGAAGACCACCCTGAAAGCGGCCGCCGGCGTCGTCGTCATCCACGACAGGTTCGGCGAGCACCTCAGCCGTCGTCTCGGCGTCGACCCCGAGAGCATCGAGGTTGTCCGCAACTGGACCCACCTCGACCCCGGCGCGCCCACGGATGTCGCCGCCACCAGGGCCAGGCACGGCTGGGCCGACGACGAGACCGTCGTGTTGCATGCCGGCAATATGGGAGTCAAGCAGGGCCTCGAAAACGTCGTGCACGCCGCCCGGCTCGCCGACGAACAGAACCGACTGGTGCGCTTCGTGCTGCTGGGCAACGGGAGCCAGCGTGATGAGCTCCAGGAGCTCGGCGCGACGATCGTTCGGCTGCAGTTCATCGGGTCGCTCGATGACGCCGGATTCCAGGACGCGCTCTCGGCCGCGGACGTGCTCCTCGTGAATGAGAAGCCGGGTGTCTCGGAAATGGCGGTGCCCAGCAAGCTCACGTCGTACTTCAACGCAGCCCGCCCGGTCATCGGGGCGACGGACCCGGAGGGGCTCACAGCCAGTGAGATCGAAGCCGCCGAAGGCGGCCGGATTGTGCGTGCCGGCGCCCCCCAGGCGCTCCTGGACGCCGCACTCGCACTGGGATCCGACCCGGAACTGGCCCGAACTCTGGGCGCGAACGGGTTTCGTTACCGCACAGAGGTGCTCGGTGAGGCTGCGGCCATCGACCGATTCGCGGGTTGGCTGGGCACTCTCATGGCGCGTTCCAGCACCCGTAGATGACGTTGCCGGGTACCCCCCGTTTGCGTCACCGCACCCGAATCCATATGCTCGGCCTTGAAGTGAAACAGCCCGGCATCGACGACGGACGTCACGTCCGATCGCTGTTGCCCGACACCCCTGGGGGACCAAATGACTAAGCGCGCGCTCATCACCGGAATCACCGGTCAGGACGGTTCCTACCTGGCGGAGCTGCTGCTCGCCAAGGGGTACGAGGTGCACGGTCTGATTCGTCGCGCGTCGACGTTCAACACCTCGCGGATCGATCACCTCTACGTGGACCCGCACGACCCGACGGCCAAGCTCTTCCTGCACTACGGCGACCTGTCCGACGGTTCACGCCTGGTGACCCTGCTGGCCGATATCCAGCCTGACGAGGTCTACAACCTGGCCGCGCAGTCGCATGTGCGGGTGTCCTTCGACGAGCCGGAGCACACCGGTGACACCACCGGGATGGGCACCATCCGTCTGCTCGAGGCCGTACGGATGGCGGGCATTCACCCGCGGTTCTACCAGGCGTCCAGCTCGGAGATGTTCGGTGCCACCCCGCCGCCGCAGAACGAGGACACCCCGTTCTACCCGCGTTCCCCGTACGGCGCCGCGAAGGTGTACTCCTACTGGGTGACCAGGAACTACCGCGAGGCGTACGACATGTTCGCGGTCAACGGGATCCTGTTCAACCACGAGTCGCCGCGCCGCGGTGAGACCTTCGTGACGCGCAAGATCACCCGGGCCGTCGCCGCGATCAAGGCCGGCACCCAGGACCACGTGTACCTGGGCAATCTGGATTCGATCCGGGACTGGGGCTACGCCGCCGAGTACGTGGAAGGCATGTGGCGGATGCTGCAGGTGGACGAGCCCGACGACTTCGTCCTGGCCACCGGTGGTAACTTCACCGTGCGCGACTTCGTCGAAACCTCGTTCAGCCATGCCGGACTGAACTGGGAAGACCACGTCAAGTTCGACGAGCGCTACCTGCGCCCGACCGAGGTCGACGCTCTCGTCGGCGACGCGTCCAAGGCCCAGGACAAGCTCGGTTGGAAGGCTGAAGTCGACACCGCCGAGCTGGCCCGCATCATGGTCGACGCCGACATCGCTGCTCTGGAGCACTCCGGTCGGCCGTGGATCGACGAGGTCAAGCTCACCAGCTGGGGAACCCAGCTAACCAGCTCGGGCACAAAGTGACCGATGCAGCGACGGACACCCGCGATCAGGTCGACTTCACCCCGGCGGCCCTGGACCGGGACGCCCGGTTCTACGTGGCCGGGCACCGTGGCCTGGTCGGCTCCGCCATCTGGCGGCGCCTTGAGGCGGAGGGTTTCACCGACCTCGTCGGCCAAAGCTCCGCCGAACTGGACCTGAAGGACCGCGACGCGGTGTTCGCTTTCTTCGCCGAAACCACGCCACGATACGTGGTGCTGGCCGCGGCGAAGGTCGGCGGGATCCTGGCCAACAGCACCTACCCGGTGGACTTCCTCAGCGACAACCTGCGCATTCAGGTCAACGTGCTCGACGCCGCTCTCAAATACGGTGTCGAACGCGTGCTGTTCCTGGGTTCGTCGTGCATCTACCCGCGCCTGGCCCCGCAGCCGATCCGGGAAAACACCCTGCTCACCGGCCACCTCGAGCCCACCAATGACGCGTACGCGATCGCGAAGATCGCGGGGATCCTGCAGATTCAGGCAATCCGCCGTCAGTACGGGCTGCCGTGGATCTCGGCGATGCCGACGAACCTGTACGGGCCCGGCGACAACTTCTCGCCCACGGGCTCGCACGTGCTGCCGGCGCTGATCCGCCGCTACGACGAGGCCGCGCAGTCCGGTGCGGTCAGTGTCACGAACTGGGGCACCGGCACACCGAGGCGTGAGTTCCTGCACGTGGACGACATGGCCGAAGCCTGCCTGCACCTGCTGGAGCACTACGACGGCCCGGAACAGGTCAACGTGGGCACCGGCCGTGACGTCACCATCCGCGAGATCGCCGAAACCATCGCGAGGGTTGTCGGCTTCACCGGCACGACCGAATGGGACACCGACAAGCCCGACGGCACCCCGCAGAAACTCCTCGACGTGAGCAAGCTGGCCCAGGCCGGCTGGACGGCGAAGATCGGGCTCGAAGACGGGCTCCGCAGCACCGTGCAGTGGTACCGCGAGCACGCGCACAGCCTGCGCGAGTAGCGGCGGCCCGCCGAAATGGGCGGCTGGCCGGGGAGATTCCAGTGAGTCATGGAGGCGCAATTGACACGCGCAGTTCACAGAGATGAAACACGCAAACTGGATAACCGCTGTTATTTTCCCCTAGTGTTGGCGTAAGCCCCCCATTTGGGGAGGGGGCCGCTTCGGTCGAAGCATCGCCAGTGTCGGCACCTTTCTTGCACACCATCAGGGGGTATTTCCATGTTTAAACCGTCGTTAGTGGCCACCGCTCTCGCGGCTCTCGCAGTCTTCGCAGTTCCGGCCGCAGCCAACGCCGCCGGTTATGTCCCGGACGACAACATCAGTGTCGCGGGTGACATCACGCCTGACGCCACCGTTACGGTCAGCTTCATCGACGGGTCCTTCACCCCGGAGGAAGAAGTCTCCTTCACCCTCTCCGGCGAAACCGCAGTGGACGCCACCCTTGCGACCCTCAAGTCGGTCGTGAACTCGCCCAGCATGGTCAAGACAGGCACCGACACGGGCGCCGTCGCTCTCGACGTCACCCTGCCGAAGGACGCGTCCGGCACCTATACCATCACGGCAACCGGCCTGACCTCCGGAACCACCGGCACATCGAGCCTCACCGTCTCAGACGCTGACGCGACAGAGGGCGCCGGTGCAGCCTCAGGCGCGCCCATCGGTGGCGGCCTCGCCAGCAGCGGCTACAACGGGCCCATGCTCGTCATCTGGGGTGCAGCCGGCACGCTGCTCCTCGGTGTGGCAATGGTCGTCGTGCTCGGCGTCGTTCGCCGCCAGCGCGCAACCGTCTAGTCCAGGATGTAGAGCGATACACGAGCCCCTGCTCACCCGCGCCTGTCCGCCGTCTTCCAATCATCAACCGTCGCCAACCGGGCAGCCCAGGGGCTGCCGGTAGGCTTGTCCCATGGGGAATCACACATGAAAATATCTGTAATCGGCTGTGGCTACCTCGGCGCAGTGCACGCATCGGCTATGGCTGAGCTTGGCCATGAGGTTGTCGGTATCGACGTGGACGCGGCCAAGATAGCGGCGCTGTCCGCCGGCAAGACTCCGTTCTTCGAGCCCGGCCTGCCCGAGGTGCTCACCTCCGCCATGGCATCGGGCCGGTTGCGTTTCAGCACCGACATCGCGGATGCGGCCGGCGCCGCCGTGCACTTCGTGGCCGTCGGCACCCCGCAAAAGAAGGGCAGCCACGCCGCCGACCTCAGCTACGTGGACGCGGCGGTCGAGGCTCTTCTGCCACACATGGCCGCCGGCGACCTGATCGTGGGCAAGAGCACCGTGCCGGTGGGCACAGCGGCACGTCTCGCCGCGGTCATCACGGCGTCTGGATCCGGAGCGACCCTGGCATGGAACCCCGAGTTCCTCCGCGAGGGTTTCGCTGTGCAGGATACGATCGCCCCAGACCGGCTTGTTTACGGTGTTCCCGCCGGAGAAGCCGGCGAGCGCGCTGTCGCGCAGCTCAATGAGGTCTACGCGTCGGCCATCGCCACCCAGACCCCGCTGGTGGTCACCGACTACGCCACGGCCGAGCTCGTCAAGGTCGCGGCCAACGCCTTCCTGGCCACCAAGATCAGCTTTATCAATGCCATGGCCGAGATCGCCGAGGTTTCCGGCGCCGACGTCACCCAGCTCGCGGATGCGATCGGCTACGACTCCCGTATCGGGCGCAGGTTCCTGAACGCGGGGGTCGGTTTCGGCGGCGGCTGCCTCCCCAAAGACATTCGGGCGTTCACTGCCCGTGCCGAGGAACTCGGTCGCGGCGAGTCCGTCGCGTTCCTCAAGGAGGTCGACGCCATCAACATGCGTCGCCGACAGCGCGTGGTTGACCTCACTGTCACCGCTCTGGACCGCCCGGTGTACAACGCGAAGGTGGCCGTGCTCGGCCTCAGCTTCAAGCCGCACTCCGACGACGTGCGCGACTCACCCGCCCTCGACGTTGCCGTTCAACTGCGCGGTCTTGGCGCCAACGTCGTGGCCACAGACCCCCAGGCGATCGAGAACTCCCGTACGCGGCACCCGCAGCTCAACTACGAGACCGACCTCGAGGTGACCCTACGCGGGGCATCCGCCGTGGTGCTGGTGACGGAATGGCCGGAGTTCAAGGCCATCGACCCGGTCTGGGCTGCCACACTGGTGGAAACTCCCACCATTGTGGACGGGCGAAACACGCTCGATGCTGCGAAGTGGCGTGCCGCCGGGTGGACTTACTACGGATTGGGCCGCCCCTAAATGACAAGAGAACATCCTCGGCTGGTCGCGTTCGACCTTGACGACACCCTCGCACCCTCGAAGTCGCCCATCGACGCCCGCATGGCCGGCCTCATAGTGCGCCTGCTTGGCGTGGCGGAGGTGTGTGTGATCTCGGGCGGCCAGTTCGCGCAGTTCACCATGCAGGTGATCGACAACCTGGTCGATGTGGATGAGCGGGCCCTGACCCGTTTGCACCTGATGCCTACCTGCGGAACCCAGTACTACCGCCACGAGGACGGCGCCTGGGTGCAGGTCTATGCCGAGAACCTCACGGACGACCAGAAACAGCGCGCCCTGGCCGCTGTGGAGGCCACCGCCAAAGAGCTCGGCTTCTGGGAGGCCGATACCTGGGGTCCGATTCTCGAAGACCGGGGATCGCAGATCACCTTCTCTGCGCTCGGCCAGGCCGCACCGGTCGCGGCAAAGACGCAGTGGGACGTCGACGGCGCAAAGAAGACCGCCCTCCGAGAGGCCGTGCAAGCGCTTCTTCCCGATCTCGAGGTGCGCTCGGGCGGGTCGACCTCGGTGGACATCACCCGGCGTGGCATCGACAAGGCCTATGGCATGAACCGACTGGCAGAGCTCACCGGCATCCCCCTGGACGACATGCTCTTCGTCGGTGACAGGCTCGACGAAAACGGCAACGACTACCCGGTGAAGGCCCTCGGTGTCGACTGTGTGGCCGTCGAGAACTGGGAAGACACTGCGGTGTTCCTCGACGAACTCATTCCGGCGCTGGAGACCGTTTCCCCGTAGAAGGTGCTGGTGGCGGGTTCGTCTCGGCGGAATCCTGCAGCAGGTGTTCGTCGATGCGAGCGTACATCGCGGTGAGTGGCGTGGAGACTTCGCGTTCGAACCAGCGACGCAAGCCAAAACGGGTTGACGGCATGGGCACATCCTCTTCGGGGAGCATGGTGTTGCAGTGCCGGCGGGTCCGACGCTCGAAAGCGGCGGGGTAAGCGCCACGATCGCTGTCACGATACCCCGGTGTTGCCCGCAGGGCGAGCCGGTGTGTGGAGCTTGCGCCGAGAGCGCTACTCGCTGAGACCTTCGGTGACGCGCTCAACCTGGTCGGGGCAGCTCTTTGCGGCGGATTCCTCGAGCACACGATGTGCCAGCTCCTCGCGGGACTGTGCCGAAAGCCCCTCGGTGGCATAGGTGGACAGCATCTTGTCGACGGCGGCGTTCAGATCGAGGTCGGGGCGCTCGGTCAGGTTGCTGCAGACCACCTGGCTATAGAGGTTCACCATGGTGTTGGTCTGCTTTTCGACCAGCTGTGGCTCGGTCTGGGCCTGCTCGTCGGGCAGCTGCGCCTGGGTCTCGGTCGAGGGGGTCGGCGTTGGCGTCGCGGAGTGGGTGGGAGTGGGCGTGGGCGTCGGGGCGGAGGCGGCACATCCAGAGATCAGGATGATGCCAAGGAGAACGGTGGCCGGAGCAAGAGGACGCATTCAGCGAGCTTACCCGGGGATGTCAGAACGCCGCTCGAATGGGCAGGAGCCGTCACACCTCTGCGCACCCGGTTGGGGACCCCCACTTCGGGTGTCGGCACAATGGAGGACACTATCCGGGTCTGAATCGGCGGACTATGGTGTGCGCACCGCAACCCCACCGGTCCGCAGGAGGCAACCCGATGCCCGAAGTGCAGAATGCTCCAACGCGCCATCTCGCTCCGCCCCCGCCAGGCCGTCGGGCCTGGTGGATCGTTTTTCTGGTGTTCGGCGTGTTCGCGGTGGTGGTGCTTGGAGTGGCGGCCGTGACGGTGTGGAACCTCTCGCGCAGTTTCGAATCGGTGGAGAAGATCCCCGAAGCGTTCCCCGCCGATGAGGCGGCTCGGCCGCCGGTGGCGACCGGCGTCGCGGCATCCGCAATGAACTTTCTGCTGCTGGGCTCCGACAGCCGCGGAGCCGGTACCGGGTCGATCGCCAACCTCAGCGGGCAACGCTCAGACACCATCGTGATCGTGCACGTGCCCGCGGACCGCAAAACGCTGTCGGTGATGTCGATTCCCCGGGACAGCTGGCTGGCTATTCCCGGCCACGGCGAGGCGAAGATCAACGCGGCCCTGTCGTACGGCGGGGTGCCGTTGGCGGTGCAGACGGTGGAGGGGCTGCTGGGGTCGCGCATCGACCATGTGGCGGTCGTGGACTTCGCCGGGTTCGCGGCGCTGACTGATGTGCTCGGCGGGGTGGACATCGACAATCCCATCGCCTTTGAGGCCTACCATCTGGAGGGCCACACCTTTCCGCAGGGGATGCAGCACCTCAATGGCACCGAAGCGTTGGCTTTCGCCAGGGAACGCTACGCATTCGCCGACGGCGACTTTCAGCGCGTGCGCAACCAGCAGTTGCTGATCAGCGCACTGCTCAGCGGCTTGATGCAAAAATCGGTGCTCGCGAACCCGGCCACGATGGGCGGCGTGATCGAGGCCGTGAGCCCCAACCTCGCGATCGACGAAGAGCTTTCGGCCACCGACCTGGTGAGCCTGGGTGTGGAGCTGCGAGACGTGCGGGAGGGCGACGTGACCTTCTTCACCATCCCCACGGCCGGAACCGGCACCTCCGCCGACGGGCAGTCCATCGTGAACCTGGACTGGGCGGCGCTGCCGGCTTTGCAGGAGGCGTATCGCAGCGACACCCTCGCGGGAATTCTGCAGCCGCAGCTGCAGGCGGCCGGCTGAGTGCTACGCCGGCTGCGCCGGGCGGGCGGGGGAGCGAGAGGTGACCGCGGCGAGCGCCGTCAGGGCCAGCAGCGCGCCCAGGGCGGTGCCGGCGGTGTTGGCGAGGACGTCGAGCGGGGTGGGCCAGAACGCGATCAGGGCGAGCGAGAGCAGGTCCGTGGCAGCCAGCCAGCGGGCGGCGCGGCGGAGGGCGGCGTGGCGGCGGTGTGCCAGGGCGTTCACGCGACCACCTGTGTGCTGTGGGTCACGGCCTCCGGCAGGGTTCATCGCGGGAGGACATCGCCGCCAACGGACCAGGCTCCCAGCGTGGCGAGGCCAAGCTGGGAGGCCAAGGTGCGGCGATCGGAGGGCGCTCAGCGGCCGCCGGGAGCTTCGACGCGCTTGGGCAGCAGGAATACCAGAAGCAGCGCCACCACGCTCAGCCCGGCGCTGACGGCCATCGCCAGGGTGGCGCTGTGGGTGAAGCCGGCGGCGAGGGCATCCGCGCCGGGCCCGGCGACCACCAGGGTACCGAAGAACACGCTGCCCACCACGGCGATACCCGCGGCGCTGCCCACCCGCTGCATCACGCCGATGACGCCGCTGGCCGCGCCGGCCTCGGTCGGGTCGACAGTGGCAACGATGAACGCGACGTTCGGCGCGATGAAGCAGCCGCTGCCGAGGCCCGCGATGAACAGCGGCGGCAGCAGGATCCAGTTGGTGAGGTCAGAAGGGGCGGTGAGCAGGAGCACCAGCCACACCCAGACCAGACCCACGGTGACCAGGGCCACGCCGCCGACGAGCACGGTGCGACCCAGGCGTTCGGTGAGCCGGTTGCTCTGCGACGCGCCCAGGATCGAGCCGATCGCGAAGGGGATCGAGACCAGGCCGGACTCCAGTGCGGTGTGGCCGAGGCCCGCCTGCCAGAGGATCGAGATTGTGAAGAAGATGCTGGTGAATGCAGCGAAGTAGACCAGGGCGAGGATGACGCCGCCGGTGAAGGCGGGATGCGAGAAAAGGTGCGGCGGCACGAGCGGGCTGTTGCCGCGTCTGGTCACGGCGACCTCCCAGGTGCCGAACGCCACGATGAGCAGGGCGCCGGCGGCCAGCACCAGGTAGGTCCAGAGCGGCCAACCTCGGTCCTGGCCCTCGATCAGCGGCACCAGCAGGGCGACCAGACCGGCGGAGAGAAGCAGCAGGCCCACCACGTCGACGCGGGCCGGTGCCGGAGCGCCCTGTGCGGAGGCGGTGCCGGTGCCGGCGGGCAGCAGGAAGGCGGCGGCGATCAGTGCGATCACGCCGATCGGCAGGTTCACCCAGAAGACCAGTCGCCAGCCCTGTTCTACGCCGAAAGCCTCGATGATCAGGCCGCCCACGATGGGGCCGAGCGCCGTGGATACGCCGATGACCGAGCCCATGATGGCGAACGCCTTGCCGCGGGAGGCAGGCGGGAACATTAGCTGGATGACGGCCGTGACCGCGGGCACGAACATGCCGCCGGCCAGACCCTGCACGACGCGGGCGATGATCAGCTGTAGGTCGTTCTGCGCGAGCCCGCAGGCGAGACTGGCGACGGTGAAGAGAGCGAGCCCGGTGAAGAACACCCACTTGTGGCCGATCCGGTCGCCGATGCGGCCGGCCGGGATGAGGGCCAGGCCGAACGCCAGTGCGTAGCCGGAGATGATCCAGGACAGCGTCGCCTCGGAGGCGTCGAGACTGGTTCGGATGCTCGGCAGGGCCACGTTCACGATGGTGGTGTCCAGGAGCGCCATGAACATGCCCGACATCAGCACGATCAGCGCCTGCCAGGCGCGCCGGGAGACCGCCGGTTGCGGGGCAATGCGGGGGGAGTTCGTCATGGCGGACCTTTCGTGAGTGACGGGACAGAAAAACCCCCACTCGACATGAGTGGGGGTTTATTTCTGTCGGGGTAACAGGATTTGAACCTGCGACCTCGTCGTCCCGAACGACGCGCGCTACCAAGCTGCGCCATACCCCGATGGTCCTGTGGACCTCGACAAGTATAACCCCATCGGGTCCCCGGGTTTCGACCAGCGGCCGTCGCTGATCGAACGTCGACAGGCTGAGCCTGTCGTGAAGTCGGTTCGACCGGCGACGGGTGGCGACTAGGGGGCCTTGCCGACGACCACGATCACCGTTCCGCCCGGGACGGCCGGACTGCCAGCGACGGGGTTCATCACGGTGACCTTGCCGACCTGGTTCGGGTCGGCCACGGTCTCTTCCAGCGTTTGCACGCCGAAGCCGCTCAGGGCGGCCCGTGCCTGGGCCAGGGTTTGCCCCACCACATTCGGCAGCAGCACCTGGGAGCCGTTGCTCGAGTACACGGTGACGAGGGCGCCGGTGCTGGTGCTGTTCCCGCTGGCGGGCTCGCTACGCGCCACCGTGCCGGCGGGCAGCTCGGAGTCGGTTATGCCGCCGTCGAGGAAGCCGAAGCCGGCGCCCTCGAGGGTGAGGCGAGCGTCGTCCACGCTCTTCCCACGAACGTCGGGCACGGTGGCCTGCGCGCCACGGACGAGATTATTGGCGGCCTGGTCGAAGTCGTCCCCGCCGTACTTGGCGTTGGCCACACCCATGATCTCCGGCCACATGCGGTGCCGGGCGGTTGCCGCCTGGCCGCTGTCGAAGTACACCTTGCGCTGGTTCGTGTCGAAGCCGGTCACACTCACCACACCCACGACCGTGGCGATCTCGGTGCTCGCCCCGCTCATCCAGGTGTCCTTGCTGCCGTCGGTGGTTCCGGTCTTGCCGATCATCGGGGAGTGCGGGTACGTGTTGTCGTCCGACTGGGTTGCGGACCCCTGAGTCATGACCCGTTCCATGGCGTAGGCCATGCCGGCGGCCACGGCGGGCTCCACCGACTCGGTGCAGGTGGACACCGGCGGGGGAATCTCGGCGCCGTCAGCGCCCAGTATCCGGTCGATCACGATGGGGGAGCAGGTGGTGCCCTTGTTGGCGATGCCGGCGAAGGCCACGGCCATGCTCAGCGGCGCGATCTCGTTGGTGCCCAGCACCGAGGAGGCGCCTTTCTGCAGGGGGTCGCCATCCGCCCGGTGGACGCCGAAGCTCTCGGCGGTGTCTTTGATCCTGCACAGGTCCAGGCGCTTGGCCATGCCGAGAAACCCGGTGTTGATCGAGTCGATCGTCGATTCGAGTGCCGTGTAGTTGCGGCCGGACTCGTTGGAGTCGTTCCGCGGGTTGTAGCCGGGGAAGCTCTGGGGGCCGTCGCAGTAGTCCTGGAAGGTTCCCCAGTTGGCCTTGCGTGCGGAGTCGACCCGTTCGCCGAGCGGGTGGCCTTCCTTGAGCCACTCGGCCAGCGTGAAGACCTTGTAGGTGGAGCCGGGCTGGAAGCCGAGGGAGCCGCCCTGGCTGAAATCGGTGTTGTAGTTGATGCCGGTGTACTCCGGGCCGGGCGCGACCTCCAGCTGGGTGTACTTCTTGTTCTGCGCCATGGTGAGGACCCGGCCGGTGCCCACCTGCACGCTGGTGGCCACGGCTCCCACGTCCCAGCCGTCGAAGGTCATCGGCACGTTCTCGGCAATGGTCGTCTCGGACGCCAGCTGCAGGTCGAGGTCGAGGGTGGTGTAAATCTGGTACCCGCCGCGACGGAAGTTCGTCATGCGGGTGTCTTCGTCTGCGCCGAAGGTGGGGTCGGTCTTGAGTACCTGGGTGACGTAGTCGCAGAAATAGGCGGCACCGCCGGCGGTCTGGCAGCCGGTGCTCGGTTCCTGAATGGCCGGTTCGATCGGGCTGGCGACGGCGGCGTCGTAGTCGGCCTGGGTGATCTTGGCGTACTTGAGCATTTCCCGCAGGATGTAGTCGCGGCGATCCTTGTTGGCGGCGTAACCGTTGGCGGCGCCGTTGGTTTCGCTCTCGGGCTCATCGAGGCGGAACTTCGACGGGTTGTTCACGATCGCGATGAGGCTGGCGGACTGCGGCAGCGTGAGGGTGCCGGCGGAGGCGCTGTAGTAGTACTCGGCCGCGGCCTGGATGCCGTAGACGGTGCCGCCGAAGCCAGTGATGTTGAGGTAGCCCTGCAGGATCTCGTCCTTGGAGTATTCCTTCTCCACCCCGATGGCCAACCGCATTTCCTTGAGCTTGCGCTCGGCCGTGGTCTTGGTGGCTTCCTCGAAGCACGCGTCCAGGGCCTCCTCGTCGGAGAGCACCTCACACTTCTGCACGAGCACGTTCTTGACGTACTGCTGGGTCACGGATGACCCGCCCGAGACGTCGCCGGGGCCGAAGGTCGACAGTGCCCCGCGAATCGTGCCCTGCAGGTCGACGCCACCATGCTCGTAGAACCGGGGGTCCTCGCCGGCGACGACGGCGTCACGCACGAACTGGCTGGTGGCCTGCAGCGGCACTTCCACCCGGTTCTGGTCATAGAACGAGGCGAGCTCGTAGGGCTGGCCGTCGTTCTGCACGGCGTAGATGGTGCTCACTTGCGACAGCTGGTCGATGGCCAGGTAGTTCGGCAGGTTCTCGAAGGTGTTGATTGTCGTGCGCGTGGCGACCCCGGCGATAGCCAGCGCCGGCGTGAACGCCACGGCCACCAACATGCCGGCGATGGCACTCATGGCAATGAAACCGAGAAACCCGCCGAGCGCGCCTCCGAAAGTACGTTTGTAATCCCCCATAAACGGCAGCCTAGGGGATGAACCGGGGGCTTCGTCCTGCGGGGCTTCCCCCGAAGGGGTCGCGGCTACGCGGCGGTGAGGGTGAGCAGGGTCGCCTCGGGCGGGCAGGCGAAGCGCACCGGGGCGTAGATCGAGGTGCCCAGGCCCGCGGAAACATTGAGGTACGCGGTGCGCAGCCCCACACTCCACAGGCTGAGGCCCTTCACCTGGCGGCGGGGAATATCACAATTGGTTACCAGTGCGCCGAACTTCGGCACGCACACCTGGCCGCCGTGCGTGTGCCCGGCCAGGATCAGCTGGGCGCCGTGGTTGATGAAGGAGTTGAGCACACGCTGGTACGGCGCGTGCACGACGCCAACGGTCAGCGTCGACCGCCGGCCGGCCGGTTCTTCGGGGTCCGGCCAGGTCTCCTCGGTGAGCGGGTCGTTGCCACGCATCTCGTCGATGGCGCCGGTGATCAGGTCGAGCCGGTCGCGGCGGATGTGCGGGTCGTCGACCCCGAAGATCTCCAGGTGGGTGCCGTTGATGTCCAGCGCCTCCGCGGCGTTGTTCAGGTCGGTCCAGCCGAGCTCGGCAAACACCCGGTGCAGGTCAGCGGTGTCGAGCTCGACAGGCCGGGCGCGGAGGCTGGACGGGCCGCCGAAGTACTTGAGCGGGTTCTTCGGCTGTGGGCCGAAGAAGTCGTTGGACCCGTTCACGAAGATTCCCGGGATGCCCTTGAAGGGTTCGAGGGCGTACTCCACGCCCGCGATGCCGTCTTCATGACCAAGGTTGTCGCCGGTGTTCACGACCAGGTCGGGATTCAGAGCCGCGAGGCCGCGCACCCAGTCCTGCTTATCGCGCTGCCACGGGGCCATGTGCAGGTCGGAGAGGTGCAGCACCGTGATCGGGTCAGACCCGGGCGCGAGCACCTGAACGGTCACCTCGCGCAGGGTGAACCGGCGGCGTTCCACCAGGGAACCCCAGGCCATCGCGGCCAGCCCGGCCGTGGTCACGGCAGCGGCCGAGGCGACGATGGCGCGTGCGGCGCTCAACCTGCCGCTCCCATCTTGCCCACGACGAGCGTGACGGCGCTGCCCTGGGTGGCCGCGGTTCCGGCAGTCGGGGTCATCGCGATCACCTTGTTGTTCTGGGCGGGGTCGGTGACGGCCTGGTCGGTCGTCGTCACGGTGAAGCCGCTGAGCGTGCCCCTGGCCTGCTCGACGCTCTGGCCCGTCACATCGGGCAGCAGGATCTGGCTGCCGTTGCTGGAGTACACCGTGACCGTGGCGCCGTTGCTGGCCGATGCACCGGTGCCCGGGTCGGTGCGGGCCACGGTGCCGGCGGGCAGCTCGGAGTCGGTCACCCCGCCGTCGACGACCTCGAATCCGGCGCCCTCTAGCGCGGCCTGGGCATCCGCCATCGACTGCCCGCGCACGTCGGGCACGGGCACCTGGGCGCCCTGGATGACGTTGGTGGAGGCCTCGGAGAACTCGTCTCCGCCGTACTTGGCGTTGGCGACGCTCATGATCTCCGGCCACATGCGGTGCCGGGCGGTGGCCGCGGAGCCGCTCTCGAAGGCGAAGTCGCGGTTGCGCTGGTTGGCCTCACCGGAGACGGTCACGACACCAACGACGGTGGCTACCTTGCTGCTCGCGCCGGTCATCCAGGTGTCCTTGGCGCCGTCGGTGGTACCGGTCTTGCCGATCATCGGCACCTTCGGATAGGTGGAGTCGTAGGACTGGGTTGCGGAGCCCTCGGTGAGCACCCGCTTCATGGCGTACGCCATGCCGGCGGCCACGGACGGTTCGACCGACTCTTTGCAGTTGGAGGCGGGCGGTGCGATCTCGGTGTCATCCGGGCCCACGATGCGGTCGATGACCACGGCGGAGCAGGTGGTGCCCTTGTTGGCGATGCCGGCGAAGGCCACGGCCATGGTCAGCGGAGCGATCTCGTTGGTGCCGAGCACCGAGGAGGCGCCCTTCTCGAGCTCGTCGCCATCCGCCCGGTGCACCCCGAAGGATTCAGCGGTGTCGCGGATCTTGCAGAGGTCAAGCTTCTTGGCCATGCCGATGAAGCCGGTGTTGATCGAGTCAATGGTCGACTGGAGAGCGGTGTAGTTGGTGCCGGGCTCGTTCGCGTCGTTCTTCGGGTTGTAGCCGGGGTAGCTCTGCGGGCCGTCGCAGTAGTCCTGGAAGGTGCCCCAGTCAGACTTGCGGGCCGAGTCGACGCGTTCGTTGAGCGCGTGTCCCTCTTTCAGCCATTCGGCGAGGGTGAAGACCTTATAGGTTGAGCCGGGCTGGAAGCCGCCGGAGCCGCCCTGGTCGTAGTCGGTGTTGTAGTTGATGCCCGAGTACTGGGCCCCGGTGGCCTGCACCTCGGGGTCCTGGCTGTAGGTCTTGTTCTGCGCCATCGCGAGCACCCGGCCGGTGCCCACCTGCACGCTGGTGGCCACGGCGCCCACATCCCAGTCGTCGACCTGCGGCACGTTCTCGGCCAGGGTGGCCTCGGACGCCATCTGCAGGTCCATGTCCAGGGTGGTGTAGATGTCGTAGCCGCCGCGACGGAAGTTCGTCATGCGGGTGTCTTCGTCTTCGCCGAAGGTCGGGTCGCTCTTGAGCACGTGGGTGACGTAGTCACAGAAGTAGGCGCTGCCGCCGGCGGTCTGGCATCCGGTGCTCGGCTCGGTGATGGCGGGCTCGATCGGGGCGGCGAGAGCCGCGTCGTAGTCCTCCTGCGTGACCTTCTTGTACTGGAGCATCTCGCCGAGGATGTAATCGCGGCGTTCCTTGTTGGCGGCGTATCCGTTCGCTGCGCCATTTGCTTCGCTGTCGGGCTTGTCGAGGCGGAACTTCTCCGGGTTGTTCACGATCGCGATCAGGCTGGCCGACTGCGACAGGGTGAGGTTTGCCGCGGTGGTGTTGAAGTAGTAGCCGGCGGCCGCTTCGATGCCGTACACGCTGCCACCGAAGAGGGTGATGTTGAGGTAGCCCTGCAGGATCTCGAGCTTGCTGTATTCCTTCTCTACGCCGATGGCCAGCCGCATCTCCTTGAGTTTGCGCTCGGGGGAGGTCTCGGTGGCCTCGTCGTAGCAGGCGTCCAGCTTCTTCTGTTCGGTGAGAACCTCGCACTTCTGCACGAGAACGTTCTTGACGTACTGCTGGGTGATGGATGACCCGCCCTGGGTGCCGCCGCCGGTGACGGTGGAGAGGGCGCCGCGAATGGTGCCCTGCAGGTCCACGCCGCCGTGCAACTCGAAGCGGGGGTCCTCACCGGCCACCGCGGCATCCTGCACGTACTGGCTCATGCTCTCGACCGGAACCTCGACGCGGTTCTGGTCATAGAACGAGGCCAGCGCGAACGGCGCGCCGTCTGCCACGACGTAGATCGTGCTCTTCTGCGACAGCTGGTCGACGGTGAGGTAGTTGGGCAGGCTCTCGAACACATTGATCGTGTTGGTGGCCGTCATGCCCGATACGGCGAGGGCGGGGGTGACGGCGACGGTGACGAGGACACCGGCTACGGCGCTCATTCCAATAAAACCCAGGAGGCCGCCGAGCGCTCCACTAACCGTACGATTTTTGGCAGACATACAATTGAGCGTAAGGGACGAAACCTGAAAAACTGCCTGAATCGGAGCCGCATGACTGCCTGGGAATACCTCACCACCCCGCTGATGATCCACAACACAGCCGCCATCCTCAACAACTGGGGGTCGGAAGGCTGGGAACTTGTGCAGGTCGTCACCGGCCCGGAAGGCGGACTCGTCGCCTATCTCAAGCGTCCCGTCGCCGGCGCGACCGGAGCCTGATCGTGTCGCAGATCGAGGCCCGACTGGCCGAACTGGGTATTGAGCTGCCGTCGGTGGTACCGCCGGTGGCGTCGTACGTTCCCGCCGTCGTGAGTGGATCGCTGGTGTACACCTCCGGCCAGCTGCCGATGGTGGCCGGCGTGATGCCCGCCACGGGCAAGGTGGGAGTCGGCGAGGGCCTGGTGCCGGCCGCCGACGCTCAGGGCTACGCCCGGCAGTGTGCGCTCAACGCGCTCGCCGCCATCCAGAGCGTGATCGGCTCGCTTGACCGCATCACCCAGGTGGTCAAGGTCACCGGGTTCGTCGCCTCCGCCCCCGACTTCACCGGCCAGCCCGGCGTGGTCAACGGCGCCTCCGATGTGCTCGGCGAGATCTTCGGCACCATCGGCGTGCACGCCCGCTCCGCTGTGGGCGTGGCCGCACTGCCGCTGGACTCGCCCGTCGAGGTGGAGCTGATCGTCTCCTTCGCGTAGTTTCACGTTGGTCGGCCCGGCCGACACCTCGCGAACTGTGAGTTAAGCACCTTCCCAGAGCCCGGGGAGGTGCTTTTCTCACAGCTCGCGGGCGTTACGCCGCGGATGCCCGGGCCGAGAATTTGGCACCGGCCCGGCCCGCCAGCGTCTGAGCGGGCAGCTCCACCCAGCGGTACATCAGCTGGGCGAGCAGCAGGCTCAGCGGCACCGAAAACAGCGCGCCCCACCACCAGCGCTCCGGCCCGAACAGCTGGCCGAAGGTGACCACGATGGGGAAGTGCACGAGATACAGGCTGAAGCTGATGGTGCCGAGCCAGGCCAGCAGGCGCCCATTGAGCATCCGTTGCACCGGCGGCCACAGCGCCACGGTCGCCACGATGAGCACCGCGCCGGGCACCCGCAGCGCCAGGGCGACGGTGTTCCACGGCTCGGTGAGCGCCGGTCGCAGCAGCCAGAAGGTGATGAGCAGCACCGGCCCGAGTACGGCGATCGCTGCCCACGCCAGCGTGCCGCCGCGGCGCCTGGCCAGTCGGGTCGACCGGGCGAGGAGCGCTCCGTGATTGGCCGCGAGCAGGGCGCCCAGGCCGAACGCGGGCAGGTACATCAGTGGTTCGATCGCGAGCAGGTACCCCGCGGTGGACGTGGCCAGCAGCAGCGCCACCCAGGCCAGGGTCCACCGGCGGGTGGCCAACGCGAAGATCACGCCGATCGGCAGCAGCAGGGAGAACCACATCTCCCAGGCCAGCGACCAGAGCGGCGGATTGACGTCGGGGCGGCCGGTGAAGCCCAGAATGCTGGCCTCGCGCAGCAGGTTGCCGATGCCGAGGTCGGGGCTGCCCTGTTTCGCCATCCAGGCGCCGCCCGCGCCGGTGCGCGGAACGGCCAGTATCCACGCGGCGGCCAGGCCCACCGAGACGATCACGGGGATCGCCAGCCGGATGATGCGGCGCGGGTAATAGGCCAGCCAGTTGTAGCCGGGGGTCGGTGTGGCAGCATCCGCGACGGGCCTTGTCTCGGCGGCGAGGTCCGGGGCGGGCCGCCGGGTCCACGGCCAGCGCCGCAACGGGGTGAGCACGAGCACGAATCCGCTGAGCACGAAGAACACCAGCACGAACTCCGGGCCCGCGAAGAGGATCTTCAGCGGCGACAGGGTGACCCACCAGCCGGTGGAGAATACGGCCACGCCGGCGCTCGACGAGTACGCAGCCGAAATCGACGGCGCGGTCATCGACACGTGGTGCACGAGCACAATCACGGCAGCGACCCCGCGCAGGGCGTCGAGCCCGCCCATCCGGCGTCCGGAGTCATCTCGAGACATTCCGCCTACCGTAAGCGGCCTTCGTGAACGTTTCCTCCACACACCGCGCCCAAACCAACGCGAGCCGTGAGCTAAGCCCCGTCCCGGGCCTCGGGAGGGTGCTTTGCTCACGGCTCGCGAGGGGGTCTAGCGCATGCTCTCCGAGATGGTCTGCATGATCGAGGTGTCGGCGAGGGTGGTGGTGTCGCCGATCTCGCGGCCCTCGGCCACATCGCGCAGCAGCCGCCGCATGATTTTGCCCGAGCGGGTCTTGGGCAGCTCGTTCACGATGTGGATCTCCCGCGGCCGGGCGATCGCCCCGATCTGAAGTGTCACATGGGCGCGCAGCACGGCGCTGATGTCGGCGTGCGAGGCCACATCCGTCTGGCTGTACTTGATAATCACGAACGCCACCACCGCCTGGCCGGTGGTCTCGTCGTGCGCTCCCACCACCGCGGACTCGGCCACCATGGGGTGCGCCACCAGCGACGACTCGATCTCGGCGGTGGACAGCCGGTGCCCGGAGACGTTCATCACATCGTCCACCCGGCCGAGCAGCCAGATGTCGCCGTCGCGGTCGAGCCGGGCGCCGTCGCCGGCGAAGTACAGCGGACCGTTCGGGGCATCCGGGAACTTCTCCCAGTAGGTCTCGATGAAGCGCTCCGGGTCGCCCCAGATGCCGCGCAGCATCGACGGCCACGGTTCGGTGACCACGAGCAGGCCGCCGTTGCCGTGCCCCACATGCTCACCGTCTTCACCGAGCACGTCGATGGAGATGCCAGGGATGGCGACCTGCGCCGCGCCGGGCTTGGTCTCGGTGAGGCCGGGCAGGGCGGAAATCATGATCGCGCCGGTCTCGGTCTGCCACCAGGTGTCCACGACCGGGGTGACGTGGTTGCCGATCACCTCGCGGTACCACATCCACGCTTCCGGGTTGATCGGCTCACCCACAGAGCCGAGCAGGCGCAGGCTGGTCAGGTCGAACTTTTGCGGCTCCTGCCGGCCGATCTTCATGAACGTGCGGATGGCGGTGGGCGCGGTGTACAGGATGCTCACCTTGTGCTTCTCGATGATCTCCCACCACCGGCCGGGGTGAGGGGTGTCGGGGGTGCCCTCGTAGAGCACCTGGGTGGCGCCGTTGGCCAGCGGTCCGTAGACCACGTAGCTGTGGCCGGTGATCCAGCCCACATCGGCGGTGCACCAGAACACGTCGGTCTCGGGCTTGAGGTCGAAGACGTTCTTGTGCGTGAAGGCCACCTGGGTGAGGTAACCGCCGCTGGTGTGCAGGATGCCCTTGGGCTTACCGGTGGTGCCGGAGGTGTACAGGATGAACAGCGGGTTTTCGGCCGGGAACGGCTGCGCCTCGTGCTCGCCGGCGACCGCGGCGAGTTCCTCGTGCCACCATTTGTCGCGTTCGTTCCACTCCACGTCGCCGCCGGTGCGGTTCACCACGAGCACGGTGTGCACCGAGGAGTCGCCGCTGGCCAGGGCCGCGTCGACCGCGGGCTTGAGCGGGGTGGCCCGGCCCTTGCGGTAGCCGCCGTCGGAGGTGATCACGACCACCGCTTCGGCGTCGTCGATGCGGGACCGCAGGCTCTCGGCGCTGAAGCCGCCGAAGATCACTGAGTGCACTGCGCCGATGCGGGCCACGGCGAGCATCGCCACGACGGCCTCGGGGATCATCGGCAGGTAGATGGCCACCCGGTCGCCGGTGCGCACGCCGAGCCCGATGAGCACGTTCGCGGCACGTTTGACCTCCTCGGTGAGCTGCGCGTAGGTGATGGACCGGGTGTCGCCCGGCTCGCCCTCCCAATGCAACGCCACCCGGTCGCCGTTGCCGGCGAGCACGTGCCGGTCGAGGCAGTTGTACGCCACGTTGAGCTCGCCGTCGTCGAACCATTTGGCGAACGGCGGATTGCTCCAGTCGAGGGTGCGGGTGAACGGTTTGTGCCAGTGCAGGAGGTCGCGGGCCTGCTCGGCCCAGAAACCAAGCCGATCTGCTGCGGCATCCGTGTAGAGCGCCTCGCTGGCCACCGACGTCGCGGCAAACTCCGGAGACGGCGGGAATCGGCGGGATTCGTGGAGAAGATGGTCGATTTGCACGCTCATGATGGTTCGCTCCTTTGCGAGTTCAGGCGGTGTCAGGGCGCCGCGGCGGACCCGTCCCTGAACCCTACACGGCGGATACGACGCTTTCGAGGACAAATTCGCCCGGAAGAATGACCGATTTTCTGCTCGGGATACATTCGAAAAACCGCTCTCACGGGCACTTATCTTCATGTCCTCATTTAGGGGGACCTGGGGGACTTGCGAATCTGATTTTCCCAAGTATGCTTATCCATGTCTGAACGAAAGTTTTGACCTGTGGTGCGTTGGTTCCCCCCAATCAATGCACTGCCGAGGCGGCACCTGTTCCCCCCAATAGGTGCCGCCCCCCTCTTTTAACAGCACGTTCTGTGCCTCTCAACGGCGCACCCGTGTTTTCCCCGCCCGGCTTGCGCGCCCCCGCGCGAACCGCGCACCCTGCGTGACCCGCTGTACCGCAATATCGCTGTATCGGCCCCCTCCAGGCAGAACTGTTGCCCGGCCGGACAATTGCACCCCGCACACCGGGCGCAGAAGTCCGTCCGGGCAACAGTTGTCTCCGCGCCCGTGTCGTTCCACCCCGTCGGTCGAGCGTGTGGAGACCCGGTGACGTGCACGCGTGTCGCGGACCGCCACTCCTCCACAGCCCCGTTGGCGGCGACCACCGCACACCCCCGGATGCCGCGACCTTCCGCGTTCGCCCGGCCGCTAGTGTGCTCGCATGCCAGAGCCCTTCGTTGCGGTGCCCTCCTTCCTCAAGCGGTCCAGCACCCTCACCCTCAGCGCCGGCCCGAATCCCTCAAGGGCCGGAGGAGACTCTCCACACCCCACCAATGCAGCCCCGTTGGCCGGCGCAGGGACCGATCCAGCCGACGACCGCGACCGCCACCACGACGCCGCCCCGCCGTCCCCCTCTCGCACCGACCTCTCCGTGCTCGGCCCGCTCACCCGATTCGCCCGCGACCCGGCCGTCACCGACCTCTTCGTGAACGGGGAGGCCGGACTCTGGCTCGACGCCGGCCGAGGCCTGGTGCCCGCGCCGGAATGGCACAGCGACGAGCGCGGCATTCGTGACCTGGCGATCCGGCTGATCGCCCTCGGCGGCCGGCACATCGACGAAGCCAGTCCCTGCGTCGATGTGCGTCTGGCCGACGGCATCCGGGTGCACGCCGTGTTGCCACCGGTATCGAGTACCGGCACGCTGCTGTCGATCCGATTGCCGCGAGCCGAGCGGCTCAGCCTCGACGCCCTAGCCGCCGGCGGCCTGTTCGGCCACGGTGAGGACGCGGCCGCCCAACTCGGCAGGCTGCGCGCGGCGGTGCTCGATCGGGAAAACCTGCTCGTCACCGGCGCCGCCGGCAGCGGCAAGACCACCCTGCTCGCCGCGCTGCTGGGCGAGGCCCCCGCGGCCGAGCGCATCGTGGCCATCGAGGACGTCGCCGAGCTGCGCATCGACCACCCGCACGTCGTGGCTCTGGAATCCCGCCAGGCCAACCTCGAGGGTGCCGGCCGTATCGGCCTGGACAGCCTGCTGCGCGAGGCGCTGCGGATGCGCCCGGACCGGCTGGTGCTCGGTGAGTGCCGGGGCGTCGAGATCCGGGAGCTCCTGGCCGCCCTGAACACCGGCCATGACGGCGGCGCCGGCACCCTGCACGCCAACTCCCTGGCCGATGTGCCCGCCAGGCTCGAGGCCCTCGGCGCGCTCGCCGGCATGAGCCCGGCGGCTGTCGCCCGGCAAACCGTGAGCGCCATCGGGCTGGTGCTGCACCTGGAGCGCCGAGGTGGCCGGCGGCGCCTGGCGCAGGTGGGCCGCTTCACCCTCGACGCCACCGAGCGCCTCGCAACGGTGCCCGCATGAGCCGCCGCCCGGCCGCGCCACCGCCGATCGACGAGGTGGCTCGCATCGCGGAACGGCTGGCCGTGCTGCTTTCGGCGGGGGTGTCGCCGGTGTCGGCCTGGGACTATCTGGTGCCGCCCGCAGCCGAGGCCGAGCCGCAGCGCCGCCGCAGGCCGGGCCGAGCCGGCACGACGGTCAGTGACCCGGGCCACCGGGAGCTACTGACGGCGGCCGCGCGGGCCGCGCACTCCGGCGACAGCGTGGCCGACGCAATCGCCGCGGCCGCTCCCCGCACCGGGCAGCTCGGCGACGCCTGGCGCGCGCTCGCCGTAGCCTGGGATGTCGCCACCCAGGCCGGGGCACCGCTGTCCGGATGCCTGCGCGACCTGGCCGCCGCCTTCCGTGACCTCGGCCAGCTGCAGCGCGACCTGACCGTGGCCCTGACCGGGCCGCGGGCCACCGCGCGGATGGTGATGGTGCTGCCGCTGGTGGCCCTGCTTTTCGGAGCGCTGCTGGGCTTCGACACCCTGCATACGTTGCTGTTCACCGGCCCAGGACTCGCTTGCCTCGCCGCGGGCTCCCTGCTGATGCTGGCAGCGGCCCGCTGGAACCGGCGCCTGGTCTCGGCCGCCCTGGTGCAGGGCGCCGCTCCCGGACTCGAACTCGACCTCACCTCCATCGGCATGGCCGGTGGAGGCTCGCTCGACCGGGCCCGCGACACGGCCCGCCGCAGCGCCGAACGGTTCGGCCTGCGCTCGCCGGGGTCGGCGTCCACGCCAGCGGACGCTGTCATCGATCGGGTGCTCGACCTGTCGGCGCGGGCCGGTGTCCCGGCCGGGGAACTGCTGCGCAGCGAGGCCGACCAGGCCCGCCGGGATGCCCGCAGTGCCGGCCATCAACGCGCCGAGACCCTCGCCGTGGCCCTGATGATCCCCCTCGGCGTCTGCGTGCTGCCGGCCTTCATGCTTGTCGGAGTCGCGCCGCTGCTGCTCAGCGTGCTCTCCTCCACACTCAGTTCCTTTTAGGAGTTGTGCACAGCTGCGCAAACGCGGGTCAGGCCGGGTGGGGACGGCGGGAGGCTGAACGTGCTCGTGCCACCCGCACCGCGTCCCGGACGCGAAAAGGAGACCCCTCATGCTCAGCATCCACAAGCCGTCGGCCGCCCCCGCGGAAGCCAGCAACGCCCCTGAGTCCGCCACCGACACGGTCGTGGACTCGGCCGGCGGTGCCCGACGGTACGTCCGCACCGCGAGCGTCGGTACCGGGGCACGGCCGGGCAGCGTCCGCACCCGCACCGTGCGCTCGAACACCCACAGGGCGCTCCTGCGCTTGCGCGAGGACCGCGGGGCGGCCACCGCTGAGTACATCGTGGCCACCATGGCGGCCGTCGGGTTTGCCGGCCTGCTCATCGTCATCCTGCGCGGCGACGAGGTGCGCGGTATCCTCACCGAACTGGTGCGCAGTGCGCTCACCGTGGGCTGAGCGCACGGGTGCCGTGGCGTCGCTCGCGCACGGGCCGCACCGCGATCGGGGCAGCGTCACGGCGGAGTTCGCCGCCGCGCTTCCCGCGGTGCTGGTGGTGCTGGCCTGTTGCCTGGGCGCCGTGCAGGTGGTGGGGCAGCAGGTAGGCCTGTCGGATGCCGCCGCCGACGTGGCCCGGCTACTGGCCCGCGGCGATGGCGCAGGCCCGGCGTCCGGACTGCTGGCCGCGGTGGCGCCCGGTACGGCGCTCGCTGAGGAACGGCAGGGGGAGTTCGTCTGCGCCCGGCTCAGCGCGCCGAGCGCCTTCGCGCCGTTCGCTGCCGCGGGCCTCACCCTCGCCGCTCGGTCGTGCGCCCTCGCCAGCGACGCCGCGAAAGCCGACCCGTGACACGTCGTCGTCTCTCAGCCGTGCCCACCGCCGCCGGCCGGTTCTACCTTTCACCCCGACGCGCCGCGACCGGCGACCGTGGGTCAGGTTCGGTGCTCGCGGTCGCGCTGCTCGGCGCGCTCGTCACAATGACCGCCGTGCTCGTGCCGGTGCTGGCCCTGCTGCCGGTCAGTCAGTCCGTGCAGGGCGCGGCGGATGCGGCGGCGCTCGCCGCCGCTGATGTCGCCTCCGGTCTCATGCCGGGGGCGCCCTGCGACACGGCGGCGCGGGCCGCGGAGCTGAACGGGGCCCGCCTGGTGGCCTGCTCGGTGGACGGCCTGATCGCCACCGTGGCGGTGTCCCGCACGGTGGGCGGATTCCCGATCGGTTCCAGGGCGCGGGCCGGGCCGGCGCCGTAGCGTCGAATCGTCACTGGGGTGGCGTCGGGCAGGGCGCCCGAAACGGGATCCCCAATCGCTCGGGTTAGGTCGTCGCCGGGGGAGCGTCGAAGAGCGCCTCGAGGTAGCGGTAGTCCACGGCCGACGGCTGGTCGGGATGCTCGGTGGAATCGAACTCGAGACCGGCGGCGCGGGCATAGAGGTACCGCTTGCCGCTTGCGTCGGCTGGGAGCTCAATCCGTGGCCGGGGATCCCCGGACTCGAGGAACTGGGTGGTGACGGTTTTTCCTTCGAGGGGGCCGTCCGTCAGTTTCGCGGTGTACGTGCCCTGCGCTGCAGTAACCATGTCTCTATTGTGCGGCTGTGCTCCGCGGAGGCAACCCCCAATCCGCAAACCGAGTCGAGCCGGCCGCGTGTCGGGTGACACCAGAACGAATTGCGGGAACATGTGTGCACCCTCGTTTCAGCCTTGCACTGCGCCGCAGGCAAGCTACCGTGGAGTCAATTCGGGGCACTCCCGCACTGTCACGGTCGGCGCGCACTCGATTCCTGTGTGTATGGTGTGGCTTGGTCGTTACACAGACCGTTACCTATAAAGAGGAGTCTGGTGCCAGGCACTAAGAAGCTGGTCATTGTCGAGTCGCCGACCAAGATGAAGTCGATCGCCGCCTATCTGGGCGACGGATACGAGGTTCTGTCGTCGGTCGGGCACATCCGAGACCTGATTGAGCCCAAGAATCTGCCGCCGGAGCTCAAAAAGGGCCCGCTCGGCAAGTTCTCCGTCGACGTCGACAATGGCTTCGAACCGTACTACGTGGTCTCCGACGCCAAGAAGAAGACAGTCAGCGATCTCAAGCGAGCGTTGAAGAACGCCGACGAACTCCTCCTCGCAACTGATGAGGACCGCGAAGGCGAGGCCATCGCGTGGCACCTACTGCAGGTCCTCCAGCCCAAGGTTCCGGTCAAGCGGATGGTGTTCCACGAGATCACCAAGGACGCCATCATCGCGGCCACCAAGAACACCCGCGACCTCGACACCGCCCTCGTCGACGCGCAGGAAACCCGGCGCATCCTCGACCGCATCTACGGCTACGAGATCTCGCCCGTGCTCTGGCGCAAGGTGGGCCCGGGCCTGTCCGCCGGCCGTGTGCAGTCCGCCGCCACCCGCCTCGTCGTCGACCGGGAACGTGAACGCCTCGCGTTCGTTTCCGCCGGCTACTGGGACCTCATCGCCCAGCTCGTTCCCGGCGCCTCCGCCGAGAACGGCTTCCAGGCCAAGCTCGTGCGCCTCGGCGGCGAGCGGATCGCCACCGGCAGCGACTTCGACGACACCGGCAAGCTCAAGCCCAAGGTCGTCGCGGCCACCCTCGACGAGGCATCCGCCCTCGCCCTCGCCGATGCACTCAAGGTGCCCGGCGTGCCGATCACGGTCACCAAGGTTGCCTCCAAGCCCTACCGCCGCAGCCCCGCCGCACCGTTCACCACCTCGACCCTGCAGCAGGAGGCCGCACGCAAGCTGCGCTTCACCGCTCGGCAGACCATGAGCGTGGCCCAGTCGCTGTACGAAAACGGGTACATCACCTATATGCGTACCGACTCGCCGTCGCTGTCGCAGCAGGCGATCACGGCCGCCCGTAAGCAGGCCGCGTCGCTGTATGGCGCCGAGACCGTGCCGGACAGCCCCCGTCTGTACAAGGGCAAGAGCAAGAACGCGCAGGAGGCCCACGAGGCAATCCGGCCGTCCGGCGACACCTTCCGCACCCCGTCGTCGCTCTCCAGCACCCTGCGCGGCAACGACTTCAAGCTCTACGACCTGATCTGGAAGCGCACCGTAGCCAGCCAGATGGCGGATGCGACCGGGTCGACCGCGTCGGTGACCATCGCCGCGGGCCCCACCGGCCGGGCCGCGCATCCCGCCGCCTCGGAGGCGCTCGCCGAATTCGCCGCCAGCGGCACCGTGATCACCTTCCGCGGTTTCATGCTCGCGTACGAGGAGTCCAGGGACGAGGAGCGCAACGCCCCCACCGACCCCACCGAGTCGAAGCTGCCGCCGCTGGAAGAGGGCCAAACGCTGACCCTCGTCGAGGTGGAGGCCAAGGGCCACGAAACCAGCCCGGCCGCCCGGTACACCGAGGCCAGCCTGGTGAAGAAGCTCGAAGAGCTCGGCATCGGCCGCCCCTCCACCTACGCGTCGATCATCTCCACCATCACCGATCGCGGTTACGTCACCCCGCGCGGGCAGGCCCTGATCCCCAACTGGATCGCCTTCTCCGTGGTGCGTCTGCTCGAGGAGTTCTTCGCCGACCTGGTGGAATACGACTTCACCGCCGAGATGGAAGACGACCTCGACCGCATCGCCGGCGGCACCGCCGACCGGGTGGACTGGCTGACCAGCTTCTACTTCGGCTCCGAGAAGCACCGCGGCCTGCGCCAGGTCGTCGACAACCTCGGTGAGATCGACGCCCGCACGATCAACTCGATCCACATCGTCGATGACATCACCCTGCGCATCGGCAAGTACGGCCCCTACCTCGAGGTCGCCGACCCCACCGCCGACCCGGATGCCACCCCCCGCCGGGTGAACATCCCGCCGGACCTCGCGCCTGACGAGCTCACTCCGGCCAAGGCCCGCGAACTTGTGGATGCCCCGGTCGTCACCGACCGCGTCATCGGCGTGAACCCGGACAACGGCAAGGAGATCGTCGCCAAGGACGGCCGGTTCGGCCCGTACGTGACCGAACTGGAACCGCCGGCCGACACCGACGGTCCCGGCGAGTCCATCGACCCGCTCACCGGCGAGGTCACCTCACTGGCCGACGCCGGAGCCCCGGCCGCCCCGGCCGGTACCGCTCCGGCCAAGCCCAAGCGCAAGGCCCCGGCCAAGAAGGCCGCCGCCGCGGCGAAGCCGCGCACGGCGTCGCTGTTCAAGTCGATGGACCTGGCCACCGTCGACCTCGATACCGCGTTGGCGCTGCTGAACCTGCCGCGCGTGGTGGGCCTCGATCCCGAGACCCAGACCGAGATCCTCGCGCAGAACGGCAAGTTCGGCCCGTACCTCAAGAAGGGCGTCGACACCCGGTCGCTGACCAGCGAGGACCAGATCTTCGAGATCGACCTGGCCGGCGCCGTCGACCTGTACGCGCAACCCAAGTACGGCGCCCGCCGTGCCTCGAGCGCGCTCAAGGACTTCGAAGAGCCCGACCCGGAGAGCGGCAAGGCCATCAAGATCAAGGACGGCCGGTTCGGCGCCTACGTGACGGATGGCATCACCAATGCCACCATCCCCAAGGCCGAAAGTGTCGAAGAGGTCGACTACGAGCGCGCCGTGCAGCTGCTCGCCGACAAGCGGGCCAAGGGCCCGGCGGTGAAGAAGTCGCCGGCCAAGAAGGCCCCGGCCAAGAAGCCCGCCGCCAAGAAAGCTCCGGTGAAGAAGGCCGGCGCCACCACGAAGACCGGCACCAGGCGTGCCCCCGCCAAGAAGACCGGCGCCTCCGCGGCCACCCCCGGCGTGCGCGCCGAGCGCACCCCGGAGCAGAAGGCCGCGACCGCCGCGAAGGCGGCAGCCACCCGGGCGGCCACCGCGGCCGCGAAGGCAACCCAGGCGGCCGCGCAGTCGTGAGCAGCACAGCACCAACCGCTCCGCTGACGGAATCGACGGCGCCCGGCCTGTTCATCACCCTCGAGGGTGGCGACGGGTCGGGCAAGAGCACCCAGGCAGAGCTGCTCGGCGAGTGGCTGCAGGCCCAGGGGCGCACCGTGGTGCGCACCCGCGAGCCCGGCGGCACCGAGGTGGGCGTCGCCATCCGCGAGATCGTGCTGCACCACCGCGGAGAGGTCACGCCCCGCGCCGAGGCCCTGCTCTACGCCGCCGACCGGGCCCAGCACATCGGCACCCTGGTGCGCCCGGCGCTGGCCCGCGGCGAAATCGTCATCCAGGACCGCTACCTCGACTCCTCCGTCGCCTACCAGGGCGCCGGTCGGGTGCTCGGCGGCACCGAGGTGCGCGACCTCTCGCTCTGGGCGGTCGAGGGGCTGCTGCCGCACCTCACCCTGCTTCTCGACCTCGACGAGACCGCCGCCCGCGGCCGCCTCGACGCCGCGAACAAGCGGTTCGACAGGCTCGAAGCCGAGAAGAGCGAGTTCCACGCCCGTGTGCGCGCCGCTTTCCTCGACCTTGCCGCCGCCGAGCCCGACCGGTTCCTGGTGTTGGATGCGTCGTTGCCGGTCGACGAGCTCGCCACGTTCATCCGCACCCGCGTCGCCGCCCTGCTCTAGCCGCCGCGCCCCGACAGGGCAGAAGAGGCCCAGTTCGCGCCCGGCAACGGGCCCCAACTGCCCTCTCGCCCGGGCGCACTATCGCGAGATGACCCTTGAGGCCGCGTGGCGGGTATCCAACGGGCCTCATCTGGCCACTCGTCGGGCGGGACAACCGCACCCGGCCGTCACCGGCGCCGGGTAGCCTTGGTGAATGGCAGTGTGGGATGACCTGACGGGTCAAGCAGACGCGATCGCCATCTTCCGTGCCGCCGCAGAGCGCCCGGGAGCGGTCGCCACACTGGAGCGCCCCGACGCCGCCACGGATGCGGCCACGACCGCCGCCGGCCGCAGCACCTCATCGTCGATGACCCACGCCTGGCTGATCACCGGGCCGCCCGGCTCCGGCCGCTCCAACCTCGCGTTCGCGTTCGCGACCGCGCTGCTCAGTCCCGGCACGCCGCAGGGCGACGAGTCCACGAGAAGGCTCGTCGACGCGCGCACCCACCCCGACCTCACCGTGCTCAGCACCGAGGGCGTGATCATCAAGATGGACTCCGTCAAGGAGGCCGTGGCCCGCTCGCAGTACTCCCCATCGGTGGGCCGCTACCGCGTGGTGGTCGTCGAAGACGCCGACCGCATGGTGGAGCGCACCTCCAACGTGCTCCTCAAAGCCCTCGAGGAGCCGCCGGAACGCACCGTCTGGATCCTCTGCGCCCCCAGCGAGGCCGACCTGCTGCCCACCATCCGCTCCCGGGTGCGCACCGTGCGCCTGCGGGTGCCGAGCATCGACGCCGTGGCCGAGCTGCTCATCCGTCGCACCGGCGTGGAGCCGGCCATCGCCGAACGGGCCGCCCGCGAGGCGCAGAGCCACATCGGCATGGCCCTGCGGCTCGCCACCAACGCCGAAGCGAGGGCCCGACGCGAGGAAACCCTCCGCGCCGCCCTCGGACTCACCGGGGTGTCCACCGCCGTCAACGCCGCCGCCCGGCTGCTGGCCATCGCCGGTGACGACGCCAAGGCGATCACCATCGAACGGGATGCCGCCGAACGCGAGGGCGTACTGCGCTCGCTCGGCGTGGAACCCGGCCAGTCGGTCCCGCCCGCGCTCCGCAGCCAGATCAAGAACCTCGAAGACGACCAGAAACGCCGCGCGACCCGGAGCCTGCGCGACGGTATCGACCGCATCCTGGTGGACCTCACGTCGTTGTACCGCGACGTGATGATGATGCAGCTGGGCCGGGACAACACCATCATCAACCTCGAACTGCTCCCCGAATTGCGCCGGGCCGCCGGGGCGTGCCCCCCGGCGACCACCGTGGCCACGATGGATGCGATCGCCCTGGCCCGGCAGAGAATTGAAGCGAACGTGGCACCCGCGCTGGCCCTCGAAGCCATGCTGGTGTCGATGATCCGCCGGTGACGGCAACCGCAGCAACACACAGGATTCACCAGAGAAGAGGAACCCAGTGACCCAGCGCACCCGTGTATTCACGACCATCGCGGCCGCGGTGGCAGTGACGCTCGGCCTGACCGGCTGCGTGCCGTGGTTCATGCCCCAGCCCGTACCGTCCACCTCCACGTCCACCGGCGAAAAGGTCGACGCGCCGCTCGAGCCGTTCTACAGCCAGGTGCTGGCCTGGTCCGACTGCGACGACGGCATGCAGTGCAGCACCGTGACGGCTCCGCTGGACTGGAAGGACCCTGCCGCCGGCTCGGTCGACCTCGCCCTGGTGCGTCAGCCGGCGACCGGCGACCGGCTCGGGTCGTTGCTGCTGAACCCAGGTGGTCCCGGCGGTTCCGGCTACGAATTCGTCAAGACCTCTGTCGACTACGCCACCGACGCTGCCCTGCAGGAACGCTACGACATCGTCGGGTTCGACCCGCGCGGGGTCGGCCGCTCTTCGGCCGTGGCCTGTTACAAACCCGCGCAGATGGACGAATACCTCTACGGAATCGCCGACGCCGAGCGCGGCAGCGACGCCTGGGTCCAGGAGCTGGAGGCCAGCGCCACCGATTTCTCCGCATCCTGCACCGACGAGACGGGCGCCCTGCTCGGCCAGGTCGACACCCGCAGCGCCGCCCGAGACCTCGACCTGATGCGCGCGGTGCTCGGCGACACCCAGCTCAACTACCTGGGCTTCTCCTACGGCACCTTCCTGGGCGCCACCTACGCCGAGCTCTACCCCGACAAGGTCGGCCGGCTCGTGCTCGACGGCGCCCTCGACCCGTCCACCAGCAACTTCGAGGTGACCAGCACCCAGGCGCTGGGCTTCGAGAATGCCCTGCGCGCTTACCTCACCGACTGCCTGGCGGGCTCGGCGTGCCCGTTCAACGGCACCGTCGACGACGCCATGGCCACCATCTCGGCGCTGCTGGCGTCGGTGGACGCCAGCCCGATCACCGCCACCGACGGCCGCCAGCTCGGGGCGAACGCTTTGCTCACCGCGATCATCTACCCGCTGTACCAGGCGACGGCGTGGACCAACCTCAGCGACATGTTCGAGGGCGTGCTGCAGGGCAGCGCCGACGGCGCCATGCAATTCGCTGACGGGTACAACGGCCGCAACGCCGACGGCAGCTACCGCGACAACTCCACCGAGGCGTTCACGGCGATCAACTGCCTGGACTACTCCTACAACGATGACCTCGCCGCCATGCGCGCCGAGGCCGCCCAGATCGAGCAGATCGCCCCCACCATCGGCAAGTACATGGCCTACGGCGACATCTCCTGCTCCAGCTGGCCGTACGCCTTCACCGGGGAGCGCCAGGAGATCCACGCCACCGGCGCGGCCCCAATCCTCGTCGTGGGTACCACGAACGACCCGGCCACCCCCTACGTGTGGGCGCAGAACCTGGCCGCGCAGCTCGACAGCGGCCAGCTCGTCACCTACGAGGGCGAAGGCCACACGGCGTACAACAAGTCCAACTCCTGCGTCAACGACGCCGTCGACCGGTACCTGATCGACGGCACCGTGCCCGCGGCCGACCCAATGTGTTGACAAATGGACGCTGCACCTGACGAACTGGGCCTGCGCGAGCGCAAGCGCCGGGCCACCCGCCGGGAAATCCAGCGCGCCGTGCTCACACTCTGCGCCGAGCGAAGCATCGACAAGGTGACCGTCGAGGAGATCAGCCGGTTCGCCGAGATCTCGCCGCGCACCTTCTTCAACTACTTCGCCTCCAAGGATTCCGCCCTGATCGGCGATGAGCTCGAGTTGGCCTGCGACGCCGACATCGAGCGGTTCGTCGCCGGCGGACCCGACGTTCACGTCATGACCGACCTGGCCGGGCTGATCAGCCGGAGCCTGCAGAACACCGACGGGGACAGGGAGATCCATGAGCTGCGTCGCTCGGTGATGAAAGAGAACAGCTACCTCTTCACCATGCGGATGGCCACCCTGCGCAACTTCGAAGCCGGCCTGCAGGCAATCGTCGAGCGCCGGCTAGCCGCGGACGACCCGCACCTCGCCGAGGACCCGCGGGCCCTCGCCCAGCGGGCGCTGCTGGTCACCCTGATCGCCATGGCCGCCACCCGGCATGCCTGGCGGTGCTGGGCCGAAGCGGATGACCGCACCCCGTTGTCGGCCTGGGTCGCCAAGTCCTTCCGTGAGCTGTACTCCGTGACGTCCCCGATCGACTAAGCTTTGATGCTGTGTCGCCGCGCGTCTTTCGTAAGGAAGTATTCGGTCTCACGCCGCCTTAGCTCAGTTGGTAGAGCGATTCACTCGTAATGAATAGGTCATCAGTTCGATTCTGATAGGCGGCCCTCTCTTTCCCCGCTGCTCCCGCCGTTTCGGTGGTCGAGCCCATCCTTTGGTCGAGCTCATCCGTTGGTCGAGCTTGCCGAGACCCGGCGACCCACCCGCCGCGATACAGTCGAATGTGGCTGACTGGACCGAACACGTGATCTGGTGGCACGTGTACCCGCTCGGCTTCGTCGGAGCGGACACCACCGGCGCCGACCGCACGCCCACCCACCGGCTGCGGCAGATCGAGTCGTGGCTGGACTACTTGCTCGACCTCGGCGCCAATGGGCTGGCCCTGGGCCCGGTGTTCGCCTCGCGCACGCACGGCTACGACACCACCGACTACTTCCGAGTCGACCCGCGGCTCGGCGACACCGCCGACCTCGAGCACCTCATCGCCGAATGCCACCGGCGCGGCATCCGGGTGATGCTCGACGGAGTGTTCAACCACGTGGGCCGGGACTTCGCTCCGCTGGTCGCCGCGCTCGCCGACCCGGCCGCGGCCGAGAACGCCTTGTTCCGCCGCACGCCGGCCGGCGAGCTGGTGGCCTTCGAGGGGCACGACGCCCTGGTGACGCTCGACCACGACACTCCAGCTGTCATCGCCCTCGTCATCGACGTGATGACCCACTGGCTCGACCGGGGAATCGATGCTTGGCGACTCGACGCCGCCTACGCGATGCCCGCCGCGTTCTGGGCGAACGTGCTGCCACGGGTGCGCGAGCGGCACCCCCAGGTGTACGTGATGGGCGAGGTGTTGCACGGCGACTACGCCGGCTTCGTCGCCGCATCCGGGGTCGACACCGTTACCCAGTACGAACTCTGGCAGGCGATCTGGCACGCGCTGAACGAGGTTAACTTCTTCGAATTGGACTGGGCGCTCACCCGGCACACGGCGTTCCTCGGCGCGTTCGTGCCGTACACCTTCATCGGCAACCACGACGTGACCCGGCTGGCCAGCCAGATCCACGACGAGCGCCACCACCCGCACGCCCTGGTGCTGCTGCTCACCCTGGGCGGCACCCCGGCGATCTACTACGGCGACGAGCGCGGGCTACGCGCCGTGAAGGAGCAGCGGGCCGGCGGCGACGACGCCGTCCGCCCCGCCTACCCGTTGAGCGCCGTCGACCTGGACCCGGCCGACACCGCTGGTACGGAGTCGTTCGTGCTGCACCAGGAGCTGATCGGGCTGCGCCGTCGGCACCCATGGCTGCACACGGCCACGAGCCGGCCGCTCGCCCTGACCAACACTGGCTACGTGATCGAGGTGAACGACGGCAGCCACCACCTGGTCGTCGCGCTCAATCTCGGTGACGAGATCCTGCGGGTCGACACGGATGCCGCCCAGCGACTGGCCGGCACGGCCGCGGCCGGTCCCGCCGGGTTCACGGTTCCGGCGCACGGCTGGGCGGTCTTCGGCTGACGTCCGCAGCGGCTCGCGTGATTTACTGTGGTATGGCTGACACAGGACGCGAACGGGTTGAAACGGATGCGCGGGCGCGCGGACTCGACATCGACATCGTCGAGCGTCCCGCCGCGGACAGCCTCGAGAGCGCCGCCCGGCTGCTGGGGCTCGAGCCGGCCGGCATCGTCAAGTCGCTCGTGGTGAAACGCCATGACGGCGACTACATCTTCGTGCTGGTGCCCGGCGACCGGCAGATCAGCTGGGCTAAGCTGCGCGCGCTGGTGGGCGTGAACAAGCTGTCACTGCCGCACGAAGACCTCGCTCTGGCCGCGACCGGGTATGCGCGTGGCACCATCACGCCGCTGGGCAGCAGCACCCCCTGGCCGGTGTTCGCCGACGAGCGGATGCGCGGAACCCGGGTGGCGATGGGCGCCGGGGAGCACGGCTACTCGGCGTTCGTCGACGCCGACGCGTTGATCGCCGCCTACGGCGCCACGGTCGCCGACATCACCGACGAGATCAAACCGCGGTCGTAGGGGAGTGCTTGGCAGGTTGGCGTGCGGGGGTCTCGACGGCTCACGGGGTCGGGACGAGACCGGCCTGCGTGACGGACTCGTAGAACAGGTCGATGCCGGCGACGATGCGCCGGGCATCCGCTCGCGGCGGCAGGAGAGTCGGCGAGAACAGGGGAATCCCGTTCCACGGGCTCTACCGGAAGAGCTCATTGAACCGCGCGACGGCAGCGACCTTCGTGTCGTTGATTACATCGAGGTCGGGCGTGAGGATCTCGATGTCGTCCATAGCCGGGGCGCCGTCGGGGGTACCGCCGTCGCCTCGCACCGGCAGGTAGGACTTCTCCACGGCGAGGGCCTGGCCCATGGCCGCCTGTTCGTCGGTGCTGGCGAAGATGCCCACGGCCTGCGAGACCGGTAGGTGAACGGCCGGTTGACGGCAGGCGGCGTGGACGGCAACACCAAAGAATTGGGTGGGTGTGGGCGCCGGAGTGGCGCACCGTGAGGCAGCTGTTGGAACGCTTTCCCACGCTCTGCAAATTGCCATCGTTGCGGGCGCGGCCGGCTCATGCGCAACGCCTGGCCTCGGCGACCTTTTTGATCGAGGCCACGGTCCAGACCCGTCAACGTGTCACTTGCACGTCACGGCGTCGAAACATCGTGCCTATACACTCGTTCGGGGGGTAGCTACCACGACGTAAGGGGGATGGATGGCAGTCGCGATAATTGATCGCACAGGGATCGATGCACTAAGGCCGACTGTGCGGACCGCATGGGACAGTGCTCGGCTCGGGTGGCAGGATGCGCACTATGGCGTGCTCAAGGGCGTCGCAGTATGAACACCCGAGCGCAGCCACAAATGCAGAATCGCGCGCTCGACCTTCTCAGGTCCGTTTCAGCGCTCCTGGTCGTCTTGGGGCACGTTAGGGTCCTCTTCTTCAAGGACTACGCGGACATCCCCCACTCGGCGGCAAGTGCGATTGCGTATGCGTTCACAAGTCTCGGATCAGAAGCAGTCATTGTCTTCTTCGTAATGAGCGGTTTCTGGGTCGGGGGCGGGGCCGTTCGAGCCATGAAACGACGTACGTTCACCTGGGGCGGGTACGCGTCAGCGAGACTCACCCGCCTGTGGCTTGTACTCATTCCTGCTTTGCTGCTAACCATTCTCATCGACTTGGTGGGAAGACACTTCTTCAGCTCGGCCGACATCTATGCCGAAGCGGGACGTTACGCTGCAGTGCCTTCGCATCCAACGTATTCTCTGGAAAGCTTTTTCGGCACCGTCGCATTTCTCGGCGGAATACACGTTCCAATCTTCGGACTGAACATGCCGCTGTGGTCGATCCCATACGAGTTCTGGTACTACGTGATGTTTCCAGCGGCAATGCTGGTGTTCGGGTTCGCATCCGGACGGTGGATGCGCCTTGTTGCTGCGCTGGTTCTTGCCGCGTCAGCCTTTATCGCTGGTGGCGAGGCTTTACTTCTATTTCCTGCCTGGCTGGCGGGTGCCGCTGTCGCATGGAAACGCGACGATATCGTCGGACTGCTCAGATCTATGCAGTCAAGAAGGCTGGCCGTGCTTCGAATTGCGGCGCTGCTGGGGACGTTGGGAGCGATGGTTTTCGCGCATGAGGGACCCCTGCCGGCCTTGATCGGGAAGTGGCTAGTGGCTCTTTTTGCGGCCGCGCTCACCGCCACGTTGGTGGTGGACGTGGCGTGGAGTGGGCCGAGCGGGCGCATTCTGTCGTCGGCGGCAGGCACTGCCCACTACTCATTCTCGCTGTATGCGATCCACATGCCGATCGTCGCTCTGCTGTCCGCAGTCCTCGTCCCCGACGTTGCCGACAGGTGGACGCCAGGCCCTTGGACGATATTGGCGTTTCTCGCGATCGTAGTCTTCCTTGAAGTTCTTGCGGCGGTCTTTGCGTCGTTCACTGAGTCAAAGACTGACACCGTGCGCGGATGGATGCGGGCCCCATTAGCGCGTTCGCGCAGGGTCGACCACGCCATTTAGGCTTGCCAAATTGAAAACAGGAGACTTATGACGACACAGACCCGGCACATTCAGACGTCTGTGAACTCTGGTGATCGGGTGAGCATCCAGCCCGTGATCACGGTCCTCTGGGTGATCCTGGCGCTGCCAATCCCGGTTTATCGAATCATCCCGGGAACGCTCGCCAATGTATGGACATACGGTGCCCTAGGCTTGGTGATTCTCCTTATCCTGTTGGGCCGGGGCGGCAAGCCCAAGTGGCCAGGGGTATGGGTGTTCGCCGGGCTGTGCGCGCTGGCCGCCGGGGTGGTTTCCAGCGGAACAAGTGGTCTCGCCAAAACGATGCCCATCGGTATTCAGCTCTTCATCCTGTTGAGCCTGGCTCCTTTCGCCGTGCGTGGATCCGTCGTACGGGACTCAAAACTGCTCGCACGAGTATCCGTCTCTTTCACTCTGGCGCAGACTGTGTCAGCGCTTGTGGGAATCGTGCAGCTGCTCGGCGTACCTGTGCTCGGATATGCCGCTGTCTACGGTCGCTCGCCAGGCCTGGCCGGCCATCCGAACGTCTTAGGCGTGATGGGAGCGATCGCGGTGCTTCTGTGCACCCATGTTCTGGCCGTTCGGGCTCCATTCCCCCGTCTGCTGGTGATCGGTGCCTTGGCAGTGAACGCTGCGGGTGTGCTCAGCACCGGCAGCCTGAGTTCGATGTTCGCCTGCGTCTTCGGAGTTCTGTTCGTACTTTCGTCTCATCGGATACCCATCACGAGGGTGCTCTGGGTCGTTGTGGCGGGCGCACTCGCGTTGTGGGCTGCTCTGCAGAACCCGAACGTCGCGCAGTATTTTCGCAGTCCAGCTGACCGGTTCTTCCAGGTGACAGGACAAACGGACGACATCAGCACCCTGGACATCCGCATGAACACCTACCGCGTCGCCTGGGAACGAATTCAGATCGATCCATTTATGGGAAAGGGCATCGATCCAGGTCAGTCCGCGGCGTTCGGAAACACGATGGTCCATAACGTCTTCTTGCATGCCTGGTACCAGGGCGGAATCGCTCTGGCGGCCGGAATTGCGGCAGTACTTCTCGCCGCTGTCGTCTTCGTCCTACAAGCGCTTCGCGCACGTGAGTTCGCGCTCGCCGCGGGCATCCTGATCACCATACTCAGCTACGCACTAACTTCAGCGTTCTTCGATCAGGTCTACTACTGGTTGCCAGTCGTCGCGGCCTGGGCGTCATTGTCGACGTCGCCCATTCGGGCCAAAAAGATAGCCCCGCCTAGTATGCCGCGACCCGTAAGGAATGGCCGTCCATGAGCGCCGAAAACGCGACATTCCCCCCGACCGACCGACCGACAAGCGGAAATCCCCGCAGCCCAACTGAGCTCGCGCGACGCCCGGAATTCCCCTATCTGGACGGCATCAGAGGATTCTCAGCCATTGCGGTGGTTCTGTACCATGCGCTGCTATTCACCGGGCTATCCAACGAGGCCACGCGATCGCTTCCCCTCATCGATCTGATCTTCGGCTGGGGCTACCTGGGAGTTCCAGTCTTCATCGTTCTCTCCGGATACGTCCTGATGCTGCCGACGCTGTCGAACGACTTTCGGCTTCGCGGTGGAATGGCGAAATACCTCAAGCGCCGCGCCCGACGTGTGATTCCACCGTATTACGCTGCCCTCCTCATCAGCATCCTGCTGATTGTTGTCCTCCCTGTCATGCAGGAGCCGTCCGGAACGCAGTGGGACACCAAACTTCCAGTGACCGTGCAGAGCGTTGTGAGTCATTTTCTGCTGGTGCACAACTTCAGCCCCGACTGGATTGACGCCATCAACGGCCCCTTATGGAGCGTTGCGGTCGAGTGGCAGATCTATATTCTGTTTCCACTGATCCTTCTGCCCTTGTGCCGAAGGAACCGAACTGGACTCGTCGTCATTGGCGCCGTAATCATCTCACTGTCCCCAGTGTTTACGGGCGTCGGTGTATGGGCGCATCCGTGGCTAATCGGTATTTTCGCCATGGGCATGTGGTCGGCACAGGCCACCATGAGCCCGGTGAAGAACCGGTGGGCGGGCCCACTCTTCCTCGGGTTCATCGCCTTGACTCTTGTCGCGATTGTACTCACCAAACAATTCGACATCCGATCGTTCGGGCTTATCGAAACCTGCGCTGGTGCAGCAGTAGCAGCGGGTCTCGTCTGGACCGGCCAGCGTGCAGTACGGGGTGCGACGCCCTGGTTTGTGAAACCGTTCCAGAGCCGACCGATGATTCGGCTTGGCCTGTTCTCGTACAGTATTTATCTCTTGCATAGCCCGCTGCTCGCACTCGCCAATCTGCTCCTGTTGCCGCTCGGACTCCCGCTGGAAGTTCAGTGGATGGTGATGACCTTCGCAGGCGTACCTGTGGTGGTGGCCGTCTGCTACGGGTTCTTCTTCGTCGTCGAGAGAAGATTCCTCAACACTCGGCAGCGCCACGCTGAGACAGAACTAGCGAGCGATGCGACGCCCGCGACCGACCAAGCTGATGGTGTCCCTTCCCAACGCTAGAAGCCTTCATGCCGAGAACCGGGCACGTGGTTGCGTAGGCTTCTCGAGCCTGGCATGCCTGCCGATACTCGGTCGAGGTGCCGCCACCCCGGGCCACGCTCGCTGCCTCGTAGGCTGGGACTATGACCGAGGAGACCAAATTGTCCGCTGTGACGTCTTTCCGCCGCAGGAGCCTGCCATGGGTGTTTTGCGGTCTCGTGCTCGTCGTGAGTTGCGGCGCGGTAGCCGCTGCCGCGCTGGCCAGCGGTGGCGGCGCATCGAGAGGTCTCGCCGTCTCGACGGCGCCACCGGCGCCGACGGTGTCAGCCATCCCGGTGGCCGTGTTCGTCGGCGACTCGTACACGCAGGGGCTCGGCGCTTCGTCTCCGGTGACCAGGTGGTCGACGCTCGTGGCCGAGGAGGCCGGCTGGACCGAAGTCAACCAGGGCCTGGGCGGCACCGGCTACGTCACAGCGGCCTCGGCCATCGACTGCGGCCAGAAGCAGTGTCCCACCTACCCCGACCGGGTCGCCGACGTCATCGCCTCGGCACCAGATGTCGTCGTCATCGCGGGCGGCCAGAACGACCGGTGGGCGCTCGGCACCGATCCGCAGTTTGTGCGCGCCGCCGTCAACGAGACGTTCCGGCTCATCCGGGCGGAGTTGCCGAACGCCCGCCTCATCGCGGTGGGACCTTCCACCGCCGAGCCGGCCACCGCGATGCTCACCGACCTGGATGGCTGGGTGCAGGCCGCCGCACACCGGGTGGATGCCGAGTATGTGAGCCTGCTGGACCCCGTGGTCATCCGGGCCGAGATGGTGGTGGCCGACGGCGTGCATGTCGACGACGCCGGCCATCGTGCGATCGCGGACCGGGTGCTGGCCACGGCCCTGACCCGCGCCGACTGAGCCCGCCGGTCAGCGCGGCAGTCGACGGTCCTTGACCAGCAGCACGACAAACACGTACACGCCCACCAGCTGCCAGAGCGCCCGGAACAGCAGGTCGGTTGGGGAGTTGCGGAGGGCGAATTCCGGCGGCGCGGTTGGCAGCTGCTTCGGCAGCGCCTGGCGCCGGGCCGGCTGGATCGGTAGCGGGATGACGAGGCGGGACGCGGCCCGCGGCGGCGGGGTAACGGTGCGGGGCATGGCCCGTTGCTGGGGGGTCGTACGCCGGGCCAGAAGCAGATTCTCGCTCACGGGCGTCAGCGTACGCGGCCTCGGTGACCGCTCGGCAAACGCCGGGTGACGGCTTACTCCCCGGTCGTGCCGGGCCGCACTGCGGCGGTGTCGGCCACGTCGATGCGTTTGACGCCGTCGGACTTCTCGTCCACGGTCACCCGCGGGGCCGCATCCAATTCGCTGGCCTTGGGGGCGGTGGTGAGCTGATCGTGGCGTTTTTCGTCGAATGTCTTTTCGCTCATGAGCGGCACAGTAACACGGCGTTCTGGCGGGCCACCCAGTGAATTCGCTAGGCTCGCAGCATGACTGATGCACTCCGCTGGGGAATCCTGGCCACGGGCGGAATCGCCCACCAATTCGCCGGCGACCTCGTGAAGAACGGCTTCACCGTGCAGGCCGTCGGCTCCCGCAGCCAGGCGTCGGCGGATGCCTTCGCGGCCGAATTCGGCATCCCTACCGCGCACCCCAGCTACGAGGCTCTCGTGGCCGACCCCGAGGTCGACATCATCTACGTGTCGACCCCGCACCCGTTCCACGCGGCCAACGCCACCCTGGCGCTGGAAGCCGGCAAGCACGTGCTCATCGAGAAGCCGATCACCCTCAACGCCGCCGAGGCGCGCGCCCTGGTGGCGCTGGCCGCGAGCAAGAACCTGCTCGTGCTCGAGGCGATGTGGACCCGGTTCCTGCCGCACATGGCACGCATCCGCGAGATTCTCGCCTCCGGCACCCTCGGCGACGTGCACTCCCTGATCGCCGACCACACCCAAGACCTGCCCGACGACCCCACCCACCGCATCAACTCGCTGGCGCTGGGCGGCGGCGCGCTGCTCGACCTCGGCATCTACCCGGTGTCGTTCGCGTCCGCGCTGTTCGGCCCGCCCGAGACCATCCTCGCCTCGGCCACGTTCAAGGACACCGGGGTGGATGCCCAGATCGCCACGATCTTCCGCTACCCGGGCGGCCAGATCGCGTCGCTGATTTCCGCGAGCGACACCAAGGGCCCCAACACCGCCAGCATCCTCGGCACCGAGGGCCGCATCGACATCGGCGAGGTCTGGTACTCGCCCACCTCGTTCCGCGTGTACAACGGTGCCAACGAGGTCGTCGAGGCGTACGAGACAGCTGCCTTCGTCGGCCGGGGCATGCACTACCAGGCCACCGAGGCCGAACGGCTCGTGGCGGCCGGCCTCATCACCAGCGAACTGCTGACTACGACGGAATCCGTGCAGATCATGGAGACCCTCGACGCAATCCGTGCGCAGATTGGCCTGGTCTACGTTGGCGACTAGGGTCGCGCCGCGCGACCCATCAGCTGACTAAGCGTGCCGGTTGCCCGGTGAGCGGCTGTTGCCGTTGTGTCCAGTGCGCGGGAAGCGGTCGAGGTTGGCGTTTCCTGGCGCAGGTAAGTGCTCGCGGCGCAGGAAATGCAGCCCGATAACCTGCGCCGCGAGGCGAACGTGCGCCGCGACGGCTAACGCGTGCCGCGGGGACTACCGCGTGCTGTGAGACGGGTGGACCGACGGGAGGTGGCACGCGGCCGGGTGGGTCGCATTGCTGTCGTGGCGCATCCGGCGCTCTGACCGGGCTCACACCCTCGCTCGGTAACATGCGTTGGTGGATACACCAGACCCCACCGTGCCTGAACAGGGTGAACCCTCGGCCGGGGCGACGCAGTTAGGCGAGCATGTCGACTCAGGGAGTCCGGAGCAGCCCACGAATCGCCTGCGCCTGATCATCGCCGCGGCCGTGGCTTTCATGCTGCTCGGCACCGGCGCCGTGTGGGCGGGAACGGCCACCGGCGGCGACCCCAAGCCTGTTGTCGCCGTGGCCGACGCATCCGCCACGCCCACCCCGACCCCCACCCCGACCGCTCCGGAACTACGGCCCGCCCCGACCCTCGCCTCCGTCGCCGGCCCGCTGCGCACCTGCTCGGTGGCCGACCTCGCCGCGGACTCGCGATTGGGCGAGTTCCAGGCGCAGGTGGTCAACGCCGAGACCGGGGAGATCCTCTTCGACCGCGGCGGCAGCACCGCCTCCCGGGCCGCCAGCGTACTCAAGGTGCTCACATCGGCCGCCGCGCTGAGCGTGCTCGGTCCGGACTACCGCGCCACCACCACCGTGGTCGCCGGCAGCGAACCCGGCCAGGTGGTGCTCGTCGGCGGCGGTGACCTCACCCTCTCGAGCACCCCCACCGGAGACGAATCGTTCTACGCCGGCGCCGCGCACCTCGACGCCCTCGCCGAGCAGACCCGCGCCGCGTTGGGCGGCACCGCGATCACATCGGTGGTCCTTGACTCCTCGTATTTCGGCGACCCGGCCTGGGAACCCAGTTGGGACCGCAAGGAGCAAACCGACGGCTACATGCCGCCGATCACCGCCCTGCAGGTGGACGGCGACCGCGACAACCCGTACAACAGCACCTCCGCCCGCAGCGACGATCCGGTCGACCGGGCCGGCGCCGCGTTCGCCGGTGAGCTCGGCGGCGACGCGAGCGTGAGCGTCGGCACCGCCCCTGCCGGCGCCAGCCAGCTGGCCTCCGTACAGTCCCAGCCGGTCTCCACCCTGATCCAGCAGTCCCTGATCGTCTCCGACAACGCCGTCGCCGAGATGCTCGGCCGCCTGGTGGCCGTGGAGGGCGGCACCGGCAACACCTTCGCCGCCATCCAGCCCGCCGTGCTCGCGGGCCTGGCCGAGTACGGCATCGACACCACCGGCATCCGCATCATCGACGGCTCCGGACTCTCCGACAACAACGCAGTGCCGCCCGCCTACCTCACCAAGCTGTTCCAGAAGATCAACGCCAGCGAGGGCAGCCTCGGCGTGATCTTCGACGGCCTGCCCGTCGCCGGCGGCAGCTCAGGTTCGCTCTCCTACAGCGACCGATTCAGCGGCAGCAACGCGGATGCCGATGGCGCCGTTTTCGCAAAGACCGGCTGGATCGACACCGGCTACACTCTCTCCGGCATCATCAACGCCGGCGACGGCAGCACCCTGACCTTCGCGGTATACGCGCTGGGTGATGTGGGTGATAATGCGAAGCAGGCGATCGACACCATCACGACGGGGTTTTTCCGTTGCGGAAACAACCTCTCGAACAACTGATCCTCAACCGACAGGAGTGCATCCGTGACCCGCGCACTGATCATCATCGACGTTCAGAATGACTTCACCGAGGGCGGCACCCTCGCGGTCGACGGCGGGGCCGCCGTGGCCGGGGCGATCAGCGCCCTGCTGGCCGCGCATCCGCACAGCTACCCGCACATCTTTGCCTCCCGCGACTGGCACGACGCCGAGGGCGGCAACAACGGCCACTTCGCGGTCGACGGCGAACCCGACTTCATCGACAGTTGGCCGGTGCACTGTGTCGCCGACACCCCCGGAGCGGAGTACCACCCAGCGCTGGAGCTGCCGGAATCGACGGTGCACATCCTCAAGGGGCAGGGTCAGCCCGGCTATTCGATCTTCGACGGCGTCGACGCCGGGGGCGAAAAATTCGGCGAGCTTCTCATCGCCGCCGGCGTGACGGATGTGGACCTGGTCGGCCTGGCCACCGACTACTGCGTGCGCGCGTCGGGGCTCGACGCCCTCGAGCACGGCCAGCACGTGCGGGTGTTCACCGATCTCGTTGCCGGGGTGGCAGCGGAGTCCAGCGAGCAGGCACTGGCCGAACTCGCGCACGCGGGAGCGGTGCTGGCCACCTCGGAGCTCGTCGAGCAGGTCTGACGCGCGGCGCCGCAGCCGCCATCGAGTTGCCGGAAAGTGCCCCTTCGCGAGCGTCGAAGGGGCATTTGGCGCGACTGGGTGGATGTTTGGGAAACTTTCTCACCGATCGCCCAGGCCCAGCGTGACGCCCTGCCCGGCTGGGCGGCGAGCGGCAACGCCTCCGTGGCGGAGTCCGCGGACGGTCGACGGGAAGTCGTGGTGGACCTTGACGACGACGCCGGCAGCGCCGGGCTGCGCGAAGTGTGGCTCCTGACCGCCGACGCCACCGGGCTGGTCAGCGTGGGACTGCTCGACGGCTCGAGCGGCCGATTCAGCATCCCGGCGGGCATCGACCTGGCCGAATACCCGGTGGTGGACGTCCCGGCGGAACCCGCCGACGGCAACCCGGCGCACTCCGGCGACTCGATCGTGCGCGGCACCCTGAGCGGCCTGTAGCCCGCGCGCGAAGACGCAGAGTTGCCGCCCGGGCATGCCACCCGGGCTGGGGATTGTGACCCGCACGCCGGGGGATCAGGATGGCGACATGGCGCCTCACCCTGCATTAGTCGGCCCCGCCGTGCACGGCACAGACCGGGTTGAACCCCGTCGGTGGTGGTGGCTGGCACTGCTGGTCGTGGGCTGGTTCAACCTGATGTCGGCGCTGGGCGGCGGGCTCGGCCTGATCCTCGCCAACGGGATGGGGATGCCGATGAGCTGGCTCGCGGGCACCCCGTTCGACTCCTACCTGATCCCCGGGCTCATCCTGATGCTGATCGTCAGTGGCACGCAGGCGCTCGCCGTTCTGGGGCAGCACCGCCGGCAGCCGTGGTACCCGGCCGCGGCCGGTGTCGCCGGGTTCGGCATGGTGGTCTGGGTCTACGTGGAGGTCGCGTTGCTGCCGGTGTACTCGTTTCTGCACACCCTCTACTTCGCGACAGGGTTGGCGCAGCTGATCTTCCTGCTGCTGTGCCTGGGCATCCTGCCCGCGTCGACCAGCGGCCGGTCAGCGGCACGCGAGTACATTTGAGGTCGACGACTTCAGGGAGGCATTTGTGGCGCACGTAACCGAAGCAGAACTGCTCCAGCACGTACCCAACGAGCTGTACATCAACGGGCGGTGGGTGCCCGCCGCCGACGGGAGCACCTTGAGCGTGCACGACCCGTCCACGGGCAAGGTGATCAAGACCATCGCCGACGCCGGCGTCGCCGACGGTCTGGCCGCCCTCGATGCGGCCGTCGATGCGCAGGATGCCTGGGCCGCCACCCCGCCGCGAGTGCGCGGCGAGGTGCTGCGCCGCAGCTTCGAACTGCTGCAGGAGCGCAAGCACGAGTTCGCGCTGCTGATGACGCTCGAGATGGGCAAGCCCCTCGCCGAGGCCTACGGCGAGGTCGCCTACGGCGGCGAATTCCTGCGCTGGTTCAGCGAGGAAGCCGTGCGGATCACCGGCCGCTACGGCACCAACCCCGAGGGCACCGGCCGCATGATCGTGTCGCAGCACCCGGTCGGACCCAGTTTCCTCATCACCCCGTGGAACTTCCCGCTTGCGATGGCGACCCGCAAGATCGCGCCGGCGCTAGCGGCCGGCTGCACCGTCGTGATCAAGCCCGCTGAGCTGACCCCGCTCACCACGCTTTACCTGGTTAAGCTGTTCGAAGAAGTGGGACTGCCCGCCGGCGTGGTGAACGTGCTCACCACCTCCACGTCGGCGGCCGTGTCCGCGCCGATCATCGCCGACCCCCGGCTGCGCAAGCTCAGCTTCACCGGCTCCACCGGCGTCGGCCAGAAGCTCATCCAGCAGTCCGCGCAGAACGTGCTGCGCACCTCGATGGAGCTCGGCGGCAACGCCCCGTTCCTGGTCTTCGAAGACGCCGACATGGACCGCGCCGTCGAGGGCGCCCTGGCCGCGAAGTTCCGCAACGTGGGCCAGGCCTGCACCGCCGCCAACCGGTTCATCGTGCAGGCGTCCGTCGCCGATGAGTTCGCCCGCCGGGTCACCGAGGCCGTCACCGAATTCACCGTGGGCCGCGGCACCGAGACCGGCGTCAAGATCGGCCCGCTGATCAACGCGGATGCCGTGGCCAAGGCCGACACCCTCGTGCAGGAGGCCCTCGGCCGCGGTGCGACCCTGCTCACCGGCGGGCGGGTCCTGGACCGGGTGGGCACGTTCTACCAGCCCACCGTGATCACCGGGGTGAAGCCGGGCAGCGCCATCCTGCGTGAAGAGATCTTCGGGCCGGTGCTGTCGATCGTGCCTTTCGACGACGAGGACGACGCCGTGCGCATCGCCAACGACACCGAGTATGGGCTGGTCAGCTATGTGTTCACCCGGGATCTCGCCCGGGGGCAGCGGATGATCGAAAGGCTGCAGACAGGCATGATGGGGCTGAACATGGGCGTGGTGTCCAACGCCGCCGCCCCGTTCGGCGGGGTCAAGCAGTCCGGCCTCGGCCGGGAGGGCGGCTCCGAGGGCATCCACGAGTACCTATCCACCAAGTACACTCTCACTCCGGACCCCTTCGCCGACTACGACTAGGGCGTGTCTCCTAATTCGTGTAACCAGACGATGATGGCGCTCAAACAGCTCCGCCTCGGCAGGTGAGTGCGAGTTTGTCGTAGCGGGTGGCGAGTCCGCGCCACTGCTTTAGGGTGTTGAACGAACGCTCGATGACGTTGCGGCGCTTGCAGGCCTCTTTGTCGAGGTCGACCGGGCGGCCACCGTTTCGACCGCGGCGTTTCCGGTTGGCGACCTGGTCGGAGCGTTCCGGAATGACGACCTGAATGTTCCGTTTTCGCAGCATCTCCCGGTGGGCTTTGGCCGAGTAGGCCTTGTCTGCAAGCACCCGGTCGGGTCGAGTGCGGGCCCGTCCGGGCCGATCCGATCGACGCTGAGCGAGGCCATGATCTCCGGGAGCATTGGCGAATCGACGCCCTGACCGGTGCCCAGAAGAATCACAAGCGGGCGCATATTTCCGTTGCAAAGCTGGTGAATCTTGGTGGTCAAACCACCGCGGGAGCGGCCAACGGCGTGATCAGGAGGCTCTTCCAGCAGATTCGTGTAATTCGACAGGTCCCCCCGTGGTGCGCGGAAGATTCGTCCCGGGTTGATGCGCCCGATTCACCGTCGAGTCCACCGAAACCTCCCAATCGATCTTCTCCAAGGCATCGGCCTCGGACAGTAACCGGGCCAGAATGCTGTCCGGGTGCCATCGCCGCTGAAACGCCGATGACGTTTCCAAACCGTCTGCCACGGACCGAAAACCCTCCGGCAGATCCCGCCATGGGATCCCCGCCCGATACCGGTACACGATGCCTTCCATCACCCGGCGGTGATCCTGAAACGGACGCCCAGGACGCTCAGACGACGGTGGCATCAACGGCTCGATCCGAGCCCACTCGCTGTCAGACAACATGGCAGTACGAGACATAGGTCAATTTTGCCGAAAACCCTCACCGGACATTAAGGAGACACGCCCCAGCGCGCCCGGTCGAACTTGTGGAGCGCCCTGTGAGAGTAACGGCCTGAGCCTGATCGCATGAGCACCACGGCATCTCAGATCGAGTACTACGCCCGCGCGCTGCGCGCACCACGGATCGGGGACGCGTTCCGGCGCCTGGGCGACCAGGCCCGCGACGCCGGCTGGTCGCACGAGGAATACCTCGCCGCGGTGCTCTCCCGCGAGGTCTCCGAACGCGAAGCCTCCGGCGCCGCGCTGCGGATCAAGGCCGCCCGGTTCCCCGGCCACAAAACGTTGGAGGACTTCAACTTCGATCACCAACCGTCCGCGGACCGGAACCTGATCGCGCACCTGGGCACGAGCACCTTCGTCACCGAAGCGAAGAACGTCGTCCTGCTCGGCCCACCAGGCACCGGCAAGACCCACCTCGCCGTCGCACTGGGCGTTCAAGCCGCCAAACACGACCACCGGGTCCTTTTCGACACCGCGACGGGCTGGGTCGCCCGCCTCCAAGACGCCCACTCCCGCGGCAAACTGGCCGCGGAACTGACCCGGCGACGCCGCTGCAGCGTCCTAATCTGCGACGAGGTCGGCTACATCCCGTTCGATCAGGACGCCGCGAACCTGTTCTTCCAACTCATCGCAAGCCGATACGAACACGCATCCCTGATCATGACGAGCAACCTGTCATTCGGGCTCTGGGGCGACGTCTTCGGCGACCCGACCGTCGCCTCCGCGATGATCGACCGCATCGTGCACCACGCCGACGTCATCAGCCTCAAAGGCACCAGCTACCGGCTCAAAAGCCACCAGCCGACGCCCGGTACGGCATAGTAGAAACACATAGTGGTCCTGTTTTCAAACGGCACTATTGGCCCTGTTTTGGGTCGGCGTTATCAAGCCTCTTGTCCCGTGGACACCCGGCTGCCTCGAGCAGCTCGAACAGAAAACCCCGATAGGTCAGCTGCTCGTTCTGGGCCGCAGTCGCCGCTCTTTCGACTAGGGCGCCGGCAAGCCTGGTCAATGGCTGCGTTCGCGGCTTCCACAGTGAGCCCTCGTTACCTCCGCTGGGTAGAGGTGATGCAGCTCAGCCGTGGGTTCGGCGTTGGTTTTGGTCGGTAGGCTGGGCCTGATACTAAGGGGCTTCTGTGCAGGTGGGTGCTTGTGAACATGGGGGTCGCCTGATCGGCGGGTTGAGGTCTGGGCGCTGGTTGATGTGGGTCGTCAGCGCTTTGGTGATTGTTTATTTTGTGGGATTGCTGTTGCACGGGGACGGCGCGAACCCGTTTGTTGATGTGTGGTTGTGCGGGCTGACACAGTGGGGGCCGGTGGTCGTGTTTTTCGTGGCTGCCTGGCGGACACATTTCGCACGCCGTGACGTGCTGCTGGCAGCGGCAGCCGTGACGGTGTCCGCGGTCGCGGATACCTACTATTCCCTGTTCATGGATGACAGCGGGTATTTGGTGTTTCCCTCCTTGGCGGATATCGGATATCTCATGTTTTACCCGCTCATGCTTGCCGCCGTGGTTGTGCTGGTTCGGAGGCAGGTGCGAGGTTTCTCCTGGTCTGTGCTGCTCGATGGCGCGGTCGGGTCTTTGGGCGCGGCGGCGGTCCTGGCTGCAATTCTCAGTCCCGTCTTGGAAGACGCGATCAAGGGTCCCACCCCTGTTGCGACAGCGGTTGCGGTGGCTTACCCGTTTTTTGACTTGCTGCTGGTCGCAGTCATCACCGGCATAGCCGCCGCCCCGACCTTGGACATTGGGCCACGGTGGCTGTTCCTCTTTTTTGGGTTGGGCATGCTGACCGTAGCCGATGTCGCTTACGCGCTGCTCGAAAATGCGGATCAATACAGCGTCGGAAACCCGTTGGACGCGGTTTGGGCGCTCGGCCTGGCTTTGATGGCCCTGTGGGTGGACGGCTCGGGGAGGAACACGGATACCTCGTGCCGGCGGCAGAGGGAAACGCCCCCGTTGAGCGTGCCGGCTGGCGCCGTCGTGGCCGGGCTGGGACTTCTTGTATTGGGCACCCAAATCACAGTGTCGGTCCTTGCGGTTGTCTTAGCCACCGCCACGGTGGGGTTGGCTGCGCTTCCTCTCGCATTTCGGCAGCGACTTCTGCGCCGGGAGTCTCTCACCGATGAGCTCACCGGGCTACCCAATCGAAGGGCACTGAAAGCCGAAGCGGAAACACGATTCAAGGTTGGATCGGGCTCGCCCCTGACCCGCCGCCGTAGTGCCCTGATGCTGTTGGATCTGGACCGGTTCAAAGAAGTGAATGACAGCCTGGGCCACGACGCGGGAGACACGTTGCTGGTTCAAGTGAGCACCCGGCTGTCGCGGTCCCTGGGCGCGGGAGATTTCCTGGCCCGACTCGGGGGTGACGAGTTCGCGATCATCCTTCAAGGCTCCGGCGAGGAGGATGCTCTCGCGGTGGCCAGGAAGCTTCGTGCTGCTCTTGCTGCCCCATTCACTCTGGAAAATATCGCCCTGCAAACCAGCGCGAGCATGGGGATCGCCCTGTTCCCCGACCAAGGCCAAAACCTCGGTGAACTTCTTCGGCGAGCTGACATGGCTATGTATGAGGCGAAAACAACACACAGTGGCCACCACGTTTTCAAACAAGCCGATGATAGTCATGGCGAAGTCCGGTTGAGGACCTTGGAAGAACTGCGCGTGGCCCTGCTCGATGACCAACTCGTGGTGCACTATCAACCTAAGATCAATCTGAAAACGGGGCACGTGACCGGGGTCGAGGCCCTTGTCCGATGGAACCACCCGAGCCGGGGTCTGCTGCTACCTGAAGAGTTTCTAATCCTGGTCGAGGAATCTGGCCAGATGGCAGCTTTGACCCGGATCGTATTGGAGAAAGCCCTTGATCAGGCCCAGCTCTGGCAAACCCACGATCGGGCAATGACCGTCGCCGTCAACTTGTCCTCTAGCTCCTTTGTCGACATTGACCTGCCGGAGCGCATCGCCGCCATGATCGACGCCCGACAGCTGAGCGCCTCCACGCTGATACTGGAGATCACCGAGGACTTCCTCATGGCAGACCGAGAGCGAGCCCGCACGATTCTGACCCGACTCCGCGAGGGCGGTGTCCAGATCGCTATCGACGACTTCGGTACTGGCTACAGCTCTTTGTCCTACCTACGTGACCTACCGATCGACGAAATCAAACTCGACCAATCCTTCGTTTTACCGATGGGCCAAGATCCCCGCGCTGCCGCACTGGTGGCCTCTACGATCGACCTTGCCCACAGCCTCGGCTTGCGCATGGTCGCCGAAGGTGTAGAAAACAGTGCGGCCTACGACGAACTCGTCCGTTACGGGTGCGATCACGCCCAAGGCTTCTTCATGTCCGGCCCCGTCCCCGCCGCCGAACTTGACAACTGGATCGCAAACCAGCGTGTGGAGGACATCGATGACCTCGTGCAGGTGAATAATGCAGGCGCGTCGACAACTGGGCTCTGAGCCGATTCCAGATTCCTACACCGGGCGGCTCGAGCAAGGCGGACAAAACTGTGGACCAGTGGAGGGCATTAATTTTGAGGTTGTGGCTAGGGCGTGTCTCCTAATGTCTGGTGAGGGTTTTCGGCAGAATCGACCTATGTCTCGCATAGCCGTTGTCTGACAGCGAGTGGGCTCGGATCGAGCCGTTGATGCCATCGTCATCTGGGTCGTCATTCCGGAACGCTCCGACCCGGTCGCCGACCGGAAACGCCGCGGTCGAAACGGTGGCCGCCCGGTCGACCTCGACAAAGAGGCGGAGCTGTTCTGAGCGCCATCATCGTCTGGTTACACGAATCAGGAGACACGCCCTAGGGCCTCCCGGGGTCGTTAAGCTCGTGGGGTGCCCGTAATCGAGATCCACGAACTGAGCGACCCCCGCCTGGCCGACTACACCCAGTCCACGGATGTGGCGCTCAAGAAGGCGCGCGGTACCGAGCACGGCCTGTACATCGCCGAGTCCGCGCTGGTGCTCGAGCGGGCGCTCGGCGCCGGGCACCGGGTGCGGTCGGTGCTCACCCTGGCGAACACCCTCGACGAGGCACGGACGCTCGTCGGCGACGACGTCCCGGTGTTCGTGGGCGCGGGGGAGCTGCTCACCGAGCTCACCGGCTACGTGCTGCATCGCGGCCTGATCGCTGCGATGCACCGGCCCGCACTGCCCGAACCGGCGACGCTGCTGGCGGATGCCCGGCGCATCCTGATCCTGGAAAACGTCACCGACCCCACCAACGTTGGTGCCATCTTCCGCTCCGCAGGCGCGATCGGGGCCGACGCGATCCTGGTCACCCCGCGCTGCTCCGACCCGTTCTACCGCCGCGCCATCCGGGTGTCGATGGGCACCGTGCTGCAGGTGCCGTGGACCAGGGTGGGCGACTGGCCCAGCACCCGGCAGCTGCTCACCCGCCACGGCTTCCACGTCGCCGCCCTGGCGCTCACCCCGGATGCGGTGAGCCTGCGCGATTTCCACGGCGAACAGCACGCCCGGCTGGCGCTGCTCCTCGGCGCGGAGGGCGAGGGGCTCACCGACGAGGCGCTCGCCGCGGCGGACGCCGTGGTGCAGATCCCGATGAAGCACGGCATCGACTCCCTTAACGTGGCCGCGGCCAGCGCGGTCGCGATGTGGGCACTTTCCAGCTGACTCTCGTCGACCTTTGAGCCTCGCGTCATCTGTTGTTTACACAGGAGCGTTCTCTGCAACGTGTTCGAAACAGAGTTTTGCTGAGTGTGTAACACAGTCCTGTCAGGGTATGTCTTACCCGACGCGAGCCGCTGCGTCCGTGCAGAGAGGTTTTTCAAATGGATCAAGGCAATACCGCTTTCTTGCTGATTTCCGCAGCGTTCGTCCTGCTCATGACTCCGGGACTCGCGTTCTTCTACGGAGGACTGGTCAAGGCCAAGAGTGTCATCAGCATGATGATGATGAGCTTCGGCGCACTCGGACTGATCGGCGTGCTCTGGGTGATCTACGGCTACGCGATCGCGTTCCCCGGCTCGGAGGGCTTGGTTGCACCGTGGGCGATCGACTGGGCCAACATCGGCCTCACCGGTGCCCTCGAAACGCCGGAAGGCGCCGCGTACCCGCCGCTGGCCTTCGTCGCCTTCCAGGCCACCTTCGCCATCATCACGGTCGCGCTGATCTCTGGTGCGATCGCCGACCGCGCCAAGTTCGGCTCCTGGATGATCTTCGCCGGTATCTGGGCGTCCATCGTCTACTTCCCGGTCGCCAGCTGGGTTTTCAACTTCGGCCTGGCCGAGGACGGCAGCTTCGCCTACGGCGGCTGGATCACCTACGGCCTGCAGTCGGTCTTCGGCCTCGGCGCGATCGACTTCGCCGGTGGTACCGCGGTTCACATCAACGCCGGTGCCGCGGCTCTCGCTCTCGCCCTGGTGCTGGGCAAGCGCGTCGGTTTCCAGAAGGGCGTCAACGTTCCGCACAACCCGCCCTTCGTGCTCCTCGGAGCGGGTCTGCTCTGGTTCGGTTGGTTCGGCTTCAACGCCGGCTCCGAGCTGGCCGCTGACGGAACCGCAGCCCTCGCCTTCGTCAACACGATCGCGGCGCCGTCTGCCGCCCTGCTCGCCTGGCTCGTGGTCGAAAAGGTGCGCGACGGCAAGCCGACATCGGTCGGTGCCGCATCCGGCGCCGTCGCGGGACTTGTTGCTATCACCCCTGCGTGTGCTTCGCTGCAGCCGATCTGGGCGATTGTGCTCGGCCTGCTCGCCGGTGCGGTCTGCGCGATCGCTGTGGACCTCAAGTTCAAGCTGGGTTTCGATGACTCGCTCGACGTCGTGGGCATCCACCTCGTCGGCGGCCTGATGGGTACCCTCTACCTCGGCTTCTTCGCCAACGGCACCGGCCTGTTCCTGGGCGGCGACGGCACGCAGCTGCTCGTCCAGGCCATCGCAGCGTTCTCCGTACTCATCTACTCGTTCGTCCTCGCCTTCGCCATCGCCTTCCTCATCGAGAAGACGATCGGCTTCCGCGTGAAGAACGAAGACGAGATCGCGGGCATCGACTCGGTGATGCACGGTGAAGAGGGCTACGTCCTCGTCGACACCAAGGCCTGAGAACCCAGACCCAGGTAACACCGAGATGTGCTGGATGGTTGATATGCGAACCATCCAGCACATCTTTGCGTCGGCCCCCGGAGGGCCGGCCCCGACAGGCCGGGACAGCCGATGAGCATTGCAGCAGAAGAGGATGACGGCGTTGACGCTGCAGCGACTCCGCCTCGCATCATCCGGTTCTCCGACCTCCCCCGCCAGCCCCTGGACCAGGGGAGGGGCAGCGCCCGTGAGGTCTGGGCCGACCTTGACAGCGACCTGACACTGCGCTGGCAGCTTCGGGTGGTCGAGATCAAGGACTCCACCGGCCTGCTGGTCGGACCCGCCGGCACGCACCACTACGTGGTCGGGCTTGCCGGCCCGCAGATTGCGGTGCGCAATACCGAATCGAACCGGGTGCTTCGGCGTGACCATGTCATGCCGGTGCTGTCCTCCACCGTGTACTTCGAACGGCCCAAATTGCGGCCGCCCGGTGCGAGTTCCCTCTTCGTCCTCACCTTCACCGCCGCCGCCGACCCGCCGGAATTCGTCATCCGCGCCCTCCCGCCGGAGACCGAACTTCGTGCGGGTTCGCAGCTTCTGCTTGCGCTGCGAGGCACGGTGCGGGTGGATGGGGTCGAGGCTGCCCCCGGGTCGGCGCTGCTGCTGGATCCGACCAGGAGCCATCGACCGCAGGCCGTGTCCGCGCAGGTCCTCACCGTGCATCGGCCGGGAGCTCACCCGGTCCCATAGGCTGGAGGCATGAGCAATGATGCTGTCATCGTCGATGTTGTCCGCACCCCGTCCGGCCGGGGTAAGCCCGGCGGTGCGCTCTCCGGGGTGCACCCTGCCGACCTGCTCGCCGGGGTGCTGAATAACCTGGTCAACCGCAACAACCTCGACCCGGCCCTGGTCGACGACGTGATCGGCGGATGCCTCACCCAGGTGGGCGAGCAGAGCACCAACATCACTCGCACCGCGCTGCTCGGCGCCGGGTTTCCCGAGTCGGTTCCCGGCACCACCATCGACCGGCAGTGCGGCTCCAGCCAGCAGGCCGCCACCTTCGCCGCGCAGGGCGTGCTCGCCGGCAGCTACGACATCGTCATCGCCTGCGGGGTCGAATCGATGAGCCGCATCCCGCTGGGTTCCGCGGGCGGATCTACCCCGGCCGGCGGCTCCGACGCGGCCGGCCGCACCGAAGGCTGGGGCTCGGCCGCGTCCGCGATCATCAGCCAGGACCCGCACGGCCGCCTGATGCACGCCCGCTACCCGCAGGGCCTGGTCGGCCAGGGCGTCTCGGCCGAGCTGATCAGCGCCAAATGGGGCCTCACCCGCACTGAACTCGACGAGTACGCCGCCCGCTCGCACCGCCTCGCCGCGGAGGCCGCCGCGCGCGGCGACTTCGACGCGTCTCTGCTGCCGGTCACCCTGCCCGACGGCCGGCAGGTGGTCGGCGACGAGACCATCCGGCGCCGCAGCACGGTCGAGACCCTCGCCGACCTGCCGCTCGCGTTCCGCACCGACGAACTGGCCGCCCGGTTCCCCGAGGTGGACTGGCAGATCACCGCCGGCAACTCCTCGCCGCTCACCGACGGCGCCTCCGCCGCTCTGATCATGAGCGCCAGCCGCGCCGCCGCGCTCGGCCTCACCCCCCGCGCCCGGTTCCACAGCTTCGCGGTCACCGGCAGCGACCCGTTGCTGATGCTCACCGGCGTGATCCCCGCCACCCGGCGCATCCTGGCCCGCACCGGTCTGGGCATCAACGACCTCGACGCCTACGAGGTCAACGAGGCATTCGCCTGCGTGCCACTGGTCTGGCAGCGAGAACTGCGCGCCGACGTCGACAAGCTCAACTCCAGCGGCGGCGCGATCGCCCTCGGCCACGCGCTCGGATCCTCAGGCACCCGATTGCTGGGCACCCTGCTCGGCACCCTCGAAGCCGGCGGCGGCCGCTACGGCCTGCAAACCATGTGCGAGGGCGGTGGCATGGCCAACGCCACCATCATCGAACGGCTCTGATGCGCATCAACGGATGCTCCGCCCTCGTCACCGGCGCCGCCTCCGGCCTCGGCTTGTCCACCGCGCGAGCGCTGCACGCGGCCGGCGCCCACGTCGTGCTGTTCGACCTGCCGAACTCGCCCGGAGCCGAGCGGGCCGCGGAGCTCCACGGCAGGGCTGGCACCCCGACCACGAGGCTGGTTGAATCCGTCGGATGCGGTGCCGTGGCACGGTTCCCCGGTATATTCCTGCCCGGGGATGTAACCGTGGATGCCGATGTGCAAGCGGCGGTCGAGGCCGCCGGCGCCCTGGCACCCCTGCGGATCGTGGTCAACTGCGCCGGCATCGCACCGGCCGCCCGCACCGTGGGGCGGCAGGGTCCGATGGCCCTGGCCGACTTCGAGCGGGTGCTTCGGGTGAACCTCCTCGGCACGTTCAACGTGGTGCGCCTGGCCGCTGCGGCCATGCAGGCCACGGCCCCGGTCGGCGCCGGGCCCGACTCCGACAACGCCGGCTCTGAGTCGAGTTTCTCGACCCCGCAGGGCACAGCGGAGCGCGGCGTGATCGTGAACACAGCATCCGTCGCTGCGTTCGACGGTCAGATCGGCCAAGCGGCCTATGCCGCGTCGAAGGGCGGTGTCGCGGCGATGACCCTACCGCTGGCCAGGGAGTTCGCTCGCTCGCTCATCCGCGTGATGACCATCGCCCCCGGCCTGTTCGACACCCCGCTGCTGCAAGACCTGCCCGCGGAGGCCCGCGCCTCGCTCGGCGCCCAGGTGCCGCACCCGGCCCGGCTCGGCGACCCCGCCGAGTACGCCGCCCTCGTGCGCCACATCGTGGAGAACCCCATGCTCAACGGCGAGACCATCCGCCTCGACGGCGGCATCCGGATGGCGCCCCAGTAGCCGTCCCCGCCCACCCACATGCCCGGCGGCACGTCTTATGCCCGCCGGCACGTGTTCTTACGCGGGCCGCGAGCAGCACCGGCCGGACCACCACACGCATCAGAAAAACCCCCTCAGGTAAGGTGCCGGCGTTGACATCATTCGAGACCGAGCTGCGCCGGTTCGTGCAGCCGCTCGACCTGCGGCTGCTCTTCTCCGACTTCACCGCCAAGCTCGCCGCCCACGCCGCCGGCTGACAGAGGGGAGGTCGGCGACGAGAGTCCAGTGCGACATTTTGCTGGAATGATCAGAGCCATGGACTTCTTGACAATTGCTGGCCCATACGGCGCCATCCCGATTCGTGTCTATCGCGCCGCCGCCGCGGAACTGAGGCCGGCGCTGGTCTGGGCGCACGGGGGTGGCTTCGCGTGGGGCGACCTTGAGATGCCCGAGGCGCACTGGGTGTCCCAGGAGCTCGCGGCGCGAGGCATCACGGTGGTCAGCGTCGACTATCGGCTGGCGCCCGTGTCGGCGGCCCTCACCGACAGCGAACCGGCCCACGACGGAGTGCTCTTTCCGGTCGCCTCAGAAGAGGTCACGTTGGCATTCCGCTGGGCAACCGATCATGCGGCCGAGCACGGCATCGACGGTGACCGGCTGTCGCTGGGCGGGGCCAGCGCCGGCGGCGACCTCGCCGCGGGGGCATCGCTCCGGCTGCGTGATGCCGGCGGCCCACAGCCGGCGTCGCTGCTGCTGGCCTACCCGCTCGTGCACAGCGTTCTGCCGGAACCCAGCGCCGAACTCGCGCTCAAGATTGCGGTGCTGCCCCCTGACGCGCGGTTCGAGCCCGACGATGTGCGGGCGATGAACCTCAACTACGTGGGCGACACTGCCGGGCTCGGCAATCCCTACGCGTTCCCCGGCGGTCACGACCTGGCCGGCCTGCCGCCCACGTTCGTCCTGAACTCGGAGCACGACAGCCTGCGCTCGTCGGGGCAGGCGTTCGCGGCGGAACTCGCGCTGGCCGGCGTCGATGTCACGGTCTGCCTCGAACCCGGAACGCGGCACGGTCACCTCAACGAGCCGGAGAATCCGGGTGCGCACGCCAGCATCAGGCGCATGGCCGCCTGGCTCGAAGGCTCGGCCGTGCGTCGCCCCGCCAGCGTCTAGGGTCCGCCGCTCCCGCCGCTCCCGCCGCTCCCGCCGCTCCCGAGGGCGCATAACTCCTGCAGTTTCCGCCGACCGTGGGCACGGATGCCGGAATTCAGCGGGCGCATCCGTCGCCCGGGCACGAATTGCAGGAGTTATGCACGCGCGCCGGGGGAGAGGGCGCGACAGACATTTCCGCCCTCGACTGCACCCGCAGCTACCTGCAGGAGTTCGAGCGGGTGCTCGAAATCTCGCCCGATGGCGCGACGACGACCGCGGCGCTGGTGGAGGCGTACCCCGCCTCCGGCAGGCTGATCGCGGCCCAGCTCGGCCCGAAGGTCGCGAAGGGGGAGATGACATGGGGCTGGGCGAGTCCGACCTGACCGTTTCCAGCGCGCAGCGCGACGTCGTGCGCCGGCAGTACCTCGCCTGGTCGCGGGTGACCTGGCGGCGCTCCGCGCCACGATGGCACCCGACGTGGAGTGGACCGAGATGGCCGGCTTCCCGCTAGCCGGCACCTTCCGCACGCCGGTGGATGTCACCTCCAATGTGAGGGAAATCCTCGGTCGGGACGGGGACGGCTGGGCCGCCCACGACCACAGCTCCGTCGTCGACGGTGAGAACGTGGTGGTGCTTGCCCGCTACACCGCCACCCACCGGGCCACCGGCAAGAGCCTGAACGTGCGCGCCGCCCACCACTTCATCGTGCGCGGCGGGCTCATCGTGCGCTTCGAACAATTCGTGGACACCCTCAAGGTCGCCGAAGCTGCCTAGTCCACCCCACGCTAGATCCCTGTCTCGCGACCCCCGGGCACCCGCATGCCCGGGGGTCGTTCCCCTTTCATTGACAGGGCACGGCTGGAGGTCGACCCCTCTACTTAGGGGAAAGCCACCGGTTGGATCAGCGTTGCGTCCGGCTCACGTTTCGCTAGCCAGGCGTCCAGCTCGGCCGCCGGGACGGGCCGGGACATGAAGAATCCCTGCGCCGCGTCGCACCCGTAGCCGGCGAGGTCGGCGTAGGCGGCGCTGTTTTCGACTCCCTCGGCGACCATCCGCAGGCCGAGACTGTGAGCGAGGTCGATGGTCGAGGCCACCAGCGCGGTGGCACGGGGATCGTCGGCCATCGGCATCACGAACGACTTGTCCAGCTTCAGCTCGTCGATGGGCAGATCACGAAGGTACGCCAGCGAACTGTAGCCGGTGCCGAAATCGTCGACGGCGATCCGAACGCCGATGGCTCGCAGCCGGGTGAGGATGGCGTGGGCCCGGTCTCGATCTGCCATCAGGAAGTCTTCGGTGATCTCGAGCACGAGAACGGATGGCACCAACCCGCGGACAGTGACCATGTCACCGATCCGATCGGGCAGTTCGGCGTCGACGAGTGAGCTGGCCGAAAGATTGACCGCCACCGATAGCGTGCGGCCCTGCTCCTGCCAAATCGCGGCCTGGTCCAGGGCCTTCTCGAACACGATCTGTGTCATCGCCGGCATCAGCCCTGCCTCCTCGACGAGAGCGAGGAACGCATCCGGGTAGAGCAGGCCACGCACGGGGTGATCCCAGCGCACGAGGGCCTCCACTCCGCGGACGGTGCCCGTTGAGAGATCGATCTTGGGCTGGTAGTGGAGCAGCAGCTGGTCCTCGTGCAGCGCCGTGCGCAGCTCCGCCAGGGTGCGCAACCGCTCGTCGCCGTGGCTGTCGCCGTCGCGGTAGACGTGGTGCCCGCCCCGCGTGGACTTCGCCCGGTACATTGCCATGTCGGCCTTGCGCAGTAGAAGGGTGAGGTCCTGGCCTTGCTCCGGGTACAGGGCGATCCCGATGCTAGCGCTGGCCTGCAGGGTGATGCCGGCCAGGGTGAACGGTTCGATGAGTGCCGCGCGCAGCTTCGCCGCGACGCTCTCGGCCTTGCCCACGTCGCATCCGGCGAGGTGGATGGCGAATTCGTCACCGCCCAGCCGGGTCAACAGATCCGCCTCGCCAAGTTGCTCCGAAAGGCGCCCGGCGACCACCCTGAGCAGGCCGTCGCCGACGTCGTGGCCGAGGCTGTCATTGACCTCCTTGAACTTGTCGAGATCCAACAGCAGCAGCGCGCTGTGGCGATGCTGATCGGCGGCCAGCCGAGCAGGTACCTCGGCGTACAGTGCGCGCCGGTTGGGCAACCCGGTGAGCTCGTCGGTCATGGCTTGGCGGTGCATGTCCGCAAGCCGTATCCGCTGCCGGAACACCAGGGGGACAGCAGCGAGCACCAGAGTCAGGCTTGCGAGGGCTACGGCGAGCGGCGGGATCTCCACCTCGCTGGCCAGGATCAGCACACCCAGCGCCGTGGCCGTGGCCAACGCCGGCACGGCCTGCGCGGGAATCGCCAACGCCGGGACGGCTCGCGTCCTGTCGCTACGGGCGGACCCGTCGATCCACCAGGCGATGAAGGCGAGGCCGATGGCCCAGCCCATGTCGAGGGGAGTCCCCACGACGTACAGATCAGTGAGTTCCAGCAGGGCGTAGGTGACATCGGTGGCGGCAAACGTCATCAGGCCCAGCACGAGCAGGATCCACCGTGCACCCGCGCTCCGCCCCTGGGAAGCCCCGACCCCGACGAATGCGGCCACGAGCAGGAGGTCGCACAGGGGATACGCAACCGCGACCGCCGTGGCCAGCGAGGCGGGTCTGTCGGCGACGGGGCCCAGGATGGGATTGAGCAGCACCGCCAGCACGGCTGCGGCGGCGACGCTGCCGAGAGCGCCGTCCAGGGCCACGGGCCAGGCCATTTCCCGCGCTTTCCGGCCCACCAGCACCACCAGCGCAGCCATCATCAGGGGGCAGAAGGCCAGGAACCCGATATCGGCGAGCGACGGATACGGCAGCGGCACGTTGAAGCCCGCTGCGAGCACGAAGTAGATATTTCCGGCTGCCCATGAGGTCACTGCTGCTGCAGCGAACACCAGTTCCCGCTGGCGGAACCGGGTGCGGTGGAGCGCCCTCACGCTCACGAAGACGGGAAGCACCATGGCAAGCAGGCCCAGCCAACCGTCCACGAGCGGGCTGAACTCGGCGTCGGTCCGCAACATGATGGCGGCGAAGAACACCAGCAGCAGGACGGCCATGAGCCAGATCGGCCACGAGGCGAATCGGCCACCAGACCGACGTTGTCGGCCCTGCGGCGCAGTATTTATCGCCACCATGGCAGCCCCCAATGTCGTTTGTTCACGATAGCCGAATACCCGCCGCGATCGGTCGCCTGACCCGCCGGGCTACTGGTCGGCGTGCGCCTCGAGAAACTGGTACACCTCGGTGTCGTCGACGCCGGGGAAGGTGCCGCTGGGCAGCGGCGAGAGCACATGCGCGTGCAGCCGGGCGCTCGGCCAGGCCTTTTCGTTCCAGCGGGCAGCCACCGCACCCGACGGACGCCGGCAGCAGGACTCGTCGGGGCAGTGGGACACCGCCCGCTGCGTGGTCTCCCGGCCGCGGAACCACTTGGCCTGCGCGAACGGGGCGCCAACGCTGATCGAGAACTCGCCATCCGAGGTGCTGCCGGTCTGGGTGGCGCACCAGAAGGTGCCCGCCGGGGTGTCGGTGTACTGGTAGAACTCGGTGGTGCGGTTGGTGTGTGTGAACGCACTGCGGGCACTCCACTGCTTGCAGACCAACTGGCCCTCGATCGAGCCGGTCACGTCCGCGGGCAGCGGCAGGCCGTCGTTCTCGTAGCCCTTCTGCAGGGCGCCGTCGCCGGAGACCCGCAGGAAGTGCACGGTCATGTCCAGGTGCGTGCTGGCCAGGTTCGTCAGCCGCAACGCCGCGGCCTCGTGCGTGACCCCGAACGCGTCACGCAGGTCTTCCACCGACAGCACCCGCTCCCGCTTGGCGGTTTGCAGGAACGAACGGGTCGCCTCCAGCGGCATCAGGCAACAGGCCGCGAAGTAGTTGATCTCCAGCCGCTGCCAGAGAAACTCCGCGTAGCTGGAGGGACGCTCGTGGCCGAGCAGCCGGTGTCCCATCGCCTGCAGCGCCATCGACCGCAGCCCGTGCCCGCCGGGAATCGAGGCCGGCGGCAGGTAGATCCGGTGATTGGCCAGGTCGGTAACCGACCGGGTGGAATGCGGCAGGTCGTTCACGTAGATCAGGGTGAAGCCCAGCTGCTCGGCCATCACGCTCACCTCGCGGTGGGTGAGCGCCCCGGAGACGTGCCCGGATGCCCGCACCCGCTCCTCTGCGAGCCGCTCGATGTCTGGCATGTAGTTGCCGTGCTCACGCATCCGCTCACGCAGTTCGGTGTTGGCCCGGCGGGCCTCCTCCGGAGTAGCGATGGCCTCGCTGGCCCGGCGGGCGAGCTCGCGGTGCAGGCCCACCAGCGACTCGATCGCCGGCAGCGGCATGCCCTTGGTGACCTTCACCTGGGGCAGGCCGAGCGCGCCGTAGAGCGGGTTCTTCTGCGCGCGGGCCAGCTCGATCTCTAGGGCCGCGCGGGTGTTGGGCGCCTCGCCACTGAGCAGCTCGGCCAACGGCACGCCCAGCGCCTGCGCCAGCTGTTGCAGCACGGAGAGCTTGGGCTCGCGCCGGCCATTCTCGATCAGCGAAAGCTGGCTGGCCGCCAGGCCCACTTCCTCGCCGAGCTGGTCGAGGGTGAGCGTGCGCTCGCTGCGAAAGTGACGGATGCGGTGACCGAGGGTGACCAGGTCGGAGGCCGGCGTTGGCATTCCTTAAGCATACGTAAAGAACGGTGATTCTTAACACCTGTTTTTCGGTTTCTGGCCCGAATTCGGTCGCATTCTTAGTGCACAGGAGGAAATTAGCGCTCCTGCCCCACTCTTCCCGCCCCGCCCGCATCCTGAGGAAGGCCAGACCATGACCGTCACCCACCCCGTCCGCAGCGACATCCGCGCCCATGCCGCCCACGCCGTCCAGACCACGGCGGCCACCGTCGCCGGCCCGCCGACCTTCAGCACCGACCCCGCCCTGCAGGCCTGGGTCGACGAGATCGCCCGCCTCACCCGGCCCGACGCCATCGTCTGGTGCACCGGCACCGCGCAGGAGGCCGACGGGCTGTCCAAGCAGCTCGTCGCCGAGGGCAAACTCATCAGGCTGAACCCGGAGTGGCGGCCGAACAGCTTCCTTGCCCGCACCAGCCCGACCGATGTGGCCCGGGTGGAGGACCGCACCTTCATCTGCTCCGCCCTGCGCGAGGACGCCGGCCCAACCAACAACTGGGCCGAACCCGGCGAGATGCGTGTCGAGCTCGACGGGGTCTTCGCCGGCAGCATGCGCGGCCGCACGATGTACGTCGTGCCGTTCTCGATGGGTCCGCTCGGCGGCCCCATCTCGCAGCTCGGCGTGGAGATCACCGACTCGCCCTACGTCGTGCTGCACATGGGCATCATGACCCGGATGGGCGCTGCCGTGCTCCGCCTGATCGAGTCGGGCACCCCGTGGGTGCGTACCGTGCACAGCGTTGGCTTCCCGCTCATCGACGGAGCGGGCATCCGCCGGGCCGACGTGACCTGGCCCAGCAACGACACCAAGTACATCGTGCAGTTCCCCGAGGACCGCGAGGTGTGGTCGTTCGGCTCCGGCTACGGGGGCAACGCCCTGCTGTCGAAGAAGTCGTTCGCGCTACGGATCGCGTCGGTCATGGCCCGCGACGAGGGCTGGCTCGCCGAGCACATGCTGCTGATCAAGGTCACCTCGCCCGAGGGTGGCACATACCACGTGGCCGCCGCGTTCCCCTCTGCTTGCGGCAAGACCAACCTGTCGATGCTCAAGCCCACCATCCCGGGCTGGACCGTGGAGACCATCGGTGACGACATCGCCTGGCTCCGCCCCGGCGACGACGGACGGCTCTGGGCGATCAACCCGGAGGCCGGGTTCTTCGGCGTGGCCCCTGGCACCGGCGAGACCACCAACCCCACCGCCGTGCAAACGGTGTGGGGCAACACCATCTTCACCAACGTCGCCCTCCGCGACGACGGCGATGTGTGGTGGGAGGGCCTGACAGACACCCCGCCCGCGCACCTCACCGACTGGGAGGGCAACTCCTGGACGCCCGACAGCGGCCGGCCTGCCGCACACCCCAACTCCCGGTTCACCGTGCCCGCGGCGCAGTGCCCGTCGATCGCCGACAGCTGGGAAGACATCGGGGGTGTGCCCATCGACGCGATCATGTTCGGCGGCCGCCGCGCCACCAACGTGCCCCTGGTCGCCGAGGCGCGCAGCTGGAAGCACGGTGTGTTCATGGGCGCCACCATCTCCTCGGAGAAGACGGCCGCCGCCGAGGGCACCGTCGGGGAGCTGCGCCGCGACCCCTTCGCGATGCTGCCGTTCTGCGGCTACAACATGGCCGACTACTGGGCGCACTGGCTGCGCGTCGGCCGGGGCCTCGGCGCGAAGGCCCCCGCGATCTTCCAGGTCAACTGGTTCCGCAAGGGCGACGACGGCAGTTTCCTCTGGCCCGGGTTCGGGGAGAACTCCCGGGTGCTCGAGTGGATCATCCGCCGGGTCGAGGGCAGCGTCGACGCCGTCGACACCCCGATTGGGCGGATGCCGGTGGACGGGGCCATCAACATCGACGGCCTCGACGTGACCCCGGCTGCCCTCGAGCAGCTGTTCCGCATCGACCCGGAGTCCTGGCTGGCCGAGTGCGACCTCACCGAGGAGTTCTTCGCCCGATTCGGCAGCCGGGTACCGCCCGCCCTGCAGTCCGAGCTCGCCAGCCTGCGCTACCACCTCGCAACCTAGCGGCGCGTGCCCCGCTTAGCGCGCGGCGGCCCTGCGCCCGGCGCTCACAGCGTCGTGCCCGGTGACGGAATATGATGGCGTCATTCCGAGGGTGACGATGAGGTGGATCCGTGGTTTCAAACGGCGATGCTCAGGCTCGGCACGAAGAGAGCCGGCACAGTCATGCACGATGACAGCACACTCGTGGAGTTGCGGATCAGCCGATTCGTTCGAGAACGGCTCCGACCCGCCCTCAACCGGGCCGCCGTGCCCCTGGCCATCGAATCCTGGGATGCGCCGGGAGAGCCCGTGCCGTTCGACGACGCCATCCGCCAGGACTACAGCCCCTTCGGCACCGGCCGGGCCTGGGGACGCCCGTGGGGGACGACCTGGTTGCACATCACCGGCAGTGTTCCGGCGGAGTGGCCGGTCGATGACGCCCTGCGGGTTGAACTCCTGGTCGACCTCGGCTTCAGCAAAGCGACCCCGGGGTTCCAGGCGGAAGGCCTGGTCTGGTCGCCGGATGGCGTCATCCTCAAGGCCGTCGAGCCCCGCAACCGCTCCGTCCCGCTGGCGACGGGACCCGGCGGGCAGATCGACCTCTACATCGAGGCGGCCGCCAACCCGGATGTCACCTCCGGCTTCACCTTCGTCGCCACCGACCAGGGCGACCCCGCCACCGCCGGGGCCACACCGATCTACCGACTCCGGCAGGTGGACGTCGTCCTCAAGGACCAGACCGTGTGGGAGCTCCTCCAGGACTTCTGGACCCTGACGGGTCTCATGCGCGAGCTGCCGAAGGGTCTGGCGCGGCGGGCAGAGCTCCTGCGGGCTCTCGAACGAAGCATCGACGTCGTGGACCCCGACGATGTCGCGGGCACCGCAGCCCTCGGGCGCTCCGCGCTCGCCGGGGTGCTCGCTCGGCCGGCAAACGCCAGCGCTCACCATCTGCACGCCGTGGGGCACGCACACATCGACAGTGCCTGGCTCTGGCCGGTGCGTGAGACCGTGCGCAAGGTGGCACGCACCTTCTCCAATGTGCTGGCCCTGATCGAGCAGAACCCCGACTTCACGTTCGCCGCCTCATCCGCCCAGCAGTACGCGTGGCTCAAGGAGCACTACCCGGAGCTGTTCGCCCGGGTCAAGGCGCAGGTCGCGGCCGGCGCCTTCGTGCCGGTGGGCGGGATGTGGGTCGAGTCGGACACCAACATGCCCGGCGGGGAGGCCCTGGCCCGCCAATTCGTGGCCGGGAAACGCTTCTTCATGGAGGAATTCGGCGTCGAGCCGCTGGAGGTATGGCTTCCCGATTCGTTCGGCTACTCGGCGGCGTTGCCGCAGATCGTGGCGGCGGCCGGTTCGCGGTGGTTCCTGACCCAGAAGACCTCGTGGAACGAGACCAACCTGATGCCGCACCACACCTTCCGGTGGGAAGGCATCGACGGCACCCAGATTTTCACACACTTCCCTCCCGTCGACACGTATAACGCGGAGTTGTCGGGGGAGGAGCTGGCGCGAGCGGAGCACCAGTATGCCGAAAAGGGGACGGCTAACACATCGCTCGTTCCATTCGGTTGGGGGGACGGCGGCGGCGGACCGACCACGGAGATGATCGCCGCCGCCCGCCGAACCGAGTCGCTGGAAGGCTCGCCGACGGTTGAGCTGTCCAGCCCGCGCCGGTTTTTCGAAGCTGCCGAGGCCGAGTACCCCGAGCCACCGGTGTGGCTCGGCGAGTTGTACCTCGAGTTCCACCGGGGCACCTACACCTCCCAGGCGCGCACCAAACGCGGCAACCGCCGCAGCGAGCACCTGCTGCGCGAGGCCGAACTGTGGGCGACCACAGCGGCCGTGCGTTCGGGGGCCGCGTACCCGTACGACCTGCTCGAACAGACCTGGCACACCGTGCTGCTGCAACAGTTCCACGACATCCTGCCCGGCTCGTCCATCGCCTGGGTGCACCAGGAAGCCGAACGCAACTACGCCACCGTCGCCGACACCCTGACCGGGCTGATCGAGACGTCGGTGCGAGAGCTGTGCTTCGACGGCGACGCCACCGTGCTGCTCAACGCGGGTCCGTACGCCATCGACGGCGTCGCGGGGCTGGCGGGCGCGGATGCCGCCCGCCCCGATTCGGCAGCGCCGAAGCCCGACGTCACCCTGACCCGCACGGCGGCGGGCCTTGTGCTCGACAACGGACTCGTGGCCGTCACCATCGACACCAACGGGCTCTTCAGCTCGCTGCGGGACGTGGCGGCGCATCGCGAGCTGGTGCCGGCGGGTTCCCGGGGCAACCTGCTGCAACTGCACCGCGACACTCCCACCCAGTGGGACGCATGGGACATCGATGAACACTACAAACGGCACACCATCGCCCTGACTGCCGCCGAGTCCGTCGAGGTGTTCTTGGATTCGCCCGAACGGGTCGGCGTGCGGGTGACCCGCGTCTTCGGTTCGTCGCGCGTGGTCGAGGACATCACCCTGTCGGCGGGGTCGCCGGCGGTGGACCTGCACCTCGACCTAGACTGGCACGAACGGCAGAAGCTGCTCAAGCTGTCGTTCCCGCTCGACGTGAACGCCGATCGCGCCGCCTCGGAGATCCAGTTCGGCCACGTCTTCCGGGCCACGCACACCAACACGTCCTGGGATGCCGCCCGCTTCGAGACAGTGGCGCACCGCTGGGCGCACGTGGGCGAGCCCGGCTACGGGGTGGCCGTGGGTAACGATTCCACCTATGGGCATGACATCAGCCGGTCCCCGGATGGTGCCGGCCGGTCCGCGACCACGGTGCGGCTGTCGCTGCTGCGCGCTGCGGTGTTCCCCGACCCCGCCGCCGACCAGGGCCGGCACGAACTGCGGGTCTCCCTCCGGGTGGGCTCCGGCATCCCCGAGGCCGTGGCCGAGGGCTACCGGCTGAACCTGCCGCTGCGCACCGTGACCGGCGTGGCCGACGCGACCATCGAGCCCCTGCTGCGGGTCGACAACCCGGCCATAGTGGTCGAGGCGGTCAAGCTCGCCGAGGACCGGAGCGGCGACCTGATCGTGCGACTCTACGAAGCGCACGGCAACCGGTCGACGGCCCGGCTCATCCGGCACTTCGAGGCGACGGAGGTGGTCGAAACCGACCTGCTCGAGCGCCCGCTGGCCGACCCCAGGGTGGAACTGGCCGCAGGGGCGCCGCTGCCGGTGGAGTCGCACGCGCTGACCCTGACGCTGCGACCGTTCGAGATCGTCACGCTGCGCTTCATCCGCCGCTGACCCCACCCGACTCGCCGCAAAAGGCCCCTCGCGACGCGGGGAGAGGCCTTTTGCGGCATCTCGGCGAACAGCTCGCGGGTGTTGGTTAGACCAACAGCTGGTGCTTGGCGAGGTCGCGGTACAGCGGAGTGGAAAGCACCAGCTCGGAGTGGGTGCCGGTGCCCACGACCTCGCCGTGGTCGAGGACCACGATCTGGTCCGAGTCCACCACGGTGGACAACCGGTGCGCGATCACGATGAGGGTGCGGTCCACGGCCACGGCGTCGATGGCCTCGCGCATCAGCTGTTCGTTCATGCCGTCCAGGCTCGATGTGGACTCGTCCAGCAGCAGGATCGGCGGCGCCGCGAGCAGCGCCCTGGCGATCGCCAGGCGCTGGCGTTCTCCGCCGGAAAGCTTGACGCCGTCCTCGCCGACCGCCGCGCCGAGGCCGGCCGGGTCACGGTCGAGTACTTCGCCGAGGTTCACGGCGTGCAGCACGGCCACGCATTGCTCGTCGGTGGCGTCCGGCGTGGCGAGGGTGAGGTTGTCACGCAGTGATCCGGCCAGCACGGGCGCGTCCTGCTCCACGTAACCGATCTGCGCACGCAGGTCGGTGCGGTCCAGGCTCCGGATGTCCAGGCCGCCGAGCCGCACCACGCCGGAGTCGGCGTCGTAGAACCGCTCGATCAGCGCGAGGATGGTGCTCTTGCCGGCGCCGGACGGCCCCACCAACGCGGTGCGCAGGCCGCGCGGGGCGCTGAACGACACCCCGCGCAGCACCGGCGTCTGAGGGGCGGGGGCGGCAGCCGAGGTGATCGCGTCCGCGCCGGGGTCCACGGTGGCGAGCTGCTCGCCGGTGGCGGCATCCGTCGTGGCGAGCACGGTGGGGGTGTAGTGGAACCGCACGTCCTCGAAGGAGATCGCCGGCGCATCCGGGTTGACCCTGGCGTTCGCGGCGCCTACCACAATGGCCAGCGGGGCGATGTCGCGGTCGAACTGGTCCTCGCTGGGCAGGTCGATGATCTCCTGAATGCGGCCGAGCGCACCAAGCGCCGAGTTGACCGAGGTGATCGCGCCGAAGAACTGGCCCAGCGGCATGATCATCATGAACAGGAACAGGATGAACGAGACCAGGTCGGCGATGGTGATGCTTTCGGCGGCCACCCGGAAACCGCCGACGCCGAGCACGACCAGCAGCGACACCTGCAGGGCTATACCGGCGATCGGCACCACCAAGGCCGAGACCTTGGCGACCTTGATGCCCATCTGCCAGGCGCCCTCGGCATCCTTTTCGACCACCGCGATCTCGCGGGCGGTGGCGTTGGCGGCGCGCACCGTGCGTACGGCGCTGATGGCCCGTTCCACGCTGGCGGCCAGGTCGCCGACCTTGGTCTGCGCGGCCAGGCTGGCGGTGCGGATGCGCCGCGACAGCAACACCACGGTGACTACCGACACGGCGATCACGAGCACCGTCAGGCCGAGCAGCACCGGGTCGATGATGAGCATCGCGATGATGGCCCCGATGAAAGTGAGCGACCCGCCGATGGCCTCGACCGCGCCCTGGGTGAGGACGGCGCGCAGCAGGGTGGTGTCCGAGCTGACCCGGGAGACCAGGTCTCCCGTGCGGCGGGCGTCGAACTGGCTGATCGGCAGGTTCAGCATCCGCCCGATCAGCCGGCGGCGGCTGGAGAGCACCACGCCCTCGCCGGTGCGCTGCAGCAGGTAGTGCTGGTAGCCGCTGATCAGCGCGGAGACCACAACGAGGGCGACGAGCGCGGTGACGATGTTGTTCAGCGGATCGCCGGCCTCGACGAGGGTGATCACCTGGCTCACCAGCAACGGCTGGGCCAGGCTCGCGGCGGCGCCGAGGACGCTGAGCACCACGACCACGCTGAGCACGGCCTTGTGTTCGGATAGGTAGGGCAGCAGCTGGCTGAAGGATGCCCGCGGCCCCTCGGCTTGAGCGCTGCGACGGCCCATCCGGGAACGCGGTTTCGGTGCGGGGGTCTCGGACGAGGCTGTGCCGGGGGTAGTCGTACTCACCAGTCGAGCTTAACCGGCGCCGGCCCGGATTATCTGCGGCCGTACTTCTTGTGCACGGCCTGGCGGGAGACCTCGAGCGCGAGGGCGATCAGTTGCCAGGAGGAGTTTGAGTTTCGTGCTCGCCGCACGGCGACGGCCTCGGCCCGGTCAAGCTCTCCGCGCATCGCCTTGATCGCCCGCAGCGCGGTGAACGGGTCACCCGAGCCGGCGTCGCCGATCAGTGTGCGTCCGGTGTCATCCAACATGATGTCAACGCTAGTTGACAGCCTGTGCCCGTGTCAACCCTCGTTGACACGGGCGCCCGGGTCAGCGCTCCAGGTCGAGGTCGCGGGTCTCGCGGCTGAGGTACAGCGCCACCAGGGTGATCAGGCCCATCGCCGAGAGGTAGATTCCGACCCAGAACGGGCTGCCCTCACCGAGGGTCCACAGCCACACGGCGATAAACGGGGCAACGGCAGCGCCGAGGATAGCTCATGTTGTAGGCGAACGCGGAGCCGGTGTAGCGCACCTGGGTGGGGAACAGCTCGGGCAGCAGGGCGCCCATCGGTCCGAACGTCATGCCCATCAGGGTGAAGCCGAGGATCAGGAAGATCATCACGCCGGGGAACCCGGCGCCCAGCAGCGGCACGAACAGGAACCCGAACACCACGATGCCCGCGGTGACCCAGAGCAGCGTGCGGCGGCGGCCGGCGGTCAGTCGTCTGGGGCGGACGGGGTAACGCTCAGGAACAAGAGGTCGGCCGCTTGTGGCGGCCTGTTGCAGCCTACATTCGCGCTGGCGCGCCGGACGAATCGGACTCGGGGGCCGCGGCGGCGGCCTGCGGCGGGACGCGGGGGAGGGCAACGGTGACGTGGGTGCCGGCGCGGCCGTCGGACTGCAGGTCGATGGTGCCGCCGAGCCTGTCGACGAGCCCCTTGGTGAGGGGAAGCCCGAGCCCGGTGCCCGCCAGCAACTCGGCGCTCGCCGACCTGAAGAACCTGTCGAAGACCCGCTCGATGTCCTGAGGAGGGATGCCGACGCCGTTGTCGCTGACGGTGAGCAGCAGGCCGTCGCCGTCGGCGGTGCAGCCGACCCAAACCTGGCCGTGCGGGGGAGTGAATTTGACGGAGTTTGAGACCAGGTTCGTGAGCACCCGGCGCAGGTCGGCGGAGGAACTGCGCATATCGAACGGCCCGGCGCCGAACTCGGCGGTCAGGCTCACCCCGGCGGCGTGCGCCTGCGGGGCCAGTTCCTCGACGCACTCGGCCACCAGCGCCGCCAGGTTGATGGGCTCGGCCTGGTCGGCATCGGACTGGGTGCTCATCTTGGAGAGGTCGAGCAGGTCCTCCACCACCTGCGCCAGCCGGTGCGAGTTGCGCACGATAACCCGGGTGAACCGGGCCTGATCGGCGTCGAGCGCGGTGTCCTCCAGCTCTTCGGCGAAGCCCAGGATGCTCGTGATCGGGGTGCGCAGTTCGTGGCTGACCGATGAGACGAAATCGTCCTTCTGCCGGTTGAGCTCACGCAGGGCGTGCACCGCCTCCCGTTCCCGGGTGAGGACGTCGTCGCGCTGGGCAAGCTCGGCGGCCAGCAGCAGAACCGAGCTGGCGTAGGTGACCAGGAAGATTTGCACGAAAGACCCGGCCGTAGCGATGGTGGTGCCCGGGCTGGAGGTGACGTAGCCGACCCCCATCGTGGTCAGACCCGACGTGACCAGCGCCGTTCCGCACAGTTCCCAGGCCACGATCCGGATGCCGAACCTGAACGCCGCCCAGGTGAGCAGGGGCAGGATCAGGAAGGAGATCGGCAGCAACCGGCCCGGCCCGTACGCCACGCCGAGCAGCAGGAGCATCACGCCCACATGGATGAGTAACTCCAGGCGGCGCTCCGGCCGGCCCCGGCTGCTCTGCACCAGGGCGAGCGGAACGAGAACGAAGACCGCGAACGCGTGCGAGGGGACGGCGGAGAGCAGCACAGTGCCGAAGTCAGCACTCTCGAACAGGACCAGGGTGCCCGCCGCAACGACCCCGATCGTCACGGCACCGCACACCGCCGCGATGGCGAACCGGAGCACCTCGCGCACAGTGTGCAGCCGGGCGGGTTCGTCGCGGGTGGCCAGGATGCCGGTGACCACCATCGCCTCCAGGGCGTTGGCCAGCCCGAATCCGATGGCCACGGGCAGCGGCCGGCCGCCGCCGAGATTCGAGGCCACGCCGACCACGGCAACCAGTGCCGCCACCACAACGCGTTCCCTGCCCCTGGCCACGCACATGGCGAGCACGGCCGCGGCGGCGGCGGGCCACCAGTGAGCGACGCCGGTCTGCGAGGGCGGCGCCGCGAGAGAGGCACGGCCGAGGCCGTAGGCCATCAGCAGGAGCGCGAGTATTGCCGCATACCGCCAATGGCGCGGCGCGGCCCAAAGCCAAGCGACGACATTGTTCACCGGCGTGGTGTCTCCCCCTGTGAAACCGACCGCGGCGCGATTGGATAATGTCAACGTAGCGTGTCGTGTGCCCACTGCGGGTGACACACGCGAAAGTTTGAACGCCGATTCAGGGGACACGCCGAATGCCACGCATATTGATCGTCGAGGACGACGAGGACGTCAGGGCCCTGATCGGCCACAAACTGCGCCGGGCCGGGCACGAGGTGTCTGAGGCGGGCGACGGCGAGGAGGGCCTCGCGGCCGCCCGAGCCGGCGCGCCCGACCTGATCGTGCTGGACTGGATGATGCCCAAGCTCACGGGAATCGAGGTGTGCGCGCAGGTCCGCGCTGACACCGCGCTGACCCAGCCGCGCATCCTGCTGCTCACCGCCAAGTCGCAGGACAGCGACATCGCCTTGGCCATGGCGACGGGCGCGGATGGTTACCTGATCAAGCCGTTCCGCGCCAACGACCTGCTCGAACGGGTCACCGCGCTCCTGGCGCCCCGTTAGCTCCGCCAGCGGACGCCCCCATCCCGTTGGTCGAGCCAGTCGAGACCTCGTGGGCAAAGCGGCCGCTTAGCGCTCGCGCAGGGCTTTGAGTACCAGGGCCGTGGCCAGTGCCGCGGTGGCGGCCTCCTCGCCCTTGTCCTCCTTCGAGCCTGGCAGTCCGGCCCGGTCCAGGCCCTGCTGCTCGTCGTCGAGGGTGAGCACGCCGAAACCGACGGGCTTGCCGGTGTCCAGCGCAACCCGGGTGAGGCCATCGGTCGCCGCCGCCGACACGTACTCGAAGTGCGGGGTGCCGCCGCGGATGATCACACCCAGCGCCACCACCGCGTCGGCGCCGCTGTCCAGCGCCACCTTGCTCGCAACGGGCAGCTCGAAGCTGCCGGGCACCCGCACCAGCGAGTAGCTGGCCCCCGACGCCTCGAGCACCCGGGTGGCGCCGGCGATGAGACCGTCGGTGATCACGTCGTGCCAGCGGCCTGCGACGATCACCACCTCCAGTCCGGTGCCGTCGACGTCAATGTCGGGGGATCCTGCTCCACTCATAGTGCGAGTCCTTTCACGATCTGGTGTGCTGAGATTTCGTGGCCCATGCGGTCACGCTTGGCGGCGAGGTAGTCCTCGTTGTGGCTGCCCACGCCAACGACCAGTGGCACCCGCTCGGTGACCGTCACGCCGTAGGCCTGGAGTTGGCGTACCTTCTCCGGGTTGTTGGTGAGCAGCCGCACCGAGCGAAGGCCAAGCTCGTCGAGGATGGCGGTGGCCGCGCCGTAGTCGCGGGAATCTGCCGGCAGGCCCAGCGCGAGGTTCGCGTCGAGGGTGTCCAGGCCGTCCTCCTGCAGCTTGTAGGCGCGCAGTTTGTTGATCAGGCCGATGCCGCGACCCTCCTGGCCGCGGAGGTACACCACCACGCCGCCTTCGCGTTCGATGGTGTCCAGCGCGGCCTGCAACTGCGGCCCGCACTCGCACTTGAGCGAGCCGAAGGCCTCGCCGGTGAGGCATTCGGAGTGCACTCGCACGAGGGCGCCGTCCCTGGGGCTGCCGGAGACGATCGCCACATGGTCAGCCCCGGTCATCCGGTCGCGGTACGCGCGGATCTGGAACGAGCCGTGCTCGGTGGGCACCGTGGTCTCCACCTCGAAGTCCACCCGCGGTGATTCGCGGATCGGGCTCACCGAGGCGAGGTCGTCGTCGCAGTGGAACTCCTGCAGGTGCGCGATGAGGTCTGCGATGGTGATCACCGGTACGCCCTCGCGCTCGCCGAGCACGAGCAGCCCGGGTAGGCGCATCATCTCGCCGTCGTCCGCCACGATCTCGGCGATCCCGGCGACGGGGGTGAGTCCGGCCAGCTTCATCAGGTCGACCGCGGCCTCGGTGTGGCCGTCGCGCTCCCGCACCCCGCCGTCCATGGCCCGCAACGGCAGGATGTGGCCGGGCCTGTTGAGGCTGGCCGGCGTGGACGTCGGCTCGGCCAGCACCCGCAGGGTGTGCGCCCGGTCAGCGGCGCTGATGCCGGTGCTCAAGCGATCGGCGGCGTCGACGGTGACCGTGTAGTTGGTGCCGCGCGGGTCCTCGTTGTTCAACACCATGACGGGCAGGTCGAGGGTGTCGGCGATGTCATTGGTCATCGGCGCGCAGATGAAGCCGCTTGAGTGGCGCACGGTCCAGGCGATCCACTCCTGGGTGGCCAGCTGTGCGGAGATGATCACGTCGCCCTCGTTCTCGCGGCCCTCGTCGTCGGCGACGATGACGGGCTTGCCGAGCCGGAGTGCCGCCAGTGCGGTGGGGATGTCGGCGAGGCTCATGGGGTGCTCCTTAGAACGGCGGATGGTGCGGATGTTTCGGATGGGACGTCGGAGGGAACGGCGGGTTCGGCGGCGGCGCGGTCGGTGGCGCTCGCCGCGAGGGCGAGCATCCGCTGCACGTGCCGGGCGAGGATGTCGGTCTCCAGATTGACCCTGTCGCCCACCGCCAGGCCGCCCAGCGTCGTGGCGCCGAGGGTCTCGGGGATCAGCGACACTTCGAACCACTGGTCGGGCCGGCCGGCGGGGGAGATGGTGCTCACGGTGAGGGAGACTCCGTCGATGGCGATCGAGCCCTTGTCCACCACCAGCGGCGCCAGGCTCGCATCGAGGCTGAAGCGCACGACCCGCCAGGCGTCGCCCTGCACGACGTCCAGCACCGTGCCGGTGCCGTCGATGTGGCCCTGCACGATGTGGCCGCCCAGGCGGCCTCCCACCAGTGCGGCGCGTTCGAGGTTCACCGGTGCGCCCTCGGTTATGCCGGCGAGGGTGGACATCGACAGGGTTTGCTCCATGACGTCGGCGGTGAAGGTATCGGGGGTCTGCTCCACCACGGTGAGGCAGACGCCGTTCACCGAGATGGAGTCGCCGTGCCCGGCGCCGTCGACTACGAGCGGGCCGCGGATGGTGAGGCGGGCGGCATCCGCCGTGTGCTCGATACGCTCGACGGTGCCGAGCTCCTCAATGATTCCGGTGAACATGGTGGTCCTTCAGCTTGTCTCTGCCGGGGTGGCCCGGGTGGTCTGGTCGGTCTGGTCGATAGGACTGGTCTCGTCGGCGCCGGCCGGCCGGGCGACCAGCAGGATGTCCTCGCCGAGGTACTGCAGCTCGCTGATCCGCAGCCGGAGCTGCCCGTCGATGCCGGCGACACCGATGTCGCCCAGGGCCAGCTTGTCTCCGCCGAGCAGGGTGGGCGCGAGGTAGATGAGGTACTCGTCGACCAGGCCGGCCCGCACGAACGCGCTGGCCACGGTGGGGCCGCCCTCAACAAAGACCCGGCGGATGCCGCGCTCGTGCAGTTCACGCAACAGGGCCGCCACGTCGTGCCCGGGTATGAACCATGGGGTGAGCGGATGCCGGCGCACGGCCGCGTCGGCCGGCACCGGCCGGCACCCCACCACCACGGGCCGCGGCTGGTGCGGCAGCAAGGCGCCGTCGGCGGCTCGGGCGGTCAGCGACGGGTCGTCGGCCAGGGCGGTGCCGGTGCCCACCAGGATCGCGTCGGCGCGGGCGCGGCGCTCGTGCACGTCCTGACGGGCGGCCGGCCCGGTGATCCAGCGGCTGGAGCCGTCGGCGGCGGCGGCGCGGCCGTCGAGGCTGGAGGCCCACTTCACGGTCACGAACGGTCGGCCCAGGCGCGCCGAAATCAGCCAGTCGGCGAGGAACGCCTCGACCTCGTCGGCGAGCAGGCCGCCGGCAACGTCGATCCCGGCCGCCCGCAGGCGGGCGGCGCCGCCGGAAGAATGCGGCCCGGGGTCGGCGACGGCGTAGACCACGTTTCCCACGCCGGCCTCGATGAGGGCCAGCGCGCACGGGCCGGTGCGGCCAGTGTGGTTGCAGGGCTCGAGGGTGACGACGGCGGTGGCGCCGCGGGCGGCATCCGCGTCGAGCTGGGCGAGGGCATCCACCTCAGCGTGGCAGGTGCCGGCGCCGCGGTGCCAGCCTTCGGCGAGGACCTCGCCGGCCGGGCTGAGGATCACGCAGCCGACCCGGGGATTGACGCCCTCTGCCGGTCCGTTGCCCGCCAGCTGCAGGGCTCGGCGCATGGCGCTTGCGAGCGTGTGCTGCTGGTGCATTCCCTGTCCCGTCGTGTTGACGCTCTCCGGGAGGGGGTTTTTCGCGTACGCGAAAACCGTCGACGGTCCACCAGGAACCATCGATTCGTGCGCCTCCCATCCGGACTTTAACCGTCGGTGCTGGAATTTCACCAGCTCAACTAAGAACCCAAACATCGGGTTCCCGCTCGCGGACTCTCACCGCCGGTTCGGATTCTCACCGACCCCGGAGCACGTTTCTTATAGTCAGTTATATCTCAACGCGCACCGCTCCGAAGTATTCCCGACGTAACCCGACGGCGTCTCGGAGTCCTCAGGCGCTGGCGACCAGGGCTCGGGCGGTGCTCTCGTCGACGAACAAATCGGTGATCAGCTCGGCCTTCAACGCCCCGCGAAGGCTGGGCAGCTTGGCTGCCCCCGAGACGACGCAGAGCCGCCGCGGGGTGCGCCGCAGGACGTCGAAGTCCGGACCGGTGCCGCGGGTGTTCAGCGGAATCCCGTCGGTGGAGCCGTCGGCCCGGTAGAAGATGGTGGCCACGTCGCCCACCACGCCCGAGCGGCTGAGCGACGCGTAGTCCGGCTCCTCGAGGTAGCCGCCCGCGTAGACGTGGCTGGGCACCTCGGAGAACGGCGAGCCGAGGCCGAACAGGGCCACGTCCATCCGAGCCTGCATTTCGAGCAACCGGCTCACGCTGCGTTCGCGCCAGAGCGCCTGCTTGGTTGCCGGGCTGTCGAAGAACGCCGGCACCGGGAACTGGTGCACGTGCGCGCCGAAGGCGTAGCCGAACCGGCCGAGGATCTCGCTGGCGTAGCTGAGGCCGGTGGTGCGCATGTTGCCGGCGCCGTTGAGCTGGATGATCTGCGAACCGTGGGTCTGCTTGGGCGTCACGTGGCGGCTGATGGCGTTCATCGTCGACCCCCAGGCGATGCCCATCACCATGTTCGAGTCGAAGAACTGGCCGAGAATCCGTGCAACCGAGAGCGCCACCCGCTCCAATCTGTCGACATCCGTGGCGTGATCGGGCACCGGAACGACGTGCGCGGTGATGTGGAACCGCTCCTGGATGAGCAGTTCGAGGCGGCTCGGGGCGTCCAGGGGGGAGCGGATCTGGATGTCGACGAGGCCGGTAGCGCGGGCGTGACTGAGCAGGCGGGACACCGAAGAGCGGGAGGTGTGCAGCTCGTGGGCGATGGCATCCATGGTCAGGTCCTGCATGTAATACAGGTGCGCGGCCGTGAGGGCATCCCGCACCCGATCGGACTGCGACTCGTCGACGAGGCTCACAGCCCCTCCTTGCACGTTTGTTCACCCGGCTTGACCGGATGTGATTGATCTACTCAAGCTTGATTAATCCATATGGAGGGCCCCCGCGCAAACCCGGCTGGGCCGTCCGCATCAATTCGGCCGGGTACCGCCCGGCCGAAGTACGAACAAAGGTAGTGAACAGTGCAGTCCATCCCCGTCTCCTCGCCCGCTGATTCCGCCCGATCCGCCCTCGCCCAGCGCCCGCACGCGAAGGTGCTCATCATCGGCGCCGGCATCAATGGCATCGCCACCTTCCGCGACCTGGCGCTGCAGGGTGTGGACGTCACCATCGTCGACCGCGGCGACTTCGTCTCCGGCGCCTCCGCGGCGTCGTCGCACATGATCCACGGCGGCATCCGCTACCTGGAGAACGGGGAATTCAGGCTCGTCAAGGAGTCGGTCACCGAGCGCAACGGCCTGCTGAAGATCGCCCCGCACTACGTGAAGCCGCTGAAGACCACGGTGCCGATGTTCTCCGCGCTGTCCGGCGTGCTTGCCGCCCCGCTGCGCTTCCTCACCCACAAGCAGGGCAAGGCGCAGGAGCGGGGTGCACTGCTGATCAAGGTCGGCCTGGTCCTCTACGATTCTTTCTCCCGCGACGGCGGCTCTGTGCCCAAGCACGAATTCCACGGCCGCAAGAAGTCGCTCGAGCGCCTCCCGCGGCTGAACCCCGGCCTCAAGTACACGGCCACCTACTACGACGCGTCGATGCACGACCCTGAGCGCCTCGCGCTGGACGTGCTCCGCGACGGCCTCGACACCGGCGAGCACGCCCGCGCCGCCAACTACGTCGAAGCGGTGGGGATGGATGCCGACGGCGTGCGCCTGCGCAACACCGTGACCGGTGAGGAATTCAGCTTCGCCGCTGACGTCGTCGTGAATACCTCCGGCCCGTGGACCGACCTGACCAACTCGGCGCTCGGCCAGGCCAGCACCTACATGGGCGGCACCAAGGGTTCGCACATCGTGCTCGACCACCCGGAACTCCTCGCCGCGACCGGCGGTGGCGAGATCTTCTTTGAGAACAACGACGGCCGCATCGTGCTGATCTACCCGCTGGCCGGCCGGGTGCTCATCGGAACCACCGATCTCGAGCACGACATGACCCAGCCGATCCGCACCACCGAGGACGAGATCGACTACTTCTTCGACCTGGTCAGGCACGTCTTTCCCGACATCACGGTGGACCGCTCGCACATCGTGTTCAGGTTCTCCGGCGTGCGCCCGCTGCCTCGGCACGACGACGAGGCTCCCGGCTTCGTGTCCCGCGACTACCGCATCGAGTCCAGCCCGCTGGGCGAGCGCCCCGGCACCCTGCTCAGCCTGGTCGGCGGCAAGTGGACCACCTTCCGCGCCCTGGCCGAACACCTCAGCGGCGACATTCTCACCCTGCTCGGCCTGCCGCGCACGGTGTCCACCGAGGGGCTCGCCATCGGCGGCGGCAAGGACTTCCCGGCCACGCCCGCGGCCCACACCGTCTGGCTCGCCGCGCACGGCGACGAGGTCGGCCGCCCGCGCGCGCAGGCCCTGCTCACCCGGTACGGCACCCGGGCCGGCGCAATCATCGACTTCCTCACCGAGCAGCCGGATGCGCCCCTGGCACACAACCCGCTGTACACCCGCCGGGAGATCGAGTACCTGGCTCGCGAAGAGGCGGTCACCCACCTGATCGACCTGCTGCTGCGCCGCACCAGCCTTGCGTTCGTCGGCGGGCTCAGCGTCGACCTGTTCGTCGAGCTGGCCGGGGTGCTCGCCCCCGTGCTGGGCTGGGATGCCGCCACGAGCGCCGACGAGGTGGCCAAGGCCACCCGGCAGCTGCGTGAAGTGCACGGCGTCGACCTGGCAGCCGCGGACTCGGTGCACTCGCTCTAGAACTTCCCACTACTTCGGAGGGAGCGGAGGACTTCTCCGCTCCCCATTGCTGCACGACGGTGTGCGCGGAACCTTCCGCGTGCGCCGAGAACACGAAAGGTCAATGTGGACAATCTCGGTGTTGTATTCCTCTCGGAGGTGGTGGGCACAGCCCTCCTGGTCCTCCTCGGCTGTGGCGTCGTCGCCAACGTCGCCCTCACGAAGAACAAGGGCTTCGGAGGCGGGTTCCTCATGGTCACCATCGGCTGGGGCCTCGCGGTCTTCGTCGGCGTGATCGTCTCGTATAACTCCGGCGCCCACCTGAACCCGGCGGTGACGCTCGGCCTCGTGGCCTCCGGCGCCACCGAGTTCGGCTCCGGCGTTCCGGTGAACGTCGTCTCGGTACTCACCTACCTCGCCGCGGAAATGATCGGCGCCTTCCTCGGCGCGATCGTGGTGTGGCTGGCATACAAGCAGCACTTCGACCAGGAACCGGAGGCCGCGAACACGCTCGGCGTCTTCTCCACCGGTCCGGCCATCCGTTCGTACGGCTGGAACCTGGTCACCGAGATCATCGGCACCTTCGTGCTGGTGTTCGTGGTGATCGCCTTCGGCGGCGGACGCCAGGGCGAAAGCGGTGGCCTCGCGGCTCTCGGTGCCCTTCCGGTGGCGCTGCTCGTGATCGTGATCGGCACGTCGCTCGGCGGGCCCACCGGTTACGCCATCAACCCGGCCCGTGACCTCGGGCCGCGCATCGCACACTTCCTGCTGCCGATCAAGGGCAAGGGATCCTCCGACTGGTCCTACTCGTGGGTCCCCGTTGTCGGTCCGGTCATCGGCGGCGTGCTCGCCGGCTGGGCCTCCCTCGTGCTGCTGCCCATCCTCACCTGATCCATCCGTTTCATCCCTACCGTCAACAACCACGTCCCATCAGTCCCAACACAGGAGTTCCGACATGAGTGACAAGTACATCTTCGCCATCGACCAGGGCACCACGAGCACCCGCGCCATCATCTTCGACCACTCGGGGTCGATCATCTCCACCGGCCAGCTCGAGCACGAACAGATCTTCCCCCGCGCCGGCTGGGTCGAGCACGACCCGATGGAGATCTGGGGAAACACCCGGCAGGTGATCGGCCAGGCCCTGTCCAAGGCCAACCTCACTCGGCACGACATCGAGGCCGTTGGCATTACCAACCAGCGTGAGACCGCCGTGGTCTGGGACCGCACCACGGGCCTGCCGGTCTACAATGCCATCGTCTGGCAGGACACCCGCACCCAGCCGATCGTCGACCGCCTCGCCGCGGATGGCGGCGGTGACCGGTTCAAGGCCACCGTGGGCCTGCCGCTGGCCACCTACTTCTCCGGCACCAAGATCGTCTGGATCCTGGAGAACGTCGAAGGCGCCCGCGAGAAGGCCGAGCGCGGCGACCTGATGTTCGGCACCACCGACTCCTGGGTGCTCTGGAACCTCACCGGAGGCCTGGAGGGCGGCGTTCACGCCACCGACGTCACCAACGCCAGCCGCACCCTGTTCATGAACCTCGAGACCCTCGAATGGGACGACGAGATTCTGGCTACCTTCGGGGTGCCGCGTTCGATGATGCCCGAGATCCGCTCCTCCNTGGCACCGTGAACGAGCACAGCCTGCTGCGCGAGGTGCCGATCGCGGGCATCCTCGGCGACCAGCAGGCCGCAACGTTCGGCCAGGCCGCCTTCGACCAGGGCGAGGCCAAGAACACCTACGGCACCGGTAACTTCCTGATCTTCAACACCGGCACCGAGATCATCCACTCCAAGAACGGCCTGCTGACCACGCTGGGCTACAAGCTCGGCGACGCCGAACCGCACTACGCCCTCGAGGGTTCGATCGCCGTCACCGGGTCGCTGGTGCAGTGGCTGCGCGACAGCATCGGCCTGATCTCGTCGGCGGGCGAGATCGAGACCCTGGCCCGCACCGTGGACGACAACGGCGGCGCCTATTTCGTGCCGGCGTTCAGCGGCCTGTTCGCGCCGTACTGGCGCGCGGATGCTCGCGGTGCGCTCGTCGGGCTCACCCGGTTCGTCAACAAGGGCCATATCGCCCGGGCTGCGCTGGAGGCCATCGCGTTCCAGACCCGCGAGGTCATCGACGCCGTGAATGCGGACTCCGGGGTGCCGCTGACCGAGCTCAAGGTCGACGGAGGGGCCACCGGCAACAACCTGCTGCTGCAGTTCCAGGCCGACATCCTCGGCGTGCCCGTGGTGCGACCGGTCGTGGCCGAGACCACCGCGCTCGGCGCCGCGTATGCGGCCGGCCTGGCTGTGGGCTTCTGGAGCGGCCTGGGCGAGCTGCGCGCCAACTGGCAGGAGGACGCCCGCTGGGAGCCCGACATGGAGGTCGCCGAGCGCGAGCGCCTGCTGCGCAACTGGAAGAAGGCCGTCACCAAGACCCTCGACTGGGTCGACGAAGACGTCCTGTAGCCCCCACCACCGCCCCCACCCACCCCAAGACGCGACGGTGAGGGCATAACTCCTGCTATTTTCATGCCGGCCGGCTGCCGGCCCGGTAATTCCGGGGCTGGGCATCCGGCCGGCGGTCTTTCTGCAGGAGTTATGCATTACGCGGGGCCGGGGGGAGTGGCCGACAGGAGTTGTGCACAGGGGTGCGGCCGCTCGTGTTCTGCACAGCTGTGCGGTGATTCGGGCAGCGGATGCGCGCCAGCGGCACGGTTCAGGTATGGCCACGCCCGTCTACCTGGCATTCCTGTTCGGCACTCGCCGCATCATCCACCGCGTCGATCTGCGCAGGGGAGGTCTCAGCGGCGTCGAGATCACCGAGGCGGTTCGACGACAGGACATCATCCGGGTGCGCCGCGACCACTATGCCCGCCCCGGTCTTGACCAGCACACGCTCGAGGCGGTCCGCGTGGGTGGCCGGCTGGCGTGCGTGTCGGCGGCCGCCGAGCTCGGCCTGTTCGCGTTCGACTACAGCCACACGCACCTGCACGTCGACCGGGAGGCCTCACGGCTCCGCAGCCCACACACCCGATTTCGACCGCTCGCCGAACTACCGCGCAACGGCGTGCAGTTGCACTGGTGGCCGCTTCTCGAATCTGCCGACGGCAATGAATTCTGCGTCGGTGTCAAGGATGCCCTGGTGCAGATCATCCGGTGCCAGGAACCTCGATTCGCCCTCGCGGCCCTGGATCTCGCGTTACACGAGCGGCGCATCCGGCCTCGAGACCTTGATTCGATCTTCGCCCGGGTGCCCGCCGAAAAGCAGCCCCTTCGCCTGCTGATCGACGCCAGGTCCGAGTCCGGCCAAGAGACGGTGCTGCGCCAGTTGATCCTCGATGCCGGACTTCGCTGCGAGATCCAGGTATCCATCGACGGGGTAGGCCGGGTCGACCTGCTCGTCGAGGGCTGTGTCGTGGTCGAGGCCGACAGCCAGGCCTTCCACAAGGAATGGGAGCAGCATATTCGGGACCGTACCCGGGACTTGCTCCTGGCCGAACGTGGTTACCTGTCGCTGCGGGTGCTCTACCAGCACACCATGTTCGAGCCCGAAACTGTGATCGCGGCCATCCGTCGCCTGGTCGACATCAGCCGCGCCGGCATCCCGCCTCGTTGACTTCGCCGCTGACCCCTGGTGTCGGCACGAGAGCCTGACCTAGTGCCGGGCCGGGCGCCCGGCCCGGTGCGCGCCACGTCGCTCCGTCGAACGGCTGCCGTTCGCGCCCAGCGGCACCGACGACGGGCATAACTCCTGCAGAGCCGCTGGACGGGACTCGACCAAACCCGCATTTCGAACCGTCGAGTGGCATCAACCCGAGAATTGCAGGAGTTATGCATCCGACCAATTGGGCGAGGCGGCCTCCGGCCCGGGTCACGAGGCCGCCACTGCCACGCCCGTTTCTTGCGTTGGCCGCCAGTGCGGCCTTGCACAACTCCTGCAGAATTTTGTCGGCGAATGTCGACTTCGGCGGGATTCCGCGGCGCGGCAGTATCGGCTGGAGCTCGACCCGGGAATTGCAGGAGTTATGCAAGACCTACCGGGATGTGGGGCGGGCGGGACGGGGGCAGCGCTCCGGCTATTGCGGGGCGAAGACGTCCGGCAGGGCGGCGAGGGTAGTGAGACGGATGACGCCCAGCTGGCGGGCCTCGGCGAGGTCGGCCTCCGGCGGGGGAGGGCCCGCCGTGCCGACCCGGTCCAGCCACAAGCCGGACAGCCCCGCGGCGGCGGCGCCGATGGCGTCGGTGCGCAGCCGGTCGCCCACATAGACGGAGCGGGCCGGGTCGGCGCCGAACAGAGCGCAGGCGTGCAGGAAGATCTCCGGTCGCGGCTTGCTCAGCCCGAATTCGGCCGAGGTGATTACGTGCTCCACCCGGGCGTCCAGACCCGTGTCGGCCAGCTTGACGCTCTGGTAGGCCAGCTCCCCGTTGGTGATCAGCCCGAACCGCACCCCGGGAAAACGCCGGGCCAGCTCGTCGAGGCAGGGCAGCGCATCCTCGTGCAGTCGCCAATGCGCCCGGTAGTGCACGAAGTAGTCCTCGAACCAGGCGGTGGCCTCGGCGTAGGTGAGCGCCACGCCGTGCGCGGCCGCGAAGTCGCGGGCCCGGGCGCTGCGCTGGCCGGCGAAATCCAGGTCGCCGGCGAGGTACGCGTGGTAGTGCTGCTCCTCGAGGGCGTTCCACAGCGTCACGACGGCGTGCGGGTCGGTGGCAGCGCCCCGCCCGCCCTGCGCGGCGACGTGGCCGAGGATGCCGGCGGCCACGGCCGCGCGGTGCGCGAACAGGGTGTCGTCCAGGTCGAACAGCACCACAGTGGGCACGGTCACGGCAGCCTCTCCGGCCACAGGCGCCCCGCGAAGCGCACGGCGGACCTCCTTCGCCCACGACCTCGGCCGGCCAACCCGCGTGCGGCACGCGGTCGTCCGTGGCGTGCAGCAGGCCGTGCCTTGACACCGGATGCGAGCCGTCGCGGTACGCGGGCCGGGAGGGACCCTGCCCGGTAAAGCTGAACCCGGCCTTGCGGCCCGTGCGCGTCGACCCTAGGTTTACACCGAGCAGCGCGGGGGCACCGGCCACCCGCAGCGCCCAGGTGTACTCGCTGTCCCCTGCCCACCCGACCGGCACGAACCCGGTGATGAACGCCGACCGGGTCCTGGCAGTCCTCGAAGACCTGCTCCGCGTCGTCGGGGCGCAGCTGGTCCAGCCGGAGAAGCGGAGACGAGAGTTCGACCGGACGCATCAGCGCAGCACCATCGGTACGCCTCAGCGGCGCGCCAGGAAGCCCATCCGATCGAATGCGCCGGCCAGGGTGACGTCGGCCACCGCGGCGGCCCGGTCGGCGTTGGCGGCCAGGAGCCGGTCCAGCTCGGCCGGGTCGTCGAGCAGCTCGAGCACCCGGCCGCGGATCGTGCCGAAGGTCTCGGTGACCACCTCGGCCAGGCCCTTCTTGAAGTCGCCGTAGCCCTTGCCCGCGTACTCGTCCTCGAGTGACTGGATGGAGCGTTCCGCCATCACGGAGTAGATCGTGAGCAGGTTGGCCACGCCGGGCTTGTTCTCCCGGTCAAAGACCACACCGCCCTCGGCGTCGGTCACGGCCCGCATGATCTTCTTCGCGGTCACTTTCGGCTCGTCGAGCATCCAGATCACGCCGGCGTGCGACTCGGCCGACTTCGACATCTTCGAGGTGGGGTTCTGCAGGTCGTAGATCTTCGCGGTGTCACGGATGATGCTCGCTTCCGGAATCGTGAAGGTGTCGCCGAAGCGGGAGTTGAACCGGGCGGCCAGGTCGCGGGTGAGTTCAACGTGCTGGCGCTGGTCCTCGCCCACCGGCACGATCTCGGTCTGGAAGAGCAGGATGTCCGCGGCCATCAGCACCGGGTAGGCGAACAGGCCCACCGTGGTGGCGTCGGCGCCCTGCTTGAGCGACTTGTCCTTGAACTGGGTCATCCGGCTGGCCTCGCCGAAACCCGTGAGGGTGTTCAGAGCCCAGGCCAGCTGCGCGTGTGCGGCCACGTGCGACTGTACGTACAGGGTCGACGCGGATGGGTCGATGCCAGCCGCAATGTACTGCGCGGCGGTCGCGCGGGTGTTCTCCCGCAGCTTCGCCGGGTCTTGCGCCACGGTGATGGCGTGCAGATCCACGATTGAGAAGAACGCGTCGTGGGTCTGCTGCAGTTTCTTCCAGTTCAGCAGGGCGCCGATGTAGTTGCCGATCTGCAGCGAGTCGGCGGACGGCTGCATGCCGGAGTAGAGGCGGGTCTTGGTCATCAGGGGAGTCTTTTCGTCAGGAGCAAAGCCGCGTGCGCGGCGGGAGGACTGGTCAGATGGCGTAGTCGACGACCACGGGGGCGTGGTCGGACCAGCGCTGGTCGTAGGCATCCGCCCGGTCGACCGTGTAGTTGACGACGGATGCCGCCAGCGCTGGCGTCGCGAGCTGGTAGTCGATGCGCCAGCCGGTGTCGTTGTCGAACGCCTGGCCGCGCCAGGACCACCAGGTGAACGGCCCGTCCATCTCGCCGGCCTGCTTGCGGCCCACGTCCACCCAGCCGAGGCCCGCGCCGTTGTTGTAGTCGGTCTCGTCCTCGGCGCCGAGGATCTGGTCGAAGTAGGCACGCTCGGCGGGCAGGAAGCCGGCACGCTTGACGTTGCCCTTCCAGTTCTTGATGTCGAACTTGCGGTGTCCAACGTTGAGGTCGCCGAGCACGACGACCCGCTCGCTGTGCGCGGCCAGTTCGGGCAGCCGGGTGAGCATGGAGTCGAGGAAGGTGAACTTCTCGACCTGCTTGGGCGTGTCCACCTCGCCGGAGTGCACGTAGGTGCTCACGACGGTGACGATCTTGCCGTTGACCTCGTAGTCGGCCTCGAGCCAGCGACCGGCGCTGTCGAACTCGGGGTGGCCCAGCTCGACCCGGTGGATCGACGCAGTCTTGCGGCTGGCGATGGCCACGCCCGCCCGGCCCTTGGCCGACGCGGCGTCGTGCAGGATGCTCCACTCCGGGCCGAGCAGGCCCTCGATGTCCTCGGTCGAGGCGCGCACCTCCTGGATCGCGAGGATGTCGACGTCGCGGGTGGCGAGCCAGTCGCCCATGCCCTTGCGGTACGCCGCCCGGATGCCGTTGGTGTTGATGCTGGCGATGCGCAGGGGGCGGGTGGTCTCTGATGCGGAGGAAGACGGCATGGCCCGATTCTACTAAGTGCCGCCGACGCCGGCCGGGGCGGCTAGAGTTCGGCGGGCTCCGTGACGCCGGACTTCTCGGCACGCTGCCGGGCCTTCCGCAGCCGGCGGTTGCGGCTGGGGCGCTGCAACCAGGATGCGCCGTCCCGCGCCTGCCTGGCCTGGCGCAGTTCCACTGTCGCGGCGAGGCGCAGCGCCGCCGCCTCCTTCTCGTCTTCGAGCTTCTTCGCCTCGTCGGCGCTCAGGCTGGATGGTGGGATGCCGGCATCCATCATACCGACGGCGATCCACGAGGCCGAGATCAGGGTGACGGTGGAGGTGAGGTTGAACCAGATCAGCAGGCCGATGATCACCGCGAACCCGGCCAGCAGCGGGTTCTTCGCCGCCCCGCCGAGGAGAGCCGCGCCGAGCACCTTGAGCACGCCAAGCGCCACCGCGCCCAGCAGTGACCCGACGAGCAGGTTGCGGAAGGGGATGCGCACCCGGGAGAGCACCCGGAACAGGCCCGCGAGGGTGATGGTGTCGATGATGAGCACGATCACGAGCGCGACGGCCTGGGTGGAGGCGATGAACCAGAACGAGTCGGTGCCCTGGCCGAGCAGGCCGAGGAACCCGCGAAGGAGTTCCGTGCTGACAATCGAGATGACAGCCGACACGACGAGAGCGAGGCCGAAGGCCAGGCCGAGCCCGAGCTCGCGCAGCTTGACCAGCACGAAGAAGGTGGTCTCCTGGCCCATGCCGAAGATGCCGCGCACGGCCTGAGACGTCGTACTCAGCCAGCCGAGGGTGGTGGCGAGCAAGCCCACCAGTGCGATGGCACTGCTCCAGGTCAGGGTGCCGGTATTGGCCAGGTCGTCGGGATTGACCACCCCCTTCGGGCCGATCAGGCCGGGAACGGACTGGTTGATCAGGGCGAAGAGCTGGTCCATCAGGTCGGGGTTGCCGGCGAGCCAGAGACCGGCGATCGAGAAGACTAGCCAGAGGGCGGCAAAGATCGCGAAAATGGCCTGGTACGCCATGCCGGCGGCCAGGACCGGCCCGCGGCTCTGCCCGAAATGGGTGAAAACCCGCACCGGCCTGGTGGCCATGATGCGGGTGACAATGTCGCCGATCTTCATCGCACCAGCCTAGCCAGCGGTTGCGCCCGCCCAGGCCCGTTAACGACGAACGGCGGCCGATGGCCGCCGTTCGTGAGAAACCCGTAAGGAAGTTACGGCTTGCCGCGCATGATGGCCTGCTTGACCTCGGCGATGGCCTGGGTCACCTGGATGCCGCGCGGGCAGGCCTCGGTGCAGTTGAAGGTCGTGCGGCAGCGCCAGACGCCTTCCCGGTCGTTGAGGATGTCCAAGCGCACGGCGGCGTTCTCGTCGCGGGAGTCGAAGATGAACCTGTGCGCGTTCACGATCGCGGCCGGGCCGAAGTACTGCCCGTCGGTCCAGAACACCGGGCAGCTCGACGTGCACGCGGCGCAGAGAATGCACTTGGTGGTGTCGTCGAAGCGCTCGCGCTGGGCGACGGTCTGGATGCGCTCCTTGCCGTCCTTGGGGGTGTTCTGCGCCATCAGGAACGGCTGCACCTCGCGGAAGGAGGCGAAGAACGGCTCCATGTCCACGATCAGGTCCTTCTCCAGCGGCAGGCCCTTGATGGCCTCCACCGTCACCGGCTTGGTGATGTCGAGGTCCTTGATCAGGGTCTTGCAGGCCAGACGGTTGCGCCCGTTGATGCGCATAGCGTCCGAGCCGCAGATGCCGTGCGCGCAGGACCGGCGGAAGCTCAACGAGCCGTCCTGCTCCCACTTGATCTTGTGCAGGGCGTCCAGGATGCGGTCCGTCGCGTACATTTCGACGTCGTAGTTCTCCCAGTGCGGGTCCTCGTCGGTTTCCGGGTTGAACCGGCGCACCGACAGGGTGACGGTGAACGACGCGATCTCTTCGGGAACCGCCGGAGGCGATTCGAGGGTGGGGGTGCTCACTAGTACTTCCTCTCCATCGGCTGGTAGCGCGTAATGGTCACGGGCTTCCAGTCGAGCGAAATGTGGTCGGCAGCATCCGCCGACAGGGCGTCGCCCGACAGGTAGGCCATGGTGTGCTGCAAGTAGTTGACGTCGTCGCGCAGAGGGTAGTCGTCGCGCATGTGGCCGCCGCGGCTCTCCTTGCGGTTGCGGGCGGAGTACACCACCACCTCGGCAAGGTCGAGCAGGAAGCCGAGTTCGACGGCCTCGAGCAGGTCGGTGTTGAATCGGCGGCCCTTGTCCTGCACGCCGATGTTCTTGTAGCGCTCACGCAGGGCGTGGATGGTCTCGGTCACCTCGCGCAGCGACTCGTCGGTGCGGAAAACCTGGGCCTTGGCGTCCATGATCTCCTGCAGCTCGCGGCGGATGACCGCGATGCGCTCGGTGCCGGTCGAGGTGCGGATGGTGGCGAGCAGCTCCCGCACGAACTTGGCCGGGTCTTCCGGCAGTGGGGTGAACTCGGCCGTCTTGACGTACGCGACGGCGTTGTTGCCGGCGCGCTTGCCGAACACGTTGATGTCCAGCAGCGAGTTGGTGCCGAGCCGGTTGGAGCCGTGCACGGAGACGCAGGCGCACTCACCGGCGGCGTAGAGGCCCGGCACGACGGTGGTGTTGTTGCGCAGCACCTCGGCGTTCACGTTGGTGGGGATGCCGCCCATCGCGTAGTGCGCGGTCGGCATCACGGGCACGGGTTCGGTGACGGGGTCGACGCCGAGGTAGGTGCGGGCGAACTCGGTGATGTCGGGCAGCTTGGTCTCGAGCACCTCGGCGCCCAGGTGGGTGCAGTCCAGGTACAGGTAGTCCTTGTTGGGGCCGGCGCCGCGGCCTTCCGCGACCTCCTTGACCATGCACCTGGCGATGATGTCGCGCGGGGCGAGGTCCTTGATCGTGGGGGCGTATCGCTCCATGAACCGTTCACCGGCGGCGTTGCGCAGAATTGCGCCCTCACCGCGGGCGCCCTCGGTGAGCAGGATGCCCAGGCCGGCCAGGCCGGTCGGGTGGAACTGGAAGAACTCCATGTCCTCCAGCGGCAGGCCCTTGCGCCAGATGATGCCGACGCCGTCGCCGGTGAGGGTGTGCGCGTTGGACGTGGTCTTGTAGATCTTGCCGAAGCCACCGGTGGCAAAGATGAACGCCTTGCCGGAGAAGACGTGCAGCTCACCGGTGGAGAGGTCGTAGGCGACCACGCCGGAGGGCTGGTCGACACCGTCGACGTTGGTCATGATCAGGTCGAGCACGTAGAACTCGTTGAAGAAGTTGATGCCGCGCTTGACACAGTTCTGGTACAACGTCTGCAGGATCATGTGGCCCGTGCGGTCGGCGGCGTAGCAGGCGCGGCGCACCGGGCTCTTGCCGTGGTCGCGGGTGTGGCCGCCGAAGCGGCGCTGGTCGATCTTGCCCTCCGGGGTGCGGTTGAACGGCAGGCCCATGTTCTCGAGGTCGATGACGGCATCGATGGCTTCCTTGGCGAGGATCTCAGCGGCGTCCTGGTCGACGAGGTAGTCGCCGCCCTTGACGGTGTCGAAGGTGTGCCACTCCCAGTTGTCTTCCTCCACGTTCGCCAGTGCTGCGGCCATGCCGCCCTGCGCCGCGCCGGTGTGCGAGCGGGTGGGGTAGAGCTTGGAGATCACGGCGGTGGATGCGTTCGGTCCGGCCTCGATGGCGGCCCGCATGCCCGCTCCCCCCGCCCCGATGATCACGATGTCGAACTGGTGATAGTGCACCCCGTCGACGATGGTGGATTCGGCGGGGTTGGTCACAGGTGCATCCGTCATGAAAGTTTTAGCAGCTCCTCGAGGGCCTAAAGGGCCTGGCAGAAAGTGGGCAGAAGGTCGGCGGGCTGGCCGGCCGGGCAGGCGTCGAAGGTGAACACCACGAGGGTGCCGAGCACGATCAGGATGACTACGGCGGCGAGGATCGCCGATTTGAGGATGCCGCGGCTGATGCGCGTCGTGGCATAGTCGTTCACCAGGGTGCGCATGCCGTTGCCGCCGTGGATCAGGGCGAGCCAAAGCATCGCCACGTCCCACCACTGCCAGAACGGGTTGGCGAGCTTGCCGGAGACGAAGGCGAAGTTCAAGGCGCTGACGCCCTCGCCCACCATCAGGTTCACGAAGAGGTGGCCGAAGATCAGAACGACCAGCACGACGCCGGAGACGCGCATGTAGATCCAGCCCCACTTCTCCCAGTTCACACCGTTCTTACGCGGGGCGCGGGCGTACGGGCTGCGGGGGGCGGCGAGTGTCGATGTCATGATCTCGTCCTCCTAGTGGCTGAACACATTGATGAGGTGACGGGGCACGAAGGCGAGCATCGTGATCACCCAGAGGCCGATCACGACGTAGAACAGCACCCGCTGGTACTTGGCGTTCCAGAAGTCGATGGCGATGATGCGCAGGCCGTTGAAGGCGTGGAACACGATCGCGCCGACGAGGGCAACCTCGCCCAGGCCCATCAGGGGGGTCTGGTACTGGCTGATCACGGCGTTGTACGCCTCGGGGCTGACCCGCACGAGAGCGGTGTCGAGGATGTGCACGAGGAGGAAGAAGAAAATCGCCACCCCGGTGATCCGGTGCAACACCCAGGACCACATGCCCTCGCGGCCACGGTAGAGCGTTCCGGCCGGGCGACGCGAGGTCGTCTTCCGCTGAGCTGTCAGGGCCTCTGCCGAATTCTGTGGCATGACCAACCCTCCCTGGCTGAGTCGTGACCCCTGCTGAACGAGGTGTCATCGTTGAACAAACACGTGCCGCCATTCTATATCTTGACGACGAGATAAGTCTGGTTAGGGGTGCCTAACCGGGAGCGCAGCCGCTGGTGACCAGAGGCTTTGGACCCGCATCAAGGGTAGTGCGGATCAGCGGCGCTGCGCTGCAGGAACCAGGGTTTCCGCCCGCATCGCGAGGTTCTCGTCGATGACCTGCTGATAGAACCCGAACAGGGTGGAGCAGACGGTTTCCCAGCTGCGGCCGAGCACGGCCCGCCGGCCGGCCTCGCCCATCCGGTGCCGCAGGGAAACATCGGTGACCAGCGCGGCCACGTGGCGGCGCAGGTCCCTGTCATCGTCCGGCACGAACAGGAAACCGTCGGTACCGTGCTCGATCAGGTCGATCGGGCCGCCGGCACGCGGCGCCACGACGGGCAGTCCCGCGGCGTGCGCCTCCTGCAGGGTCTGCCCGAAGGTCTCCTCGGTGCCGGCGTGAAGGAACACGTCGAAGCTGGCGTAGGCCGCCGCGAGCTCGGCGCCGGCGAGCCGACCGAGCCAGGTCACCGGCATCCCCGCCAGGGCCCGGGCCACCAGGGGAGTGGACGGCCCGTCGCCGACCAGGGCGATGCTGATCCCCGGCAGGCCGCGGAGCGCCCTGAACCGCTCCACCTGCTTTTCCGGGGCGATCCGGCCGACGTAACCGACCACCACCTCACCGTTCGGCGCCAGCCGCCGGCGCAACTCTGCCACCCCGGCGCCGTGCCGGGTGTTGGGGTGGTAGCTCTCCAGGTCCACGCCCCTGGTCCACCGGTCCAGGCGTTGCACGCCGATGCGGCGCAAGTCCTTCATCGACGCCGTGGACGGCACCAGGGTGAGGTCGGCGCCGTCGTGCACCCACTTCACGAACCGCCAGGCCAGCCCGGTCGCCTGGCCGAGGTGGTTGCGGCTGGCGTACCCGGCCACATCCGTCTGAAACACGGCCACGCTCGGCACGCCCAGGCGCCGGGCGGCCGCGATGCCCTGCGCGCCGAGGAGAAACGGTGAGGCCGCGTGCAGCACGTCCGGCTCGAAGTCGGCCAGCACCCCCAGCACCCGGGGGTTGGGCAGGCCGACCGGGAACTGCCGGTAGGAAAGTGAGGGCACCGTGTGCACGGGAAAACCGGCGTAGCTGGGCGGGGCGCCGAACGGCGCGATCACCAGGGCGTCGTGGCCCGTGCGGCGCAACTCGTCGAGCACCTTGCAGACGCTCGTTGTGACCCCGCTGATAGTGGGGAGGAAGCTTTCGCTGACGACGGCAACCCTCATGCCGCCACAGTAGGCAGCCCGCACGTCCGTGCGGTGAACCCAGGATGAACAGGGGCGATGGACCGGTAGTCTGGCGCAATGTCCCACTCCAGCGATGCCCTCGACCGCTTCTACAGTGTGATCCCCGCCGGCGGGATCGGTTCCAGGCTCTGGCCGCTGTCCCGCGCCGACGCGCCCAAGTTCCTGCACGACCTCACCGGCAGCGGGCAGACGCTGTTGCGCGCCACCTGGGACCGGCTCGCACCCCTGTCCGGCGACCAGCGCATCATGGTCGTCACCGGGCGGGCGCACCGGGCCGCCGTCGAGGAGCAGCTGCCGGAACTCGCCGACCTGAACGTGGTCCTGGAGAGCGAACCCCGGGACTCCTCTGCCGCGATCGGCCTGGCCGCCGCAATCCTCGAGCGCCGCGAACCCGGGGTGATCATCGGCTCCTTCGCCGCCGACCACGTCATCAAGGGCCCGGCCGCCTTCCGCCAGGCCGTCGTCGAGGCGATCGCCGCCGCAGACACCGGCCTGATCGTTACCATCGGCATCCAGCCCACCGAGCCGGCGATCGGCTTCGGCTACATCAAGACCGGCGAGGCATTGGACATCCCCGGTGCCCCGAGCGCCCAGTCGGTCAACTCCTTTGTGGAAAAGCCCAGCCCGGCCACTGCCAAGCGCTACCTCTCCAGCGGGCAGTACCTCTGGAACGCCGGCATGTTCATCGCTCGCGCCGACCGGCTGCTCGAGGAGATCGGCAGGGCGGAGCCCGAGCTGCTCGCTGGGCTGCTCGAACTGGCCGAGGCCTGGGACACCCCGCGCCGCGGCGCCGTCGTCGACCAGGTCTGGCCCAAGCTCAAGAAGATCGCCATCGACTACTCGGTCGCCGAGCCCGCCGCAGCGAAGGGCAAGCTGGCCGTCATCCCCGGCCAGTTCGACTGGGATGACGTCGGGGACTTCGCGTCGATCGCCAAGATCCACGCCAACGGCCGCAAGCGCGACCTGGCGATCCTCGGCGAGGGCGCCCGGGTGCTCGCCGACTCCTCCAGCGGCATCGTCGTCAGTCACACCAAGCGCATGATCGCGCTGATCGGCGTGGACGACATCGTCGTCGTCGACACCCCCGATGCCCTGCTGGTGACCACGAGCGCCAACGCCCAGAAGGTCAAGGCCGTCGTCGACGCGTTGCGGCTGTCGGGCAGTTCCGACGTCCTGTAGCCCACGGGCCGGTCGGGCCGCGAGACTTTCTCAGGAATAGGCCCGGTAGATGACCATTTGTGTCGGTGCGATTTCGGAAATGTCGCGGCTTGATAACCTTTTGGCTACAGTGTCGGTTTGCTCATCTGAGCAGGGCTGTTCTGGGTAACGTGTAGACCATATAGCAGCCCGTGCGATCCCACGCCGGGCCTCATCTGGAGGTCAATCTTGACAATCACGACCCGCAAGGCAACGCTCGGCGGCCTTGCCTCACTCGGCGTTCTCGCTTTGCTCGCGGCGTGTGCGCCGGCCCCCACCGAAGATGCCGGCGCCAACGACGCCGCATCGGACTTCCTGCCCTGCATCGTCTCCGACTTCGGCGGCTTCGACGACAAGTCGTTCAACCAGTCCAGCTTCGAGGGCATGTCCAACGCCGCCGAGGAGCTCGGTGTCGAGTTCAAGCAGGCAGAGTCCACCTCCGAGGACCAGTACGCCGGCAACGTCACCAGCATGGTCGACCAGGGTTGCAACTTCGTCCTCACCGTCGGCTTCGCCCTGGCGAACGCCACCAGGGACTCGGCAGAGACCGCTCCGGACACCCAGTTCGCGATCATCGACTCCGCGCTCTCCAACGACGACTTCAGCCCGCTGGAGCTCGACAACGTGAAGCCGGTCCTCTACGACACCGCGCAGGCCGCGTTCCTCGCCGGCTACCTTGCCGCAGGCACCAGCAAGACCGGCATCGTCGGCACGTTCGGTGGCATGCAGTTCCCCTCGGTCACGATCTTCATGGATGGCTTCGCGGACGGCATCGCCTACTACAACACCGAAAAGGGCGCCAACGTGCAGCTCACCGGGTGGAGCAAGGAAACCCAGGAAGGCCTGTTCGCCGGCAGCTTCGATGACCAGAACCAGGGCAAGACGCTCAGCCAGGGCCTGATTGACGCCGGAGCGGACATCATCCTCCCGGTCGCCGGCCCGCTCTTCCAGGGCACCGCCCAGGCCATCACCGACTCGGGCAAGGACGTCGCCATCGTCGGCGTCGACAGCGACCTGTTCGAAACCACGCCCGAGTTCTCGGCGATGTACCTCACCTCCATCATGAAGTCGATGACCGACGCCACCCAGCAGATCATCACCGACGCGGCCGACGGCGAATTCTCCTCCGAGCCGTACGTGGGCACCCTGGAGAACGAGGGCGTCGGCCTGGCCCCGCTGCACGAGTGGGAGTCCAAGGTTGACCCCGCACTGGTCACCGAGCTCGACGACATCAAGGCGCAGATCATCAGCGGCGACATCGTCGTGACGAGCGACTCCACGCCCAAGTAATACCCATCTCACCAGGCATTACCGTTAGCAGTACCGCCCATCGAGGGCACCGGGGAGGCCAGCATGCTGGCCTCCCCGTTTCGTTGCGTGGTGTCGCAACGGCAATAGGCCCCCGCCGGACGGCACCTCAATAGAATCGACACTATGAAGCTCGAACTTCGCGGCATTACGAAGAGATTCGGTGCCCTTGTTGCCAATGACGACATCAACCTCACCATCGAGGAGGGCGAGATCCACGCCCTGCTCGGCGAGAACGGAGCCGGTAAGTCAACGTTGATGAACGTGCTCTACGGCCTGTACCGGGCCGAAGAGGGCGAGATCCTGCTCGATGACGTGCCGCAGCACTTCGCCGGACCCGGCGACGCAATGGCCGCGGGCATCGGCATGGTGCACCAGCACTTCATGTTGATCCCCGTGTTCACGGTGGCCGAGAACGTGATGCTGGGCCACGAGCAGGTCAAGGCCGGCGGTCGTCTCGACCTCGCCGCCGCCCGCAAACGGGTCCGTGAGATCTCCGACCGTTTCGGGTTCGACGTCGACCCCGACGCCCTCGTGGAGGCCCTGCCCGTCGGTGTGCAGCAGCGCGTGGAGATCATCAAGGCGCTCTCCCGCGACGCGAAGGTGCTCGTCTTCGACGAACCGACCGCCGTGCTCACCCCGCAGGAAACCGACGAGCTGATGAACATCATGCGCCAGCTCAAGGCCGCCGGCACCTCGATCGTCTTCATCACGCACAAGCTGCGGGAGGTGCGCGAGGTCGCCGACCGGATCACCGTCATCCGCCTGGGCAAAGTCGTCGGCACCGCCTCGCCGACCGCGAGCAACGAAGAACTCGCCACCCTGATGGTCGGCCGCGCCGTCGACCTCACCGTGGACAAGAAACCCGCAACCCCGGGAGCCCCGGCGCTGGTCGTGACGAACCTCACCGTGATCGACCCGCTCGGCCAGATCCTGGTCAACGACGTCAGCTTCGACGTCAAGGTGGGCGAGATCCTCGCCATCGCCGGCGTGCAGGGCAACGGCCAGACCGAACTGACAGAGGCGCTGATGGGACTGCAACCCCGCGTCGTCGGCGAGATCACCCTCGACGGCAAGTCGCTGCGCGGCCACTCGGTGCGTCAGGTGCTCGACGCCGGAGTCGGCTTCGTGCCGGAGGACCGCACCAGGGACGGCCTGGTCGCTGGCTTCACTATCGCCGAGAACCTGATGCTCGACCGTGCCAACAAACGCCCGTTCGTCAAGCGGTTCAACCTGCAGCTGTCCTTTCTCGCCGACTTCGCCCGCACCAAGGTGACGGAGTTCGACGTGCGGTCCCAGGGCATCGAAACGCCCGCCGGCCGCCTCTCCGGCGGCAACCAGCAGAAGGTGGTGCTCGCCCGCGAGCTCAGCCGCGACCTGCGACTATTCGTGGCGGCGCAGCCCACCCGCGGCCTCGACGTCGGCTCGATCGAATTCGTGCACGAACGCATCGTGGCGACCCGGGATGCCGGCACCCCGGTGATCGTGATCTCCACCGAACTCGACGAGGTCGCCGCACTCGCCGACCGCATCATGGTGATGTACCGCGGTCGCATCGTCGGCATCGTTCCCGGCGACACCCCCCGATCCGTTCTGGGTCTCATGATGGCGGGCGAAACCCCCGCAGAAGGAGCCGCAGCATGAGCGCCGCGCAGCAGCCCACCCCGACCACAACCCCGACCCCGACGGCGTCGCCGGAGCCGGCCGAAACCTCCCGCTGGCAGAACGTCTTCCGGGAGATCACCACCGGCAACGCCATCATCTCGGTGTTGGCTGTGCTGCTGGCCCTGCTCGTGGGCGCCGTGATGATCGCCTTGACGAACCCGAACGTGCAGGAGAGTGCCGGCTACTTCTTCTCCAGGCCCGGCGACATGCTCTCCGCCGCCTGGGACGCGGTGTCCGGCGCCTACTCCGCCCTCTTCCAGGGCTCGGTGTACAACTTCCGTCGGCCGAGCTTCGCCGACGGCATCCGCCCGTTCACCGAGACCCTCACCTACGCCACCCCGCTGATCGCGGCCGGCCTCGGTGTCGCGCTCGGGTTCCGGGTGGGCCTGTTCAACATCGGCGGCCGCGGCCAGATGCTCATCGCCGCAACCCTCGGCGGTTGGGTGGCCTTCGCCGTCGACCTGCCGGCGGGCATCCACATGATCGCCGCGCTCGTCGCCGGCGTGCTCGGCGGCGCCCTCTGGGGTGGCCTGGTCGGCCTGCTCAAGGCCCGCACCGGCGCGCACGAGGTCATCACCACGATCATGCTCAACTACGTGGCGTTCTACCTGGTCAGCTTCCTGCTGCGCGATGGGTTCCTCAAGACCCCCGGGTCGAACAACCCCAAGAGCCCGGCCAGCAAGGAGACCGCGGTCTTCTTCGACCTGCTCGGCCCGAACTACAATCTGCACTTCGGCTTCATCCTGGTGATCGGCGCCACGGTGTTCACCTGGTGGCTGCTCGGCCGCTCCAACCTGGGCTTCAAGTTCCGCGCCGTCGGCGAGAACCCGAACGCCGCCAGGGTGGCGGGCATCAGCGTGCAGCGCATGTACGTCTACGCGATGCTGTTCTCCGGCGGCCTCGTCGGCCTGGCCGGCATCAACCAGGTGCTCGGTACGACCACCAGCGGCTTTGGCGCCGGCATCGACTCGGGGATCGGCTTCGACGCCATCACCGTGGCGCTGCTGGGCCGGTCCAAGCCCTGGGGCGTGTTCGCAGCGGGCGTCCTGTTCGGCGCGTTCAAGGCCGGCAGCTTCTCGATGCAGGCCGCCGAGGGTGTGCCCATCGACATCGTGCTCGTGGTGCAGTCGCTCATCGTGCTCTTCATTGCCGCGCCGCCGCTGGTGCGCGCGATCTTCAGGCTCCCGGCGCCCGGAGCGCCCCGCCGCAGACCGGTACCCAACGTGACCCAGGAGGTGGTGGCGAAATGAGCATCATCGCTCCCGTGAACCAGCCCACCCAGCCCGTCGAACCCGAGGAGGGCCCGGCGACCGCGGTCATCAAGAGCTGGAAGGTGCCGATCATCCTCGGCGTCTTCACCGTGCTCGGCTTCCTGCTGATGGTGGTCTTCGGCCGCACCGGCACCAGCACCATGGTGCTCTCCACCTCCAGCGACCTGATCCAGCTGCCCGACGTGCTGCTGCCCACCCTGCCGACCGGCATCGTGATCAGCATCCTGCTGGCCGGCATCACCGGGTTCAGCGCCTGGATGGTGCAGACCCGCCGCAAGGTGCCGCTCTGGCTGATCTCGGTGTTCGGCGTGCTGCTCCTGATCGGCTTCCTCACCTGGGCCTCCGCCGACGAACGCATCCCGGTGCCCGGCCTGCTGTTCGGTTCGCTGAGCCTGGCCGTCCCGCTGATCTTCGGTGCCCTCGGCGGCGTCATCTCCGAACGCGTCGGCGTGGTCAACGTGGCGATCGAGGGCCAGCTGCTGGCCGGTGCGTTCACCTCCGCGATCGTGGCCTCGATCACCCAGCAGCCGCTGCTCGGCCTGCTCGCGGCGATGGTAGCCGGGGTACTGGTGTCCTTCGTGCTCGCGGCCTTCTCGATCAAGTACTTCGTCGACCAGGTCATCGTCGGTGTGGTGCTCAACGTGCTCGTCACCGGCCTCACCGGCTTCCTGTTCTCCGAGCTCCTCGCCCCCAACGCGGCCACCCTCAACCAGCCGCCCAAGTTCGAGCGCATCAACATCCCGCTGCTCAGCGAGATCCCGATCATCGGGCCGGTCTTCTTCAGGCAGACCCTGATCGTGTACATCATGTACATCGCCGTGGCCGCGGTGTACTTCGGGATCTTCCACACCAAGTGGGGCCTCCGCCTGCGCGCCGTTGGCGAGCACCCGCAGGCCGCCGACACCGTGGGCATCAACGTCACCGGCACCCGGTTCTGGAACGTGTCCCTCGCGGGCGCCGTCGCCGGCCTGGGAGGCGCGTACTTCACCCTCGGGTCGGTGGGCGCTTTCGGCAAGGAGATGACCGCCGGCGCCGGCTTCATCGCCCTCGCGGCGGTGATCTTCGGCCGGTGGGACCCGATCCGGGCCACCCTCGCGGCGCTGTTGTTCGGCTTCGCCAGCAATCTGCAGAACGTGCTGAGCATCATCGGTTCGCCGGTGCCCAGCGAGTTCATGCTGATGCTGCCCTACCTGGTCACCATCTTCGCCGTGGCCGGCCTGGTGGGCCAGTCGCGGGGCCCGGCGGCATCCGGTAAACCGTACATAAAATCGTGACGGAGACGCCAATGACCCAGACCCCCGTGACCCCCACCTCCGGCGACATCGACTGGGGCGTGCTGCGCAGCGCGGCCGCCGAAGCGATGACGAAGGCCTACGTGCCCTACTCGAAGTTCCCGGTCGGAGCGGCAGCCCTCGTCACCGACGGCCGGGTGATCAGCGGGTGCAACGTGGAGAACGCCTCCTACGGCCTCACCCTCTGCGCCGAATGCGCGCTGGTGTCGGTGCTGCACCTCACCGGCGGCGGCCAGCTCGTGGCGTTCAGCTGCGTCGACGGCAACGGCAACACGCTGATGCCCTGCGGCCGCTGCCGCCAGCTGCTCTACGAACACTCGGTACCAGGCATGCTGTTGGAGACCGTCTCCGGCGTGCGCACCATCGACGAGGTCCTGCCGGACGCCTTCGGGCCCCGCCAGCTCGCCGCCTACAGGAAAGACAACTCATGAGCTCCACCCCCGCCCGCACCATCGAGGCCTTCGACGCCGTCGACCTGATCCACGCCAAGCGCGACAAGGGCGAACTCTCGACGCCCCAGATCGACTGGCTGATCGACGCGTACACCCGCGGCTACGTCGGCGACGAACAGATGGCCGCCATGACCATGGCGATCTTCCTCAACGGCATGTCCCGCCGGGAGATCCGCGACATGACGATGGCCATGCTCAACTCCGGCGAGCGGATGAGCTTCGACGGCCTGGGCAAACCGACCACCGACAAGCACTCCACCGGCGGTGTGGGCGACAAGATCACCCTGCCGCTGATGCCCCTCGTGGCGGTCTTCGGTGCCGCGGTGCCGCAGCTCTCCGGCCGTGGCCTCGGCCACACCGGCGGCACCCTGGACAAGCTCGAGTCCATCCCGGGCTGGCGCGCCAACCTCAGCAACGAAGAAATGTTCGCGCAGCTGCAGGATGTCGGTGGCTGCATCTCCGCCGCCGGCAGCGGCCTGGCCCCGGCCGACGGCAAGCTCTACGCCCTGCGCGACATCACCGGCACCGTCGAGGCGATCCCGCTGATCGCGTCGTCGATCATGTCCAAGAAGATCGCCGAGGGCACCGCTGCCCTGGTGCTCGACGTCAAGTTCGGCTCCGGCGCGTTCCTCAAGGACATCGACCGGTCCCGCGAGCTGGCCCGCACCATGGTTGCGCTCGGCGAGGACGCCGGCGTGGCCACCTCCGCCCTGCTGACCAACATGAACGTGCCGCTGGGCCTGGCCATCGGCAACGCCAACGAGGTGCGGGAGTCCCTCGAGGTGCTCGCCGGCGGCGGCCCCGCCGACGTGGTGGAGCTCACCGTGGCGCTGGCCCGCGAGATGCTCGCCCTGGTCGGCCAGAAGGACGTCGACGTCGAGGTGGCCCTGAAAGACGGTCGCGCGATGGACAAGTGGCGCGCGGTCATCCGTGCGCAGGGCGGCGACCCCGATGCCGCGATGCCCGTGGCTCGCGAAACCCACACCGTGCTCGCCGACCGCGACGGGGTGCTCGTCGAGCAGCAGGCGCTGCCGTTCGGCATCGGGGCCTGGCGCCTGGGAGCGGGCCGCGCCCGCAAGCAGGACCCGGTGCAGCACGCCGCGGGCATCGACCTGCACGCCAAGCCCGGCGACACCGTCCGCAAGGGCGAGCCGCTGTTCACCCTCAGCGCCGACGAGCCCGAGCGCTTCGCGCGGGCCCTCGAGGCCGTCGAGGGCGCCTGGCGCATCGGCGATCCCGGCGAGCCCGTGCTCGACGGCGGCCCCCTGATCGCCGAGCGCATCTCCAACTAGCGAGCGCCAGCCTCCCCGGGGGCTCGAGTTGCCCGATGAGGCCCCGTCGCCCGCCGCGATGGGGCCTCTCCTGTCCTCTCGCCAGCCCCACCCAACGCCGTCGTTCGCCGGCGTGCACGAGATGACATATGGGGCCGGTGTGGATGGCCCGAGCGGGCCCGAACTGCCTTCTCGTGAGGCTGTTCTCCCGGCTCAGACGCTAGGGGCGCCAGCCTCTCGCTCGCAGCGCCTCGTCCAGGCGGCTGAGGATCTCGGCGGGACGGGTGCCCTTCGCCGCGCGGATGACCCGCCAGCCTGCGGCGGCCAGGTCATCGAGGCGTTCCAGGTCGCGAGCGAATTGAGCGTCATCGGTGCGATGCTGCTCGCCGTCGTACTCGACCAGGATCTTGTAGCGCAGGTAAACCAGGTCTCCGCGCGCCCGCCTGCGCCCCGGAGGCAGGGGCAAGTCGACATTGGTGTCGGGTTCGGGGAAGCCGGCGCGCACCACCAGCAGCCGCAGCCGGGTTTCGCGCGGGGACTCCACCCTGGGGCGCACCCACACCAGCGCCTGGCGTAGCCGTTGCACACCGCGTCGTCCCGCCCGCGCCGCGACAGCGGCGGCGAGCAGCTCCATCGTGGCCGGCGGCGCGAGCTTTCCCAGGAGGTGATCGCCGACCGCAATCAGGTCGTCAGGGCCGAGTAGAGCTGCGAGGTCGCACCAAGTGCTCACGGGGTCCGTCATCGTGAGGCCGTTCACGATCCAGAGGCCTGGGCGGCCCCGTACGGAATGACCCACGACGCCCCTCATGCGGAGCGCTCGCTCGGGGGACAGGACGCTCACATGCAGCCGCGGATCGTTCTCGAGCCGACGCGGAAGCGGAAGGCCGAGCAGAAGCGCCCCCGTGGTGTGGCTGAAGAAGTGGTCTGCGGGCATCCGTGCGGCATAGGCGCGGGCGAGGCCGGCCACTGCCGCACCGCTGCCCGCAAACGCCCGCACACCGCGGAACGGGATCTCCAGGTCGCGGGCGCGCGTGCGCTTCCGGTTGACCCCCGCCGCCCGGGCCTCGGCGACGGTGAAACCATCCAGGTCGAGACCGCGGGGGAGTTCTGATCGACGGGACATGCCAGCACCGTGCCAGTTCCTGCTCGCGCGCGTCAGAGTTATCCACCGACACCGGGAGTGCACCCCACTGAGTGGGCAGTTCGGGCCCGTCTGGAACAGGTAACGGGGCCGCAACTGCCCACTCGCCGTCTCCAACTTCGGCGAACGGGCAGATGGGGCCCGTTGGGGGGCCGTTCCACGGGCCGCACCTGTCACCCGGCGTCGCCGGGCGGGCCGGGGCGCGGCGGCGGGCGGGTGCCGAGGGCGGATGTGGCGGCATCGGGATACGTGCCGCGCGGGAGCGATAGATTGGGGGAGTGAATATCAGCTCCGAGGAATACCTTTTGCCCGGCAGCGGCGTGAGCATCAACGCCCTGCCCAAAGTCTCCCTGCACGACCACCTCGACGGCGGCCTGCGGCCGGGCACGATCCTCGAGCTGGCCGACTCGATCGGCCTTGAGCTGCCCGCCACCACCGAGGCCGGTCTCGCCGACTGGTTCGTCAGCCAGGCGACCTCCGGCTCGCTCGTGGACTACATCAAGACTTTTGAGATCACCGTCGCCGTTATGCAGACCCACGAGGCCCTCGTGCGGGTGGCCAGGGAATTCGTCGAAGACCTCGCCCTGGACGGCGTGATCTACGCCGAGGTGCGCTGGGCCCCCGAGCAGCACCTGGCGGCCGGCCTCAGCCTCGACCAGGCCGTCGACGCCGTGCAGGAAGGCATCGCCGCGGGCATCGAAGGGGTTGCCCGGGCCGGCACCAACATCAAGATCGGCCAGCTGATCACCGCGATGCGGCACGCCGACAGGTCCCTCGAGGTCGCCGAACTCGCCGTGCGGCACCGCGACCTCGGCGTGGTCGGGTTCGACATCGCCGGCGCCGAGGAGGGCTTCCCGGCCGGCAACCACGCCGCCGCGTTCGACTACCTGGCCCAGAACCTCTTCCCGGTCACCGCGCACGCCGGCGAGGCCGACGGGCTGGACAGCATCCGCGGCGCCCTCTTCGCCGGCCGCGCCCTGCGTCTCGGGCACGGAGTGCGCCTGGCCGAGGACATCGAAATCGGCCGGGAGGACCAGGAGAACACCTACGTCACCCTCGGCCCGCTCGCCCAGTGGGTGCGTGACCGGGAGATCCCGCTGGAGCTCAGCCCGTCGTCGAACCTGCAGACTGGCGCGATCGCGTCCTGGGGCGACGACATCCTCGACCACCCGTTTGACCTGCTCTACCAGCTCGGTTTCCGCGTCACCGTCAACACCGACAACCGGCTGATGAGCGCCACCACCCTCAGTCGTGAGCTGGCCCTGCTCACCGATGCCTTCGGCTACGACCTCGACGACCTCGAGGCCCTGCAGCTCAACGCGGCCTCCGCGGCATTCCTGCCGCTGGAGGAGCGCGAAGAACTCGCCGACGCCATCGTCGCGGGTTTCGCCAACGCCTAGCCCGCCGTCGCCCACGCTAGAAAGCAGCCATGTCCCTCCCACCACTTCCCCTTGACGCCATCGACGTCGGCCTGCACGTTCCCGACTGGCGGGCCGCCGTCGGCGCCGCCGGCGCGGCGCTGGAGAGATCCGGTTCCACCGCACCCGGCTATACCGAGCGCATGGTCGCCGTGATCGAGGAATTCGGCGCCTACGTGGTGATCGCGCCCGGGCTGGCCCTGGCGCACGCCCGGCCCGGCCCCGATGTGCTCACCGAGGGGCTGAGCGTGGTGACCCTCGCCGAGCCCGTGGCGTTCGGGCATCCGCACAACGACCCCGTGAACGTGATCCTGGGCCTGGCGGTGACCACGGGTGACGAGCACGTGCACTTCGTCGCCGAGCTCGCCAACATTTTCAACGACTCGAGCATCATCCCGGCGCTGGCAGCGGCGCCGGACGCAGCATCCGTACGCTCGCTCCTGGGCATCGCGGCACCAACCGGCGAAGACGCCAGCACGGAGGAACCACAATGAAGATCGTCGCACTCTGCGGTGTCGGTATCGGCACGTCCGCCATTCTCAAGGTCAACGCCGAACGCGCCCTCGAGCGCCTGGACATCGAGGCCGACGTCACCGCGGCCGATATCGCCAGCGTGAAGCTGGCCGCCGCGGACGCGCAGGTCATCCTCACCTCGTCGGAGCTGGTGCCGTCGATCGGCAAGACCAACGCCGACGTCATCGTGATTGACAACTTCTTCGACCTCGACGAGCTGACCGCGAAGCTCGAGATCGCGCTCGGTTAAGCACGGCGCGGATGCCCGGTCGGGCATCCGCGCTCAAGCGCCGGCCGGTCAGCCGATGAGCGCGCGCATGCCCCTGTCGAGCTCGACGAGGGCATCGGATGCCGCCTGCCGGCGTTCGGCGAGGCTGCCGAGGCTGCTGTGCGTGTCGAGGTACACCTTGAGCTTGGGTTCGGTGCCGCTGGGCCGCACCATCACCCGGGAGCCGTCGGCGAGCACGATCCGCAGCACGTCGCTCGGCGGCAGGCCGTTGAAGCCGTGGGAGAGATCGTCGATGTGGTCGACCCGGCTCGCGCCGATCATCGCGGGCGGGCTCTCGCGCAGGCGCGCCATCACCCTCTCGATTTCGGTGAGGTCGGTGACGCGCACCGAGATCTGGCCCGAGGCGAAGAAACCGAACCGCTCGGCGAAGGCGTCGAGGTGCTCGGCGAGCGTGACGCCGTCGGCCTTGAGGTCGCTGACCAGGGACAGCAGCGCCACGGCGGCCGAGATGCCGTCCTTGTCGCGCACCGTGCCGGGGTTGACCAGGTAGCCGAGGGCCTCCTCGAAGCCGAAGATCAGGCCGGGAGCGCGGGAGACCCATTTGAACCCGGTGAGGGTGTCGGCGAAGTTCAGGCCGTACGCGTCGGCGACGGCCTTGAGCGCCGGCGTCGACACGATCGAGCAGGCGAGGGTTCCGTCCGCGCCGCCGTCACCTGGCGCGGTCGCGGCGAGCTCAGCGGCCCGCCAGCCGAGGATGGCGCCGACCTCGTTGCCGCTGAGGCGACGGTAGCCCTCCGGCGCGTCGACGTCGGGGATGGCGATGGCGAGCCTGTCCGCATCCGGGTCGTTCGCGATGATCAGTTCGGCGTTCACCTCGCGCGCGCTCTCGTAGGCGAGGTCCATCGCGCCGGGTTCCTCCGGGTTGGGGAACGCGACGGTGGGGAACGCGGAGTCGGGGGCGATCTGCGCGTCCACGAGGGTGGGCAGGGCGAACCCGGCAGCGTCGAACACCCGGCGGGTGGTGTCCCAGCCCACTCCGTGGAGGGCCGTGTAGACGCAGGTCACCTGCGCGCGCGGCGGCCGGCCGACGGCGGCGGTCGCATCCACGTAGGCCTGCACGACGGACTCCGGGGCGGTTTCGTAGGCGGCGCGGGCCAGTTCCGTCACGAGCTGGGTGTCTGCCACCCGCTGGATCTCGGCGGCGATGGCGACGTCATCCGGGGAGACGATCTGCGAGCCCTCGTCGGAGTCGCCGAGGTACACCTTGTAGCCGTTGTCGTTGGGCGGGTTGTGCGAGGCGGTGACCATCACGCCGGCGCTCGCGCCGAGGTGGCGCACCGCGAAGGCCAGAACCGGGGTAGGCAGCAGGCGGGGCAGCAGCACGGCACGCACGCCGGCACCGGCCATGATCGCGGCCGTGTCTGTGGCGAAGACGTGCGAGTTGCGTCGGCCGTCGTAACCGATGACCACCGAGGGGATGCTGCCGGGCCGGTTGTTCGCTGCGGCGGCGAGGAGATAGGCGGCGAGCCCGGCGGCGGCCTGGCTGACGAGAACCCGGTTCATCCGGTTGGAGCCGGCGGCGATTTCGCCGCGGAGGCCCGCGGTGCCGAACGCGAGGCGCTCGTCGAAGCGGGAGTGCAGGTCGGCGACGGCGGCCGGGTCGCGGTCCTGGGCCTGCTGGATCAGCACACGCAGCTCGGCGCGGGTCTCCGGGTCCGGGTCCTGGGCGAGCCAGGCGGTGGCGGTCACGAGCAACAGGTTGACCGGGTCGGTGGCCGTGGTGTCCAGCACGGCCGTGGCTGCGGGCACGTCTGCGTCCTGCTCGCTGGCCGGCTCGTCGGCGACGGTGTTCAGCACGGCGGTTTCCGGTTCGCGTTCGTCGTCTGTGGCGGTCTCGGGGACCGCGGCGACGGCATCCGTGCCGGGCTCGGTGTCGGGCGTGGCGGCGTGGGCGCCGCGCGGGCGCAGCGGCTCGGCGGGGGTGCCCGGCTGGGCCGGAGTCTGGTCGTTGAGGCTCACAGTGCGGCCACAATGCTGGCGAGGAGGGCGCTGATGGTGGTCTCGGCGGCCTGGCCGGCCTCGAGCACCTCGCCGTGGCTGAGCGGGGTCTTCTGGATGCCGGCGGCAAGGTTGGTGATCAGCGACATGCCGAGCACTTCCATGCCGGCCTGGCGGGCGGCGATGGCCTCCAGGGCGGTGGACATGCCCACGATGTGGCCGCCGATGACCTTGGCCATCTGCACCTCGGCGGGCGTCTCGTAGTGCGGTCCGCGGAACTGGCAGTAGACGCCCTCGTCCAGGGTGGGGTCGATGCCCCTGGCGAGGTCGCGCAGGCGCTGGGAGTACAGGTCGGTGAGGTCGATGAAGGTGGCGCCTTCGAGCGGCGAGTCGGCGGTGAGGTTGATGTGGTCGCTGATCAGCACCGGGGTGCCCGGCTTCCAGGTCTCGCGGATGCCGCCGGCCCCGTTGGTGAGGATCATGGTCGTCGCCCCGGTCGCGGCGGCGGTGCGTACGCTGTGCACGACCCGGCGCACGCCGTGGCCTTCGTAGTAATGGGTGCGGGCGCCGATCACCAGGGCGCGCTTGCCACTGGGCAACAGCACAGAGCGGAGCATGCCCGCGTGGCCGGCGAGGGCCGGCGCGCTGAACCCGGTGATCTCCTGCGCGGGGATCGTGTGGGTGGTCTCGCCGATCAGGTCGGCGGCCTTGCCCCAGCCGCTCCCCAGGGTCAGGGCGATGTCGTGATGGGCGACGCCGGTGGCGTCGGCGATTTCCTGGGCGGCGGTGGCGGCCACGTCGAACGGGTTGGTTTCCGGCGCGTCAAGAGGATTGATCTCGGTCGTGAGCATCCTCCTACTCTAATTGCCTGCGGGGCAGCCGTGGTTTGGCGGGTCGCGCGGTGCAGGACAGAATAAGTGAATGCCTTACGAGTTCGAACGAAAACAACGCATCGCCATCATCGGCGGCGGCCCCGGTGGATACGAAGCGGCACTCGCCGGCGCCCAGCAGGGCGCAGAGGTCACGCTGATCGAACGCGTCGGCGTGGGCGGCGCCGCGGTGCTCACCGACGTCGTGCCCTCGAAGTCCCTGATCGCGACCGCGGAGGCGTCGAATTCCATCCGCGAGGCCAGCGACCTTGGCGTGCAGTTCTTCGTGCGCGACTCCACCGGAAAGCCCCTGCATCCCGAGGTCGCTATCAACCTTGCCGCGGTGAACAAGCGCCTGCTCGCGCTGGCCAGGGAGCAGTCCCAGGACATGCGGGAGACCCTCGTCAAGGCCGGCGTCAAGCTGCAGAGCGGCCACGGCCGGCTCGACGGCCGGGACGCGGTCATCGTATCCACCGGGGACGACGGCTCCGGCACCGATTTCGACCGGGTCGAGGCCGACACCATTGTGCTGTCGGTCGGCGCGAGCCCGCGCATGATGCCCACGATGATGCCCGACGGCGAGCGGATCCTCACCTGGACCCAGCTGTACAACCTCAAGTCGGTGCCCAAGCATCTCATCGTCGTGGGTTCCGGCGTCACCGGTGCGGAGTTCGCCTCCGCCTACCGGGCGCTGGGCGCCGAGGTCACCCTCGTCTCCAGCCGCGACCAGGTGCTGCCAGGCGAAGACGTCGACGCGGCCGCCGTGATCGAGAACGTGTTCAAGCGCAACGGCATGGTGGTGCTGAACAAGTCCCGCGCTGCCACCGCCGAACGCACCGACACCGGCGTGCTGGTCACCCTCACCGACGGCCGTTCCGTCGAGGGCAGCCACTGCCTGATCGCCGTCGGCGCCGTGCCGAACACCGTGGGCCTTGGCCTGGCCGAGGCCGGCGTGCAGCTGAACGATTCCGGCCACATCCGGGTGAACCGGGTCGCGCGCACCTCGATCCCCAACATCTACGCCGCGGGCGACTGCACCACGGAGATGCCGCTGGCCTCCGTCGCATCCATGATGGGACGCACCGCGGTGTACCACGCCATGGGCGACGCCGTGAACCCTATCGAGATCCGAAACGTGGCCGCCAACATCTTCACTCAGCCGGAGATCGCCACCGTCGGCTGGACCCAGAAGGAGATCGAAGAGGGCGTGCGCCGCGGCGAGGTATACAAGATGCCGCTCGAATCGAACCCGCGCGCCAAGATGATGGGCATCAAGGACGGCTTCGTTAAGCTCATCGCCTCCCGCGGCACCGGCACCGTCATCGGCGGCGTCATCGTGGGCCCCAAGGCCAGCGAGCTGATCTTCCCGCTCACTCTCGCGGTCGAGCACGGCCTCACCGTCGACGAGGTCGCCGAGGCGTTCACCGTCTACCCGTCGCTCACCGGTTCCATCACGGATGCCGCCCGCGCGATGCACAAGGTGCACTACTGACCCGCAGACCCTGACGCACAGGAGGCAACTGTTGCTTCGGGCACAGTTGTGCCTGGCGACCGGGCGGGACGCCGGGCGGCGGCTAGCTGACCGTGAGCAGCAGGTGGCCGCTGGACACCGTCGAGCCGACGTCGGCGCCGATGACCCCGACCACGCCGTCCTTGTGCGCGGTGAGCGGCTGTTCCATCTTCATGGCCTCCAGCACCAGCAGCAGGTCGCCCTTGACGACGGTGTCGCCCTCGGCGACGAGGATCTTGACGACGGTGGCCTGCATCGGCGCCTTCACGGCATCGCCCGTCGCGGTGTTCACCGAGTGCGCGGCGGTACGGCGGCGCGGGGCGGGCCCGGCGGTCCTCTCCGACGCGGTACCGGGCAGCAGCTTGCTGGGCAGGCTCACTTCGATACGGCGGCCGTCCACCTCGACGACGACGCTGTGACGGGCGTCGGAGCGCGGACGGTCCTCGAGGGTGCCGCTCCAGGGATCGATGGTGTTCTCGAACTCGGTCTCGATCCAGCGGGTGTAGATCGTGAACGGGGCGCCGTCGGCGGGGGCGAAGGCCGGGTCGCGCACGATCAGGCGGTGGAACGGCAACACCGTGGGTAGGCCGGCCACCTCGAACTCGTCGAGGGCGCGGCGGGCGCGCTCGAGAGCCTGTTCCCGGGTGGCGCCGGTGACGATGAGCTTGGCCAGCAGCGAGTCGAAGGAGCCGGAGATCTCGTCGCCGGACTGCACGCCGCTGTCGACGCGCACGCCAGGGCCGCCGGCGACCTTGAACACGTGCACCGGGCCGGGTGCGGGCATGAAGCCGCGGCCGGCGTCCTCACCGTTGATGCGAAACTCGAAGGAGTGGCCGACGGCGATGGGGTCGTCGTAGTCGAGCACGCCGCCCTCGGCGAGCCGGAACTGCTCGCGCACCAGGTCGATGCCGGTGACTTCCTCCGACACCGGGTGCTCCACCTGCAGGCGCGTGTTCACCTCAAGGAAGGAGACCGTGCCGTCCTGGCCGATCAGGAACTCACAGGTGCCGGCACCGACGTAGCCGACCTCCCTGAGGATGGCCTTGGACGCCCGGTACATCTCGGTCGTCTGCGCCTCGGTGAGGAACGGCGCCGGCGCTTCTTCGACGAGCTTCTGGTGGCGGCGCTGCAGGGAGCAGTCGCGGGTGGAGATCACGACGACGTTGCCGTGGGCATCCGCCAGACACTGGGTTTCAACGTGCCGGGGCTTGTCGAGGTACTTCTCCACGAAGCACTCGCCGCGGCCGAACGCCGTGATGGCCTCGCGCACGGCGGAGTCGAACAGTTCCGGTACCTCTTCGCGGGTGCGGGCCACCTTCAGGCCGCGGCCGCCGCCGCCGAACGCCGCCTTGATGGCGACGGGCAGGCCGTGCTGGTCGACGAAGTCGAGCACCTCGCTGGCGTCTGCTACGGGGTTCAGGGTGCCGGGCGCCATGGGCGCGTGCACCTTCTCGGCGATGTGCCTGGCCGACACCTTGTCGCCGAGCTGTTCGATGGCCTCGGGGGACGGGCCGATCCAGATGAGGCCGGCGTCGATGACGGCACTGGCGAACGCGGCGTTCTCGGCCAGGAAACCGTAGCCGGGGTGCACGGCGTCGGCGCCGGAGCGGCGGGCGATGGAGAGGATCTTCTCGATGACGAGGTAGGTCTCGGCGCTGGAGGTGCCGTCGAGCCCGTAGGCCTCGTCGGCGAGGCGGGCGTGCAGGGCGTCCCTGTCCTGGTCGGCGTAAACGGCGACCGAGAGGATGCCACTGTCCTTGGCCGCTCTGATCACTCTGACGGCGATCTCGCCCCGGTTGGCGATGAGGACCTTCGTTATACGCGACATAGGTACTGAGCCTATTGGTCAGAACCCCCGCAATTTTGGTTCTTTCCCACAAAAACCGCCCGAAGAACACTGCGTCGGGCTACAAAGGCCCCGAAAGGACGGTCAGTCCGGTAGGGCCGAAGTGCCCGTATTCCACAGGCCTGGCCAGTCATAGCCCAGCCGGAGCACTAATTTGCGCAGGGTGGGCAGCGACAGCCCGACGACGGTGGACGGGTCGCCCTCGATGCGGCTGATGTACGGCGCGCCGAGGCTGTCGATGGTGAAGGCGCCCGCGACGAACAGCGGTTCACCCGTATTGATGTAGGCGTCGAGCTCCGTATCATCGAGGTCGTCGGTGAAGGTCACGTCGGCCACCGCGACGGCGCCGACGGCCCGGCCGGGACGGCCCTCGATGTGCTCGATCAGCCAGTGACCGGAGTAGAGCTGCCCGGTGCGCCCGCGCTGCCCGTGCCAGCGCTCCCGCGCCCGCTCAGGGGTGTGCGGCTTGCCGTAAATCACTCCGTCGAGCACGAAGACCGAGTCCCCGCCGAGGATCAGTCCGTCGATGCCGTGCCCGGCGCCGCCGTCTGCGACGGCCTCCGCCTTCGCCCTGGCCAGCAGCTCCACCACATGGTGCGGGGTGAGCGCGGAGCCGGTGCGGGCCGCTTCCGCCGCGGCAACGGCATCCTCGTCGACGGCCGGCGAGATTGTCACCGGTTCGATGCCCGCCGCGCGCAGCAGCGACAGCCGGGCGGGGGACGTGGAGGCGAGATACAGACGCATGGAACCCTTCGGTGGCGCATCAGTGTGGGATGCTCATTCAATGGGCACCAACACTAATCGTCAGGCAAGTCAGAGCACTTCAGAGGGCGAGATCGGCGCAGAACTCGAGCTCGATATCACCAACGTAGCCCACGGCGGCATCTTCGTCGCCCGGCACGAGGGCCGCGTGGTCTTCGTCAGCGACACCGTCCCGGGTGAACGGGTGCGCGCCAGGCTCACCGACGCGAACAAGAAGAGCTTCTGGCGGGCCGAGACCGTCGAGGTCCTCACCGCGGCTCCCGAACGCCAGCCGCACATCTGGGCCGCAGCGGCCATCGACCGGGACCCGGCCGACCGCGCCGGCGGCGCCGAATTCGGCCACATCGAACTGGGCCACCAGCGCGAGCTCAAGCGACAGGTCCTCACCGACGCGCTGCACCGGATGGCCAAAATCGACAGCGACGTCACCGTCGAGGCCGTGCCGGTCGCAGCGGATGCCTCGCCGGGCGACGCCATGGACGGCACAGGCTGGCGCACCCGGGTGCGCCTGCACGTGACGGAAACCGGCATCGTCGGCCCGTACGCCGCCCGCTCGCACCGGGTGATCCCCGTCGACGACCTGCCGCTGGCCGTGCACGCCCTCGAAATGGCCGCGCCGCTGGACAAGATGTTCGCCGGCGCCGCATCCGTCGACGTGATCGCCCCCAGCGTGGGCGAGGTGCAGATCCTCGTCGCCGAGCAGGACGAGAAGGGACGCCGGCGCCGCACCGCGCCGAAGCCGATCACCGAGCTGGTCGGCGACCGCGAGTTCCGGCTCGACGCCGCCGGTTTCTGGCAGGTGCACGCCCGCGCCGCCGAGACCCTGTTCGCCGCCGTGCAGGACACCATCGACCCCGACCTGTTCGACCCCAAGGCCGCCAACCTCGACCTGTACGGCGGCGTCGGGCTGCTCGCCGCCGCCGTCGGAGACAGGTTCGGTTCCGGCGTGCGCATCACCTCGGTGGAGAGCGACGACCAGGCCACCGGCAACGCCACTACGAACCTCGCCGAATGGGTCGGCGCCACCGCGCAGACCGCCAGGGTGGACAAGTTCCTGACCGGCCTCACTCGCGACGCTGACGCGGCCGAACGCAGCCGCCTGCAGGCCGCCACCGTGGTGCTCGACCCGCCGCGCTCCGGCGCCGGCGGCGAAGTCGTCGACACCCTGGCATTCCTCGGGCCGGCTCAGGTGGTGTACGTCGCCTGCGATCCGGTGGCCCTGGCCCGCGACGTCGCCCTGTTCGCCGGGCACGGTTACACGTTGCGAAGCCTGCGCGCCTTCGACCTGTTCCCCAACACCCACCACGTCGAAGCCGTCGCACTGCTCACCAGATAGCTAGTGTTAGCACCAAGACCGCAGACGAAAGATGACAATCGTGACCGAGCCTGACACCGCGCCCGACCTGGCCGACCGCCCCGTACGCGTGGGCATCGCCGACGACCATGAGTCGGTGCGGCTCGGCCTCAAGGCTGCCTGCGAGAACACCGGCTTCGAGGTGGTCTTCGAGGCCGCGACGGTGCGCGAACTCGTCGACGGCATCGCCGGCCGGCCGGTCGACGTGATCGTGCTCGATCTGTCCCTGGGCGACGGGTCCCTCGTCACCGACAACGTGCACCTCGCCCGCGGCACCGGCGCGTCGGTGCTGGTGCACAGCATCGCCGACAGGGTCGCCCTGGTCCGTGAGGGCCTGGCCGCCGGTGCGGCCGGAGTCATCCCCAAGTCCTCGCCGACGACCACGGTGATGGCCGCCGTCGCGTCGGTGGCTCGCGGCGACGTGCTCAACAACCTCGAGTGGGCCACCGCCATCGACGCCGACCGGGACTTCGCCAAGGCCCAGCTGGGCCGTCGCGAACGTGACGTGCTGCACCTCTACGCGTCCGGCCTGCCACTGAAGATGGTGGCGATGCAGCTGGGCATCGCCCACTCCACAGCCCGGGAATACCTCGACCGAATCCGGGTGAAGTACGTCGAGGTGGGCCGCCCGGCGCCCACGAAGGTCGACCTGCTGCGCAGGGCCGTCGAAGACGGCATCCTGCCGGGGCTCGACTCGGAAGGCGGGGATGGGCGCTCCTAGTCCCGCGGAGGTCACGCCGGTCCGGTCGCGGAGGCTGTCGCCGGACCGCGTCGAACCGGAACAGCTCGGTGCCGACCTCCTCAACGAATCCAAGCAGCCGCGCAAGCCCATCAGCCGCGCGCAGATCGAGCGGGTGGTCTCGCGGTCCGTCGGCGGCGTCGGCCTGATTTTCGCCCTGCAGACCTATCCGGCGACGCTGGGCCAGCTGGACGCCCTGAAGCCGGGTCTGGGCATCGCCCTCGCCGTCGCGATCTACGGTGGGCTGGGCCTGGCGATCATCGCCACCCTGGTGAAGAAATTCATCAGGTTCACCAGCGGACTGTTCGCCGTGCTGTACCTCGTCGCCCTGGTCGTGTGGCCGGCGATGCTGAACACCCCTGACGGGGTGCTGGACGGCAAGTCCTGGCTCTGGTACCTGTGCACCGTCGCCACAGCCTGCGCCGCGATTTCGTTCCCGCTGTGGTGGGCGATGACCTACACCCTGCTGGCCCCGATCGCCTACGGCGTGGTGCGGGTCCTGCCCGCCGGGGGTGGCGCGGAGCCCATGCTCGGCGCTCTCGACGCGTTCTACGCGATCCTGCTCGGCCAGGTGGTGTTGATCATCATCACGATGCTCCGCCAGGCCACCGCCGCCGTCGACACCGCCCAGATTAATGCCCTGAACACCTACTCCGCCGCCGTGCGCCAGCACGCCACGGAGGTGGAGCGGGTGCAGGTGGACTCCATCGTGCACGACAGCGTGCTCGCGGCCCTGTTGTCCGCCGCGGCGGCCGGCACCCCCAAGGCCGCAGAGCTCGCCGCCACGATGGCGAGGGAAGCCATCATCCGGCTCAACGAGGCGGGCTCCATCCCCGCCGCCGACGACAGCATGGTGTCGTTCAGCGACCTCAAGGACCGCATCCGCACCATCGCGTACCGGTTCGAGGAGACGATCGAGTTCATCGACTGCGATACGGAGAAGCTGAGCCTGCCGGCGTACGCCAGCGAAGCGCTCTTCGCCGCCAGCGCCCAGGCGATCGTGAACAGCATCCAGCACGCCGGCGCTCCCGGCGACCCGGTGTCCAGGTCGGTGCGGATGAACTCCAACCTGCTCGGTGGCTGCGTCATCGAAATCGCCGACTCCGGTGCTGGGTTCGACCCTGACGCGGTGCCCAGCGAACGCCTCGGCCTGCGTATCTCGATCCGGGAGCGGGTTGCGACCGCCGGCGGTGCCGTGCAGGTGCGGAGCGGACCGGGCCGGGGCACCTCGATTCTGATCGAGTGGCCGCTGGGCGAGCGCGGTGACGCCTCATGATCACCGTCCCCCGCGGGCTGATCCTCTCCCTGGCCGCCCTGTTCTCGACCTATCACGTGATCCTGGCGCTGTACTCCCTGGATGCGCCGACCTCGCCCGTGCCGCCGCTGCTCGCGGTCCTGCTCTACGCCCTCGCTACCGTGATGAGCCTGTGGCCCACCTGCCCGGCCCGTATGCCGCTCTGGCTGGCGTTCTTCAACGTTGCCGTGTGCGTCGCCGTTCCGCTGCTGGTGGGCAGCCAGCTCGACGGGTCGGTGGCGGACAACGGCTACGCCACCTGGTACGTCGCCGCCGTCGGCACCCTGATGACCATCACTGCCACACGTCGGCGCGCTACCCTCTCCTGGGTCGGGGTGGGCTTCCTGGTCGTCCACACCATCGTCTGGGCCGGTGCGGGCTCCCTCGCATCGATGGGCGTCATCGGCAGCGTCGTGTGGGTGTTCGTGGCCGTGACGCTGGCCAGGGCGCTGGCCAAGGCCGGTCGGGACGCCCGGCAGTACGGCCTCGCCGAACGGGAGGCCACCGAGTGGCAGGCGGCGCAGGAAGCGCACCTGTACGAGCGGCAGGTGCGCCTGGCCCAGACCATCCGGCTGGCGGCGCCGATGCTGCGCCGCGTAATCCAGGAACGCGGCACGCTCAGCGACGGGCAACGCAAGGAGTGCCGGTACCTCGAGGCCGCGATCCGTGACGAGATCCGCGGGCGCCGGCTGCTCAACGACGCCGTACGTCGTGAGGTGATGGCGGCACGGCGGCGCGGTGCCACCGTCACTCTGCTCGACGAAGGAGGGATCGACGACCTGGTCGGCACCGATCTGGAGGTCGTGCTGAACACCCTGGCCGATGCCATGGCTGCCACGACGGCGGCCACGATCATCGCCAGGACCGCGGCGGACGGCTCGGGCACGGCGGTCACCGTCGTGGGCATCAACAGCCCAGACCCGCGGCTTAGCGCACTCGGCCAGGATTCGCCCGACGAAGAAGTGGACCTGTGGTTGGAGATCCCGCGGGCCGAACACGCGCAGGGCGCCTCGGCCGGCCAGGCGACCCGCCGGCACTGAACTTAACATGCGGAAGGGGACCCACCCGGGGGTGGATCCCCTTCCGACATTTCCGTGTCAGGGCGACAACCCGAATGTCGCCTAGACGCGCCCCCAACACATTCGCCTGCTTACCCTAGTCGGCGAATGATTGGTCGTGTTACTCGAGAGCAACACCCAGCGATACCAATAGTGCCGCCCCGGAGCGTCCCTGAAAAGTCGTCATTTAGGGGGACAGCGCTGGGCTAGGCCGTGAAGCTGCACCAGCGCTCGTCGCCACGCGGCAGCGGCGCCCTGATGGCCCGCTGGCTGTCCTGCCAGGGGCTCGCCGGGCCGTTCGGCGTGGCCCGCACGTTGTCAGACTCCGCGCGCAGCACGGCCCGCAGGACGGCCGTCACCGCGGCAGCCTCCGGCTCCGTGACGCCCGTTGTGACAAAGGTGAGTTCGGCCGGGTCGAAACCGGGGGTGTTCTCTGAGTGGGTCATGACAGCGCCGCCTACAGCGGGATGTTCCCGTGCTTTTTGGCAGGAAGGCTGGCCCGCTTGGTGCGCAGGGCCCGCAACGCCTTCACGACGGAGACCCGGGTCGCGGCCGGTTCGATGATTCCGTCGAGCTCACCGCGCTCGGCGGCGAGGAACGGGCTGGCCACGTTGTAGGTGTACTCGTTGGCCAAGCGGGTGCGCACGGCGGCGACATCCTCGTTAGCCGCTTCGGCCTTCTTGATCTCGGCGCGGTAGAGGATGTTCACGGCGCCCTGGCCGCCCATCACTGCGATCTCCGCGGTGGGCCAGGCCAGGTTGATGTCGGCCCCGAGCTGCTTGGAACCCATCACGATGTACGCGCCGCCGTAGGCCTTGCGCAGGATGACGGTGATCAGCGGCACGGTGGCCTCGGCGTAGGCGTAGAGGAGCTTGGCGCCGCGGCGGATGATTCCGGTCCACTCCTGGTCGGTGCCGGGCAGGAAGCCGGGCACGTCGACGAGGGTGAGGATCGGGATCGAGAACGCGTCGCAGAACCTCACGAACCGCGCTGCCTTCTCACCGGCAGGGATGTTCAAGGTGCCGGCCATCGCGTTGGGCTGATTGGCGACGATACCGACGCTGCGGCCCTCGATGCGGGCGAAGCCCACCACGATGTTCGGTGCGAACAACGGCTGGGTCTCGAGGAAGTCGCCGTGGTCGACGATGTGCTCGATGACCGTCTTGACGTCGTACGGCTGGTTGGGCGAATCCGGGATCAGCGTGTTGAGCTTGAGGTCGGCATCCGTGGTCTCGAGTTCGACCTCGCTGTCGAAGACGGGCAGCTCGGCGAGGTTGTTGTCCGGCAGGAAGCCGAGCAGGGTGCGCGCATAGTCCAGGGCGTCGGACTCGTCGCTGGCGAGGTAGTGCGCCACGCCGGAGATGGTGTTGTGGGTCAGTGCGCCGCCGAGCTCCTCCATGCCCACATCTTCGCCTGTGACGGTCTTGATCACATCGGGGCCGGTGACGAACATCTGGCTGGTCTTGTCGACCATGATCACGAAGTCGGTCAGGGCGGGGGAGTACACCGCGCCGCCGGCTGCGGGGCCGCAGATGATCGAGATCTGCGGGATCACGCCGGATGCGGCGGTGTTGCGGCGGAAGATCTCGCCGTACTTGCCCAGGGCCACGACGCCCTCCTGGATGCGCGCTCCGCCGGAGTCGAGGATGCCGATGATGGGCACCCCGGTCTTGAGGGCCAGGTCCATAACCTTGATGATCTTCTCGCCGGCGACCTCGCCGAGCGAACCGCCGAAGATCGTGAAGTCCTGCGAGTACACGGCCACCTGACGGCCATGGATGGTGCCGGTGCCGGTGACGACGGAGTCGCCGTACGGGCGCTTCTTCTCCATGCCGAACGCGACGGTGCGGTGCCGCACGAATTCGTCGAGCTCGACGAACGAGCCCGGGTCCAGCAGCTCCGCCACCCGTTCGCGGGCGGTCATCTTGCCCTTGGCATGCTGTTTTTCGATGGCGGCCTCGCCGCTCGCGGTCACGGCCTCGTGATAGCGCATCTTGAGGTCGGCGAGCTTGCCAGCCGTCGTGTACAGGTCGGGTCCGGTCGGGTTCTCAGTCACGCCGTTCACTCTACCGGCCTCACCCCGCACCACCCCCAGAGCGTGCCGCCGGCGCCGGCCCCGCCGGGTGCGCAACTCCTGCAATTCGGGCCCGCCCGGGGCGAATTCCCCGGTGTCAGCTCAAAGCTGGGCAGAATTGCAGGAGTTATGATCCCCACGGGGTGGGAGAAGAGGCGTCAGCATGGAATTTCCGATCAGCCGTGGCATCGGGGCACGGTTCGAGTACCTCGACGAGGCCGGCTCCACCAACGACGTGCTGGTGACGCGGGCAACGGGCCCGGATGCGCCGGCCTGGCCTGACCTGTCGGTCATCGTCACCGACAACCAGACCAGCGGCCGCGGACGGCTCGGCCGCACCTGGCTGGCCCCCAGCGGCAAATCGCTGGCCGTTTCGGTGCTGCTGCGGCCGCGCCTGGAATCCGGCCTCCTGCCCGCGAACCGGTACGGCTGGTTTCCCCTGCTCGCCGGCGCGGCCATGACCCTGGCCGTGCGTTCGGTCGTGCACGCCGCGGTGCGGCCGCCCGGCGACGAGGACGCGCCCCGGCACGAGGTGGCGTTGAAGTGGCCCAACGACGTACTTATCGACGGTTACAAGGTCTCCGGCATCCTGTCGGAGCTGCTGCCGGACGCTAGCGGCCTGTGTATCGGCGCCGGGCTGAACCTGAGCCTGGACGAGCACGACCTGCCCACCCTCACGTCCACGTCGCTGATGCTGGTGACCGGCAGCATCCCGGACCCTGACACGGTCCTCGCCGCCTACCTGAGCGCGCTGCGGAACCTCACCGCGAACTTCCTCGCCGCCGGAGCCGACCCCGTGGCCAGCGGCCTGCACGCTGAGGTCTCCGCGCTGTGCGGCACCCTGGGCACCGCGGTGCGCGTCGAATTGCCCGGCGGCCACGACCTCGTGGGCACGGCGGTCGGGCTGGACCCTGACGGCCGGCTGATCGTGGAGGACCAGGCGAACGGTGAACTGCAGGCCGTCGCCGCGGGGGACGTGACCCATCTGCGGTGGTGAATCTGAGGTATTAATGGGTATATGACCAACCCAGCCAGTTCGATGCCCGGCGTGCCGACGACGGCGCCCGAGGTGGTCATCGCCCGGCTGCGCTCCCATGCCCGGGCGCTGTTCTGGCCCACCCTTTTCCTGATCGGCGCGTGCGGGGTCACCGGTTACTACTCCGGAAGCCTGGCCGAGCCGTGGCAGAACGTGCTGCTCCTGGTCGGCGCCGGTCTCGTCGTCGTGCTGCTCTGGCTGCTGCCGCTGGTGTCCTGGCTCACCCGGCGGTACACCGTGACCAGCCGCCGGATCATCTTCGTGCACGGCATCTTCGTGCATGAGCGGCAGGAGCTGCTGCACAGCAGGGGTTACGACGTCACCGTGCGCAAGAACTGGCTGCAGTCCCTGTTCCGGTCGGGGACGGTGCGCATCAATTCCGGTCTCGAGCATCCGCTGTCGTTGCGGGACGTGCCCGACGCCGACCTCGTGCAGCAGGTGCTGCAGGACCTGATGGAGCAGTCGCAGACCGTGATGGCCGCGCGCCGGCAGGAGCAGTCAGCGCTCGGTGACGAATTCGGACTCCGCGCGGGCCTGTAGCCGCAACGCCCCTGTGTTGGTGGGCACCGTGCTAGTGGGCACCGTGCGGGTGGGCGCCGTGCGAGTGGCCCCCGTGCCGGCGGCCACCGGAGTCTCGCCCCGGCGTGAGGGCGAGAACACCCAGTACCGGTACAGGGTGAAACGGAAGACGGCGCCGAGCAGCAGGCCGATCACGTTCGACGAGATGTTGTCCGCGATGACGCTGGTGTAGCCGAGCACGTAGTGGCTCACCGCCAGGCAGGCCAACCCGATTCCCATACCGACGAGGCTGACGGCGAAGAATTCCAGACCCTCACGCAGGGTCTGGGACCGGCGGTCCTTCGAGAAGGTCCAGTACCGGTTGCCGACCCAGTTGGCCAGGATGGCGAGGATCGTCGAGACGACTTTCGCCCAGATCGGGCCGGAGGTCAGGGCCTCGGGGGAGAAGACCGTCGCCCGCAGCAGGTTGAAGACCGTGATGTCTACCGCGAAGCCGACGAGTCCGACCATGCCGAACTTCGCGAGCTGCATCGCGAAAGCGAAAACCCGATATCTGCTGAAGGTTGTTCTCGACATGCATCCGTCCGGCCGATAGGTGAAAATGGAACGTGTAGCGAGAAAACGCGCTTCTCTCGCAGTCTACGTCCCGTCATAATCCCCATCCTGAGAGTTCCCGGTCCCTCGGATGAACGGTCGCACAGAAATTGGTGAACAGATGAGCACGATCGTTGGTGTGATCGGCGGAGGCCAATTGGCCCGCATGATGATCCCCGCCGCGGTGAACCTCGGCCTCGACCTCCGGGTCCTGGCCGAGGCCGACGGCATGTCCGCGAACCTCGCCGCGGTATCGGTGGGGGACTACCGCGATCTGGCCACGGTCCTCTCCTTCGCCGAGGCCGTCGACGTGGTGACATTCGACCACGAACACGTTCCGCAGGTGATCCTCCGCGAACTGGTGAACCGGGGCATCAGCGTCCACCCCGGGCCGGACGCGCTCCTCTACGCCCAGGACAAGCTGCTCATGCGGGAGCGCCTGACCGAGCTGGGCCTGCCCGTCCCCGACTGGGCGCGGGTGGCCGATGCGGACGCTCTGGCGCGGTTCCTGACCGATCACGGCGGCCGGGCCGTCGTGAAGACCGCCAGGGGCGGCTATGACGGCAAGGGCGTGCGTGTGATTTCCCACGCCCACGAGGCCGACGACTGGTTTTTCGCGCTCGCTGAGGACGCCAACGGGGGTGACCTGCTGGTCGAGGAGCTCGTCGACTTCCGCCGCGAACTCGCGCAGGTCGTGGCTCGGCGCCCATCGGGAGAGATCGCGATCTGGCCTGTCGTCGAGACCGTGCAGCAGGGCGGCGTCTGCGCCGAGGTCATCGCCCCCGCCCCGAAGTCGGCCGGCCGGCTCAGCGCGCTCGCCGCCGACATCGCCGAGCGGGTCGCGGAGGGCATCGGCGTCACCGGGGTGCTTGCCGTGGAACTTTTCGAAACCACCGACGGCCGGTTGCTGGTCAACGAACTCGCGATGCGGCCGCACAACAGCGGCCACTGGTCGATCGACGGGTCCACCACGAGCCAGTTCGAGCAGCACCTGCGCGCCGTGCTCGACCTTCCGCTGGGCGGCACGGCCCTCCGCGAACCCTGGTCGGTGATGGTCAACATCCTCGGCGGCCCCGCCGAGGGGAGCATGGCGGCCCGGTACCCCGCCGCATTCGCCGGACAGCCCACGGTCAAAGTGCACAACTACGGCAAGGATCCCCGTCCGGGACGCAAGATCGGCCACGTCACGGCATCCGGGCCCGATCTGGACTCGGTCAGCTACCAGGCGCGTGCCACTGCGGCATATTTTCAGGACTAAAGCCTAAGATCGTCACCGTGCCAAAGAACCTCGCGACTCCCGCCCACGAGTCCGCCCCTTCCTCAGCCGTGCTCGTCGGTGTTGTGATGGGGTCGGACTCCGACTGGAACGTCATGAGCGACGCCGCGGCCATGCTGGCCGAATTCGGCGTCGCCCACGAGGTGCAAGTGGTGTCAGCACACCGCACGCCGGAGAAGATGATGCGATACGGCTCCGAGGCCTGGGGCCGCGGCCTCAAGGTGATCATCGCCGGCGCCGGCGGTGCCGCGCACCTGCCGGGCATGCTCGCCGCAGTCACCACGCTACCCGTTGTGGGTGTTCCGGTTCCGCTCGGTCGCCTGGACGGCCTGGACTCGCTGCTCTCGATCGTGCAGATGCCGGCCGGCGTTCCCGTCGCGACGGTCTCGATCGGCGGCGCGCGCAACGCTGCCCTGATCGCCATCAAAATCCTGGCGACGGCGGATGACGCGCTGCGCCTGAAGCTGGAGGCCTACGCCGACCAGCTGGCCGAGCAGGTGGAGCAGAAGAACACGGCCCTCCAAGCGAAGCTATGAGTAGCGCCAGCAGTCCGATCCGGCACCCGAACTCCGGCTCCAAGCAGGTCATGACCCGCCGGGCCTGGTGGCTCGTGGTTCTCAACATTCTTCTGCCCGGCTCCGCCCAGGTGCTCGCGGGAAGCCGCGGCCTCGGCCGGTTCGGTCTGCGCGCCAGCCTGAGCTTCCTCGCCGTGGTCGTGGTCGCCGGCATCGTCTACGCGCTGAACCCGGAGATCCTGCTCACCGTGGCCACCAACTCGATCGGGCTGTGGGTCCTCGCCGCCGCGATGGTGTTCTACGCCGTGGTCTGGGTCGTCCTGACCTTCGACACCATCCGGCTGACCCGCCTCGTGAAGGCCAGGCCCAAGGCCCGGCCGTTCATCGCCGGATTGGCGACGGTGGTGATGGTCGCTGCGGCCGGAACCGCCGGCTACGGCGCCTACGTGGCCACCACGGCCAGTGGGGTCCTCTCGTCGGTGTTCGCGGCCGGCCCGTCAGAGCCGCCGGTCGACGGTCGGTACAACATCATGCTGCTCGGCGGCGACGCCGGGGCCGACAGGCTGGGCATGCGGCCGGACAGCACGTCGGTGGTCAGCATCGACGCCGAGACCGGTAAGGCCGACATCATCGGCATCCCCCGCGACCTCGAGTACGTGCCGTTCCCGCAGGATTCTCCCCTGCACGCCTCGTACCCGGACGGCTACGGCTACGACGGCGTCTGCGACGTGGACGTCTGCCAGCTCAACTCGATCTACACCGAGGTGGAGCTCAAGAGCCCGGAGATGTACCCCAACGCCGTAGCCGAGGGCAGCGAGCCCGGCATCGAAGCCATGCGCGACGCCGCCAGTGGCGTCACCGGGCTCACCATCCAGTACTACGTGCTCATCGACATGCAGGGCTTCTCCCAGCTCATCGACGCCCTCGGCGGCGTGGACATCACCGTGGCGGAGCGGCTGCCCATCGGTGGCCAGGAAGACGACCTGAGCGACGTCGAAGGTTGGGTGGAGGCCGGGCCGCAGCACATGGACGGTTTCACCGCCCTGTGGTATGGCCGGGCCAGGCACGGGACCAGCGACTACGACCGGATGTCCCGCCAGCGGGTCCTGCAGGAGGCGATCCTGCAGCAGTTCAACCCGGCGAACGTGCTCACCAAGTTCCAGGGTGTGGCCCTGGCCGGCCAGGAGGTCGTCAAAACCGATGTGCCCCAGGGCATGCTCGGCTACTTCGCCACCCTCGCGGCCAAGACTAAGAAGCTCCCGGTCGGGGCCGTCGAACTGGTTCCAGACAACGGCGTCGACCCGACAGACCCGGACTACGACCAGATCGCCGGCCTGATCGACGCCGCGCTGAACCCGGTCACGGAGACCCCCGCGCCCTGAGCGGTGGCTCAGGGGGCGACAAGCTCAGGGTCCACAGGCTCAGGGTCGATAGGCTCAGAGGTCGGCGTGCAACTGCCAGACGCGTTCCGCGGTGTCACGCCAGCTGAAGGCCCTGGCCCTGTCGCCACCGAAGATGCGCAGCCTGTCGGCGAGCGCGGTGTCGCCGAGCACCCGGTCCAGGGCTGCGGCGAGGCGTTCGGGGTAGCCGGCCGGGTCGTCACGCTCCACCAGGAAGCCCGCATCGCCGCCGGCTTCGACCAGGGCCGGCGCATCCGAGTGGATGACCGGGGTGCCGAAGTGGAAGGCCTGGATGATCGGCAGACCGAACCCCTCCTCGAGGCTGGGGTACACGAAGACCGACGCCCGCGACATCACCAGCGCGAGCTGCTGGTCGGTCAGGCCGTCCAGTGCGCGCACCCGGTCGGGGGCGAGGCCGGCCTCGTCGGCCACCGAAGCGAGGGTGAGCTCACCCCAGGAATCCGGTCCGAGAACGAGCAGCGGCAGGTCCGCGGCGCCCGGGCGGCCGAGGGCCGTGATGAGGGCGGTGACGGCGCGGCGCGGTTCGAGGGTGCCGGCGGTGAGGATGTACTCGTCGGGGAGTTCCAGGGCCACCGCCATGGCTTCGGCGGCGGCGGAATTCGTCGGCAGCACCAGGCCGCTGCTGACGGCCCCGCCGATCACGCGCACCCTGTCGCCGAAGTCCATGATCTCGCCGAGCTGGTCGGCGAGGGCGTGGCTGGGCACCACGACGGCGTCCGCGTGCTTGCGGGCCCGTTTGAGCATCAGCTTGGTCCGCGAGACCGTTGTCGGGGTCAACGATTCCGGATGCGTCCAGGCGAGCACGTCGTGCACCGTCACGGCGACCTGGGTTTCGTCCCTGGCCCTGTCGTGGCGGTGCAGCGGGGCGAACAGGCCGGGGGCGTGCACGAGGCCGTGTCCGGCGGACGTGGCAACGCCCAGCTGCCAGGCCGCCGAGAGTTCGCGTCGCGCCAGCGCCATCTTGTGCAGGCCGGCCAGGCCGGGCAGGGCCGTGGTGATCTGCTCGTAGTGCTCCGCCGAGCTGGCCGAGACGATGCCTTCGACCACACAGTCGGTCGGCGCCGTGGCGATCAGCGACCGGGTGAGCTCCTCGGTGTACCGGCCGAGTCCGCCCGGAACGGGCGAGACCAGCTGGTCCACGATGACCCGGAGGGTGATCATGACGGGGCGAACGCGCCGTGGCTCGCGGCGTCCATGAGGGCCTCGGTCCATGACCGCATCGGGGCCAGGCCGGCCGTGGCCCAGGCGTCGTGCCCGAGCACCGAGTAGGCCGGCCGGGGGGCCGGCCGGACGAACTTGCTGCCGTCCGTGGGCAGCACCCGGTCGGGGTCCAGGCCCGCGCTGGCGAACACGGCCTGGGCGAACCCGAACCAGTTCGTCTGCCCGGCGTTGGTGCCGTGGTAGATCCCGGCGGGCGCGTCGGCGTCGAGCATCGCCACGATCTGGCGGGCCAGGTCGACGGTCCAGGTGGGCTGGCCGAACTGGTCGGCGACGACGGAGACGGTGTCCCTGTCTGCGGCAAGGGTGAGCATGGTGCGGCCGAAGTTGGGCCCGTGCGCGCCGTAGAGCCACGCCGTGCGCACGATGTAGCTGTTTGTGGGGTTCTCGGTGAGCACGAACTGTTCACCGGCGGCCTTGGTGCGGCCGTATGCGTTGAGCGGGTCGATCGCGGTGTCTTCGGGGTACGGCGTGTTGCCGGCGCCGTCGAAGACGTAGTCGGTGGAGATCTGCACGAGCTTCGCACCCACGGCCGCTGCCCCGATCGCGAGGTTGCGTGGGCCGATGGCGTTCACCGCGTAGGCGGCGGCCTCGTTCTCCTCCGCCGCGTCCACGGCGGTGTACGCTGCGGCGTTGATGATCACGTCGTGGCCGGTGACGGCCTTCCGAACGGCGGCGAGGTCGGTGATGTCCAGCTCGCTGCGGTCCACGGAAGTGACCTCACGGCCAATCAGGGCCTCCTGCAGGTCGCGGCCGAGCATCCCGGCCGCGCCGGCGATCAGATAACGGGTCATGTCAGGTGGGCGCCGCTCAGCTCAACGCCGCGCGGGCCTTGAGGGGTTCCCACCAGGAGCGGTTGTCGCGGTACCACTGCACCACGTCGGCCAGGCCCGTCTCGAAGGGCACCTCGGGGGAGTAGCCGAGCTCGGCCTGGATCTTGGAGATGTCCACGGAGTAGCGCAGGTCGTGGCCGAGACGGTCGGCGACCCGGTCCACATAGGACCAGTCCTTGCCGGTGGCGTCCAGCAGCAGCTGGGTGAGCTCGACGTTGGTCAGCTCGGTGCCGCCGCCGATGTTGTAGATCTCGCCGGCGCGGCCGGAAACCAGCACCATCGCAATGGCGCGGGTGTGGTCGTCCACGTGCAGCCAGTCGCGGATGTTGTTGCCCTCGCCGTAGAGCGGAACGTGCAGGTCGTCGATGAGGTTGGTCACGAACAGCGGGATGACCTTCTCGGGGAAGTGGTATGGGCCGTAGTTGTTCGAGCAGCGGGTGATCGACACGTTCAGGCCGTGGGTGCGGTGGTAGCTGCGGGCGAGCAGGTCGCTGCCGGCCTTCGACGCCGAGTACGGCGAGTTGGGCTCGAGGGCGCGTTCTTCGTTCCAGGAGCCCTCGGCGATGGAGCCGTAGACCTCGTCGGTGGACACGTGCACGAACCGGGGCAGGTTGTTGCGCAGCGCTGCGTCGAGCAGCTGCTGGGTGCCGAGCACGTTCGTCTCGACGAAGATCGAAGCGTCCCGCACCGACCGGTCCACGTGGGACTCCGCGGCGAAGTGCACCACGGCGTCCAGGCCCGGGAACAGGGTGTCCAGCAGGGCGCCGTCGCGGATGTCGCCCTCGACGAAGGTGTAACGGGGAGAATCGGCCACGGGGGTCAGGTTCTCCAGATTGCCGGAGTAGGTGAGGGCGTCCAGAACGACCACCTCAGCGCCTTCCAGGCCGGGGTAGGCGTCCTGCAGGGTGCGCCGCACAAAGTTTGAGCCGATAAAACCGGCGCCGCCGGTGACGAGGATCTTCATATATTGGTAACCATTCCGTTTGCGTAAAGGTGCCTACGCGATTGTACTGGACGCGCATTGCTAGGCTGGCAAGCGTGCAGATTCGTGAACTCTCCATCCCCGATTCCTACGAGGTGACCCCCAAGCAGTTCGGGGACGACCGGGGAGTCTTCCTCGAGTGGTACCGCTTCGACAAGCTGTCCGAGGCGGTTGGGCACCCGCTGGACCTGCGTCAGGCCAACACCTCCGTGTCCAGCCGCGGCGTCGTGCGCGGCATCCACTTCGCCGACATCCCGCCGGGCCAGGCCAAATATGTCACTGCCACGCACGGTGCGATCATCGACTTCATCGTTGACATCCGGGTCGGTTCGCCGACCTTCGGCAAGTGGGATTCGGTGCTGCTGGACGACGTGGATCGCAAGGCCGTGTACATCGCCGAAGGACTCGGCCACGCTTTCGTCGCCCTGACCGACAAGGCCACGGTGAGCTACCTGGTCTCCTCCACCTACACCGCCGGCGCCGAGCACGGGATCAACCCGCTCGATGACGAGGTTGGCCTGGTGTTCCCGTCCGGGGCCGGGGAACTGCTGCTCTCTCCGAAGGACACCGACGCGCCGAGCCTCACCGAGGCCGCCGCGAGCGGACTGCTGCCCACCTGGGACGCCGCCCGCGCCTACTACCAGACGCTCAACGAACGGAACTAGATCATGCGCGGAATCATTCTCGCCGGAGGCTCAGGAACCCGCCTGTGGCCGATCACCAAGGGCATCTCCAAGCAGCTGATGCCGATCTACGACAAGCCGATGATCTACTACCCCCTCTCGACGCTGATGATGGCCGGCATCCGCGAGGTGCTCATCATCACCACCCCCGAGTACAACGATCAGTTCAAGGCCCTCCTCGGCGACGGCAGCGAGCTCGGCATCAGTCTGGAGTACGCCGTGCAGCCCTCCCCGGACGGCCTTGCGCAGGCGTTCACCATCGGTGAGGAGTTCATCGGCGACGACAGCGTCGCGCTGGTGCTCGGTGACAACATCTTCCACGGCGCCGGGCTCGGTTCGGCCCTGCGCAACAACGCCGACATCGACGGCGCACTGATCTTCGCGTACCACGTGTCCAACCCCACCTCGTATGGGGTCGTGGAGTTCGACGACGACTTCACCGCCGTGTCGATCGAAGAGAAGCCTGAGAAGCCCAAGAGCAACTACGCCGTGCCCGGGCTGTACTTCTACGACAACTCCGTCGTCGAGATCGCCAAGTCCATCGAACCGTCCGCCCGCGGCGAGCTGGAGATCTCAACCGTCAACGAGCGCTACCTCAACCAGGGCAACCTGCACGTGCAGGTCCTGGACCGCGGCACCGCCTGGCTGGACACCGGCACCTTCGAATCGATGATGCAGGCCTCAGAGTACGTGCGCGTGATCGAGGACCGTCAGGGTCACAAGATCGGCTGCATCGAAGAGATCGCCTGGCGCGCCGGCTGGATCGACGACGCCCAGCTGAGCCGCCTCGCCGCCCCGCTCGCCAAGAGCGGCTACGGCGTCTACCTGTCGGGTCTCCTCAAGACCGACTAACAGGTACGCGAATCGACGCGAATGGCCCCGTGGATGCGTTCCACGGGGCATTTTTGCGGCATTCGACGGGTGTCAGCCGCCGGACTGGATGTGGGCGAGGACGTCGTCCATGGTGGCCTTGATCCCCGCCGGCAGGCTGGTCAGCTGCCGCCGGTCCAGGTCGGGCCACACCGTCGAGGTGATGCGCAGGTCAAGTCCCTGCATCGAGGCCTCGGCCGAGTAGCCCAACATCACGTTCGGCTGGCCCTTGGCGAGGCTGCGAATCTGGCCGAGCAGGTTGCTGATCGTCACGGCCTGACCTGAGGCGAGGTTCTTGACCACCTCGGTGCGTCCGGCGTCCGCCGTGACCGAGAGCAACCTGGCGACGCAGTCCACGACGAGTTCGGCGCAGTCGCGTACAAAGATGTAGTCCCGCATGGTCTCCAGCGGCACGAAGATCGACGCCGGCTTGGGCGAGAACTGGGCCTTGGCCAGGTGGGAGATCAGGCCCTGCATCTTGCCCAGCTTCTGGCCGGGCCCGTACAGGTTCGCGATCCGGCCGGCGAGCACCGAGACCCCGGTGGCGCGCGAGAAGGCGAACAAGCTCGCCTCGGCGTCGAGCTTGAACCGTCCGTAGCCCGAGATGGGCACCGGTGCGCTCTGCTCGTCGAACGGCGGATGCGCCGAACCGCCGTATACGCCGCCGGCCGAGGACGCGTAGAAAACGGCGCCGGCGCCGGCGGCGCCCTGGTAGGCGGCCGCGGTGCCGACGGCGTCGAGCACCAGTCTGAGCTGGTGGAGTTCCCGGCCGATCGCCTCCGGCGGCGTCGAGGTGACGGCGTTGCCGGCCAGCCAGAGCACCGCCCAGTTCGCGCGCTCGGTCACGGCAGTGTCAAGCAGCCGCGTCGCGATCGCCGAGGCCGCCGTCGTCAGGGCGTCGTCATCGGCCCATGGCAGCGGTTGGGTGGGCAGCAGCTCCCAGCCGGCCCGGCGGGTGATTGCCGCGGCCGTGGCGCTGCCCAGCAGGCCGCGAGCCCCGATCACCCAGACGTAGGTGGTCACTTGGCGACTTTGCGCGTCCGCCCGAGAGGCCCATCCGCCGGGTCGGTCGTGATCAGGTACGGCGGCTTGCCCATGGCCATGTTCACGTTGATGCCGATGTACTCCGCGATGATGCCCAGGGAGAACAGGATGAACCCTGCGCTCAGCAGCACCAGGACGCTGAGCGACGCCCAGCCCTGGATCGCGATGTCGCCGGCGAGCCGCTGGATGAAGATGACGACAGCGAAGACCACGCCGATCACCGCGAAGATCACGCCGAGGCCGCTGACGATCCGCAGCCCCCTCGTGCCGGTGGTCAGGATCATGCGCCAGAAGTGCGAGAACAACCGGCGGGCCGAATAGCCGGAGTTGCGTTCTCCTTCTTCGCGCAATTCGACCGGGGAGGTCGTGACGCGGGAGGCGACCCAGCCGATGGCGACGTCGAGGTACACACCGGAGCCGGCATAGGCGGCAACGCTGCGGCCGATGTTGCCGAGCATCAGCCGGTAGCTCTGGTAGTCGGCGGCAGCGCCGGTACCGGACAGCTTGGTGAGCAGGTATTTGGCGGTCTTCGAGGCGACGTTGCGAACGGGCCCGTGCGGGGCCGGGTTGGTCGGCTTGGCGTACACGACGCTGGCCTGCTCGCGCATGGCGGTGTCGAGCATCCCGCCGATGGCACTGGGGTCGTGCTGGCCGTCCTCGTCGAGGGTGACGATCCAGTCCCCGCCGGAAGACGCCATGCCGGCGAGGGTGGCCGCGTGCTGGCCGAAGTTCTTGCTCAGCCAGATGCCGCGAGCGAACGGGAACCGGTCGGTGATGCTGCGGATGATCGACGCCGAATCGTCCGGACCGTGGTCGAAGACCAGCAGGACCTCTTCAACCTGGAAGCTGTAGCCGTCGGGGGTGATACTCAGGCGGGTCAGCGGTTCGATCTCCTCGAGCACACCGGTGAGGGTGCGTTCTCCCTGGTATACGGGGACAACGATCGAGATGCTGTGGTCGGCGACGTCGGGTTCTGCTGAGGGGAGTGTCACGGGTTCAGAACCTATCACACGGGCCGTTTCGTCGGTCGGGTCAGTCGCGTGCGGCATCCGCCGTCACCGCCTTGGACATGCGCCGGCCGAGCCAGATGTAGGCGAGCCGGCGAACCTGGGCCATCACCCTGGCGCGCGTGTTGCCGATCATCCGGTCGGTGCCGGAGACGACGTCGGGGCGGGTCTTCGCCACCCAGTTGTGGAAGCCGATCGCCTGCTCGGCCTGCTCGGCGACGAGGCGCACGCTCCACTGGCTGTCGGAGATGCGGAAACCGGCCAGGCTGCCGGGAACGCCGACGAACTTGCCCTCGAGCAGAACGAGCGAATAGGAGGTCTCGTCGATGAGGTACGGCCAGCGCGAATCCCACCAGCCCACCTTCTCCAGGACGCTGCGGCGCATGAGCACACAGCCGGGTTCACCGAAGATGTTGGTGCCCTGGGTGACGGTCTTGCGCACGGCGACGGCGCCGTCGTGCACGCCGACCAGGCCGGCCAGGCCACGGTTCTTCAGCACCGGGGCGCCGTTGGCGTCGACGATGTCACGCGGGGAGGCGGCCAGAACGGCGCCGGGCTCGTTGATGAGCGCGGCAACCTGCTGGGCGACGATGGTGGGATAGAGCAGGTCGTCGCCGCAGACGAGTTTGATCAGCTCGCCGGTGGCAGCCTGGCTCACCCGGTTCCAGTTGCGGAGGGCCCCGCCGCCGCCCTCGGTGTGCAAGAGGGTGACCCGGGGGTCCGAGCTGTAGCGTTCCATGACGGCCCAGGTGTCGTCGGTGGAGGCGTGGTCGGAGACGATCACCTCGAGGTTGGTGTAGGTCTGGCCCAGCACGCTCTTCATCGTCTCGTCGAGGTAGTCCGCATTGTTATAGGCGGGGATGACGATCGAGACGAGAGGTTCGTCCGGGTTCGAGGGGGTGTGGCCTGATTGCTGCGAGTTGTTACTCATATGTAGGTGGTTGCTCGTTCCGTTGGGGAAACTACCCCACCACGATACCGGCTGGGCCTCCAGTGCGGTTGTGAAGGCACCGTGAGGGATAATCTTCTGGTGCAGTCCAAAATTGTGTGGCCCATGCTTGTCGTCGTGGCGGTCCTTGCGGGAGCGTCCATCCCGCTGTTCTTCGACCCTGGTTTTTACTACGTGGATGACAGCCAGGCCGGCGCGTTCGGGCAGTGGTACGAGATCGGCCGACGGGTCATCGACCTGGACTGGTCGCTGGTGAACCCGCGGGTCTGGCAGTCGGGCAACTACCTGGCGGAGGGTGCCTGGGGCATCCTGAGTCCGGTGCTCTGGGTTGTCGGCATCGGCGCCCATCTGACCGGCAGCGCGCTGGTCTTCAGCACCGTGGTCAAGATCCTCTGCCTGATCCTCGGTGCCGTTGGCGTGTACGCGCTCGCCCGCAACTTCGGGGCGCTGCGTCCCTGGTCCGCGCTGGTCGCCGTCGCCGCGCCGTTGGCCGGCTTCACCCTCTACATGGATGCGGCGTCCTGGGCCAACGGGCTGATGGCGTGGAGTTTTCTGCCGCTGAGCTGGGTCCTCGCCAGGCGGGCCGTGCTGCAGGCGAAGTCGCCGGTGCTGCCCATCCTGTCTTCGATCGCCCTGGTCGGGATCGGTTACGCGCACGCCACGATCTTCCTCGCGATCACTCTGGCGGGCCTCATCGTGGAGGCGTTCCTGTCCCGGCACAAGCCGGCCATCGTTCGGTCCTTCGTGCTCGCCACCGCCGCCGGCAGTTTCGCGGTCATCGTGCACCTGCCCGGCTTGCTCACGGCGCCCGTGACGGGCCGAACCAGCGGTGTGGGCAACACCGACCTGCTCACGGTCAACCTCAGCGGTCTGTTCGCCTCGGGAATCCCGGTCGGCACGCCGGGGATCATGTTCTTCAACGCGCAGTTCCCCTACGCGCCGTTGCTGTATATCGCGTGGTTCCTGCCGCTGCTCGCGTTCGTGGACTTCGCACGTCTGCGCGACCTGCTCCGGCGCCGGCTGAGCATCGTGATCGTGCTGGTCGCCGCCCTGGCAGGGGTGCTGCTGCCCAGCGATTTCGGTCCGTTGCGCTTCCCCGTGCGGATGATGCCGTACCTGACCTTGGCCGTGCTGATCCTTGTGGCCGTGGCGTTGTCCCACGCCAGGCCAGCCGCGCTCAGCCGCGGCCGGTTCCTGCTGGCCGGCGGGCTGGTGCTCCTGGGAGCAGGACTGACCTTCAGCGCCGGGCCCCAGTACGTCAAGGTCCTGGCCGCTGTCACCGTCGTGATCCTGTTCGCGGTCTGGGTGTCCTACCGGATCCTCGGCGACCGGCCCCTGCCGATGCTCGGCCGGGAGTCCGGCGGCGCCCTGGCCGGACGCGGTGTCGCGACCGTCGCCGGCGCCGCGATCGCGCTCACGGTGCTGTTGCTCGTTCCCCAGCACCTCTCGTCGCCGGCATCGCCACTGCCCGACTACAGTGTGCCGAACGACGTCAGCGACTACCAGCAGCAGCTTGAAAACGCCGAGGGCGACGTGATCATCGCCGGCGGCGTCGCCGACACCGGCTCCTCGGGCGCCTGGGATGAAACCCTGGTGGGAAACCTCTGGTACGTCACAGAGGAAGACGTGCAGAACGCGTACTCGGCTGTGTATTACACCCCGTACAACTCGCTGACCTGCATGCAGTACAACGGTTCCACCTGCGGTGCCCTCTTCTCACGCCTGTTCACCACCATGCCTGAGACCGGCAAGACCGTGGCCGACCTGATGGGGGTCAGCTCGGTGCAGGCCGTGAAGGCCGTCGTGCCGAAGAAGGCCTGGTCTGTGGTGCCGGAGGGTTGGCACGTCGCGGAGGACACCGAGAAGACCCGCCTGATCGTGCGCGACGAGCCCGTCCCTGGGGCCGGTTCCGTCGTCTGGTCCTCGGCCGGCACCGAGGTGACCGTGCTGCACGAAGACGAGATGGGTGTGAGCTTCCGGGTCGACGCGATCGGCGTCGACGGCGGCCAGGTGGCGTTGAGCCGCATTCCGTGGCCGGGCTACCAGGTCGACGGCGGAACGGTGTCGGTCGAGCCAGTGGACACCTTCCTTCTCGGCGTCGACATCGACGCCTCCCAGCTCGGTAGAACCGTGACGGTCTCGTTCTACGCTCCGGGTTACCCCGCGCAGCTGGCTGCTGCCGTGCTGCTGCTCTTTATACTGCTCGGCTGGCCGGCGCTTCGGCTGCTTGGCCGGCGACGCACCGGCGAAGGCCGGCTGCTGCGCCTGGCCCGCGCCAGCCGGGTGCCGGCGCCCGAGGTGTCGGTATGACCGCACCGACCGCCACGCGTACGGTGGCCGTCGTCGTGGCCTACAACCGCCGTGACCTGCTGATCGAGGTCCTCGATGCCCTGGCCGCGCAGACGGCCTCGGTCGCGGCCATCGTCGTCGTCGACAACGCCTCGACCGACGACACCGCGGCGCTCGTCAGGGACCGGTTTCCTCAGGCCGACCTGGTCTCGGTGGACCGCAACACCGGCGGCGCCGGCGGCTTTGCCATCGGAGCGGCCAGGGCCGTCGTGCGCCAGAAGGCCGACCTCGTCTGGCTGATGGACGATGACACTGTGCCGACGGACACCGCCCTCGCCGCGCTGTTGGCCAGCGTCGGTGACGACCACCGGGTCACGGTCGCCGGCTCCAGGGTCGTCTGGACAGATGGCCAGGAACACCCGATGAACACCCCCAGGGTCAAGCCGTTCGTCGGTGGCCGGGAACGGGCGGCTGCGCACGCCAGGGCCGCACTTCCTGTGCGCAGCTCGTCCTTCGTCTCGATGCTGGTGCGGGCCGATGCTCTTCTCGAGAACGGGCTGCCGATCGCCGACTACTTCATCTGGAACGACGACTTCGAGTTCTCCACACGCATCCTGCGCCGAAGCCGGGGTCTGTTCGTGCCCGGCAGCGTCGTCGTGCACAAGACCGTGAAACTCGGCGCCACCGATGTGGACCCCGGCGAACGGTTCTATTACGAAGTGCGAAACAAGATCTGGCTCCTCGGACTGTCCCGCGGGCTCAATCCGGCCGAGAAGCTGCTCTACTCGGGATCGACCGTGCTGCGGTGGGCGCGCACCTTCCGCGGTTCGGCCAACCGCCCGGTCCTCTGGGCCGGACTTCGGCGGGGCCTGCGTGACGGCCTGCGCACCCGCCCCCGCCCCAATCGGGTTGCTCTGGCCGGACTCGGCGAGGCCTCCGATGACGTCGCCGCCTGTGAAGCCGGGGTGGCCTGAGTCGTGGTTGCCACCGAATTCTCCCTGCTCCTGCCGGTGTACGCCGGCGACAAGGCCGCGTACTTCACCAAGGCCTTCGCCAGCACGGTCGTCGACCAGAGCCGACGGCCCAGCGACGTGGTCATCGTGCAGGACGGCCCGATCGGCACCGCGCTGGCGGCGGCGGTCGCCGCCGCGGCCGCAAGCTCGCCGGTACCGGTCAACCACGTGCGCCTGCCGGCGAACGTCGGCCTTGCCCGCGCACTGGAGACGGGCTTGGGGCACTGCGCCCACGATGTCGTCGCGCGGATGGACGCCGACGACATCTCATTGCCGACCCGTTTCGAACTCCAGCTGTCGATGATCGAGACCGGCTACGACCTCGTCGGCACGGGCATGCTCGAGTTCGACGAGGCGGGCCGGGTGCTCGGCAAGCGGATTCCCCCGACCGATCCCGACGACATCGTGACGACCGCTCGGTTCCACGATCCGTTCAACCACCCGACTGTCGTCTACCGCAGGTCGGTGGTGGCCAAGGCCGGCGGCTACCGAGAACTGCCCCTGATGGAGGACTACTGGCTCTTCGCCCGGATGATCCAGGCCGGCGCGCTGGTGGCCAACCTGCCGGATCCCCTGGTGATGTACAGGGTGGATGCCGGCGCCTACGGCCGGCGCGGTGGCCTCACCCTGTTCCGCAGTGAGATCGCCCTGCAGCGCAGCCTGCTCAAGGACCGCTTCGTAACTCGGCGCCAGTTCGCCCGCAACGTGCTCGTTCGCGGGGGATACCGTTTCATCCCGGTGGCCCTCCGACGAGTGGCGTATCGCCGGTTCATTGTGCGTGATTACTCAAATGACGGTGACTGACCGGCGCGTCATGTTTCGGCGAAGCCAGGTCGCAACCGCCTGGCGATAAGGTTATCGAACGTGTGCAGACGCGTGAGTGGTGCAGTGGGGGGCAAATCAATCTGGCGTTCTCCGGGCCTTTCTCGAAGTTTGCTTCCGATTAGCACCGACAGATAGCCGAGGCCACGACGTGTTCAGACCCGATTCAGAGCTGCACGCACCGCACGTCCGATGGCCGGGTGGCCGACAGCTCCTCGCCACACTTGGGGTGTTCGCCCTCGTTCTCGGCTTCCTCACGGTCGGAGCCACCACCACCCAGGATTCGGCCGAGGCCGCCAATGGGAGCGACTTCAACGCCGGAAACATCATCAGCGACGCCGAGTTCTACAACTCCGGCGCCATGTCTGCCAATGAGATCCAGGCGTTCCTGAACGCCAAGGTGCCCAATTGCCGGTCCGGGTACGTCTGTCTCAAGGACTACTCACAGGCGACAGCCTCCCAGGGGGCCAAGAGCGAGGGGTGCGCCGCCTATCAGGGCTCCGCCAGCGAGTCCGCCGCCACCATTGTCTACAAGGTCGGGATCGCCTGCGGCATCAACCCGCAGGCCCTCCTGGTGCTCCTCGAAAAGGAGCAGGCGCTGATCAGGGATGCCTGGCCGACCGCCAGGCAGTACCGCTCCGCCACGGGCTATGGTTGCCCCGATACCGCGGACTGCGACGCGAATTTCTACGGCTTCTTCAACCAGGTCTACAACGCCGCGTATCAGTTCAAGAAGTACCAGGCCAACCCGGGCTCGCGCGGGTATGTCGCCGGCCGTTGGAACACCATCCAGTGGAATCCGAACGCCGGATGCGGATCGTCGAACGTGTACATCGAAAACCAGGCCACGGCGGGGCTCTACGTCTACACGCCCTACCGCCCGAACGATGCCGCACTGAACAACATGTATGGCACCGGCGATGGCTGCTCCTCGTACGGCAACCGCAACTTCTGGGCGATCTTCACCGACTGGTTCGGCGATACCCACGGTGGCAGCTCCATCGTTCGCGACACCAGCAGCGGCGGCCTGTTCCTGATCGCGGGCACAGTCAAGTACCCGATCCCCACCATGGACGTCTACAACGCGCTGGCCAACCTCGGCAGTTACCGCGATGTGCCCGCGTCCTACCTGACCGGCTATTCGACGGGACAGGTGGCCAGTGAGCTGGTTCGCAACCCCCTGACCGGTGAGATCGCGCTGGTCCAGGGCAACTCGCGGCATCGCTTCAGCACCTGCAACCAGGTGGGCGACTGGGGCTTCGACTGCTCCAAGGCCATCGACCTGATGCCGGGGCAGTGGGGCAAGCTGCCCGGTGGCGGAGACGTTTCGGCGTTCGTCGTCCAGCCCGGTACCTCCACCGTCTACTACCTGAACGCTGCGACCAGGTTCCCCGTGGATGAGTGGGCGGGTGTGCTCCGCCTGAACGGCGGCGCCAGCCCGTGGGTGGGAACCATCCGCAACAGCGCGGCCGAGCGTTTCCCCGTCGGCCGGGTGCTGGCCACTCCCGCCACCGCGATCAAGTCGGGGTCGTCCAGCGACGTCTTCTACGTCGACGGCTGGGGCTCCCGCATCCGCATCCCGTCGATGGCGGTCCTGGCCGAGTTCGGTCTGAACAGCATCCGCACCGTGAGCGACAACGTCGTCAACGGGTACCCCAGAGCCGGCGCTGACCTTACCGTCGTGGTGAACTGCAACGGCACCGAGGGCCTGGTGAACGGCGGGGTCTTCTCGCCGCTGAGTAGCAACGGAACCGGGATCCCGGTCACTCCGCTGACCGGTCCGACGTGTGCGGCCCTGGGCGGCGGAGCGACCATCGCCTCCGCGGCGTTCGTGATCACCCCGGGCTCGCCCGAGGTCTTCCTCCTCACCGGCGGCGCCGCCCGACCGGTGTGGGGCTGGAGTGACGTGCTCCGTCTCAACAACGGTTCCGCGCCGGTGATTTCATCGCTCACGGCTGACACCGTGCGTGGACTGCCCCAGCCCGGTGGCGTCGTGGCTCCGTACTCCCTGGTGAAGTCGAACCAGGATGCCACGGTGTGGGTCACCGACGGACTGGACCGCAAGCTGCGGCTCGATTCGTTCGGCACGAGCGATGCCCTGGGCCTCGCTTCGTGGCGGGTCGTTTCCGATCGGCTGATCAACGCGTACGCCACGACGGGAGCGACTCTGAGCCGGGTCGTGTCCTGCGCGGGAACCACGTATATCGGACTTGGCGGAACGCTGTACTCGGTATCGGGCAGCAACCCACACGGCCTTCCAGTAGCGGCCCTGGGTGATGGGTGCGGGGTGCTCAACCGTTCCGGCGCCGCGCCGCTCGAGCGGGTTTTCCTGAAGTCCTCCGACTCGGCCGTGGTGTACTACCTCGTCAACGGTCAGCGACGCACGGTTCGCACCTGGGCTGACCTGGTCGCGGCAAACGGAGGCTCTGGGCCGCAGGTCTTCACCGTGAACGGCTCGGAGATCTCGACCCTCCCCGACGGCGGCGCCCTCTAGGGCCGCACGCCAGGCGCCGGGCACACGAAAGCGCGCCCAGACCTCGGTCTGGGCGCGCTGTGCGTTTAACGCCCCGTTTTACTGAGCGCGCATCCGCCTGACGGCTTCGTGGGATTCGCCGTCGAAGACGACCTTGCCCTTGTCGATCAGGATGCCGCGGTCGCAGAGGTCGGCGACCATCCCCAGGTCGTGGCTGACGACGACCAGGGTGCGCCCCTCGGCGTGCAGTTGGCGGATCTTAGCCAGGCACTTGCGCTGGAAGGGTTCGTCGCCCACAGATAGGATCTCGTCGACCAGGAGGATGTCCACCTCGGTGTGGATCGCGACGGAGAACGCCAGCCGCAGGAACATGCCGGAGGAGTAGTGCTTGACCTCGGTGTCGATGAACTTGGCGATTTCGCTGAACTCGACGATGTCGTCGAAGCGAGCGTCGATCTCCTTCTGCGACATGCCGAGGATGGCCGCGTTGAGGTAGATGTTCTCCCTGCCGGACAGGTCGGGATGGAAGCCCGCACCGACCTCGATGAGCCCGGCGACGCGGCCGCGGGTCAACACCTCGCCCCTGTCGGGGCGGAGAACCCCGGAGATCAGCTTGAGCAGGGTGGACTTCCCCGACCCGTTGAATCCGAGCAGGGCGACGGACTCGCCGGTGTTGATCTGGAAGCTCACGTCCTCGAGGGCGTTGAAGCTGGACGAAATCGGCTTGCGGCGGACTGCCGCGATGACGGATTCTTTGAGAGAGTGCGTGTGCCGCAGCAGAAACGTCTTGCTGAGCTTGGTGGCGATGATGGCCAGACGCGGAGGCGTCGAGGCCTGACCGCTAAAGGTCTTGGGCAAAACGGCGCTCCAATCGGCGAAACACAAGCTGGCCGATGACCAGAAGGATGCTCGAGGTCACCAGGGCGCACAGGCCGAAGAACCACAGGTCCGGTGGCATCGGGGCCTGCCCGTCTGTCGTCGGATACCAGAAACCGGCGTGCAGCAGTTCAACCGCCGCGGTCACCGGATTGAGCCGATAGATGACCATCAGCCAGTCCGGCAGGACCTTCGCGACGGTTGTCCACTGGTAGAGCACGGGGGAGGCCCAGGTCGCCACGAGCAGGATCAGCTCGACGAAGTTCTGCGCGTCCCTGAACGACACATTGATTGACCCGAAGAACAGGCTCAGTCCCATGGCCAGGAGCACGATGATCAGCACCCCGAGCGCTATCCCGAGCAGCTGGAGACCGTTCGGTTGCCACCCGGTGAGGAAGCAGACCACCGCAAGCACGAGCGCCTGAGGGAGGAAGTTGATGAACGCCACCAGGGTCGATGACACCGGGAAAAGCTCCCGGGGCAGGTAGATTTTCTTGATCAGAGGAGCATTGTCGACGAGCGATTTGGTGCCGTTGCTGAAGGACTCGCTGAAGAGATTGATGACCACGAGACCGGAGAACAGGTACACCGGGTAGTTCGGTATGGTGCCGTTCAACTGCAGGAAGACGCCGAGGGCGACGAAGAAGACCAGGAATTGGGTGATCGGTTTGACGTACGACCACATCCAGCCGAGCACGGAACCTCGGTACCGGACCTGGACCTCCTTGCGCACCAGGAGTGAGAGCAGGTACCGGCGTCGGAAGACGTCGATCAGTCCGGCCCCTTGACCAGGCCGGACGAACCCGTCGAGGTCGGGTACTGGGGCGATTTGCGTCACGCGGGTCCTATCATCACGTCGCCTGCCGGGGTTTCGCCGGGAGGGGGCAACTGGCCCACCCGCGATTCTATCTGTCAGCACTTGCGCTGACCCGTCACTATTCGCGGTTACGTGCCGCGATGCCGGCCGCGTCCCTGGCGTCCAGGCCGAGGGTGTCCGTCCAGGACTCCATCGAGGTGAGGTCGTGCTTGCGCGAGCGGTACGTTTCACTCAGGCTGCTCCAGCGGCGGCGGAAGCGGAGGTTCTGGGTCAGGCTGGACCAGAGTAGCGACCGGAACATGCCGCGGTCCCGGATGTGCCAGGTCACTCCGGACCCTTCGGCATTGGTGATGACCACGCTGTCCAGGCTCGGCACGGTCCACCACGGTGCCGTGCGAGGCAGGTGGGTATCGGGGCGCACTCCGGCGTTCGCATGCGGCTTCCTGATGCCGTGGCGAACGAAGTTCCTGATCAGGAAGGAGTACAGCTTGCGCCCACTGGGACGCGGCTCGTCGCTGCCGACGAGGTTGGTCATCGGGAACCGTCCGAACCGGCTGAGGTCCTTGATGAGTCCGGACTCCGGGTAGTCCGCGGCGATCGCCCGAATGGCGGGAAGCCGGGTGGTCAGTTCGCCGTGCAGGGCATCCGGCCCGGCCATGACGCTCTCGTAGGCCAGCTGGCGCAACTTGACTGTGTAATAGTCCATGGTCAGCAGGTGCCGGACGTCCGAGGCCAGGTTGCTGATGGTCAGGCGACCGCCCTTGGCGTGCGGGGAGTGCAGCAGGGCGGCGACCAGACGGTTGCGCGCGTGATAGAACGCCTGCCAGTCCCGCGAGTCGTCCTTGTCGACCCACGACACGTGCCAGACCGCGGCGCCGGGCAGGCTGACGGTCGAATAGCCGTGTTCGGAGGCCCGCAGCGAGAATTCTGCGTCGTCCCACTTGATGAAAACCGGCAGTGACAGGCCGATTTCACGGATAATCTCGACGGGGATGAGGCTCATCCACCAGCCGTTGTATGCCACGTCGTTGCGCTTGTGCAGCCAGGTGGTCTGCCGCAGGTTCATCGCGGTGAAGTCGTGGCGGGACGGGGTGATCGGGCCCCACATGAAGTTCCAGCTGTCGATCGACTCGGCAAAGGCGTGCAGCTTGGTCTTGTCGAACATGTCGAACATGTGGCCGCCGACGATGGTCGGGTCTGTGCACTGCCTGGCGAAGGCGAGGGCACGGCGGATGCTCTCCGGCTCGACGACGACGTCGTCGTCCAGCAGCATCACGTAGTCGCTGTCGCCGGCGGCGACGGTCTCCAGCATGCCGCGGGAGAACCCGCCGGAACCACCGGCGTTGACCTGGTCGATGACGCGCAGGCGGCCGCCGAGTGCGGCGTCCACCTCGGCGTACCGGCTGTGGTCGCGGATCTTGTCCGTGCCCTGGTCGACGACGATGATCTGGTCGAGTCCGGCGAGGACGTCGGCGTCGGTCGCGACGGTGGCCAGCAGCTCGAGGCAGTAGGCCGTGCGGTTCAGGGTGGTGATCGCGATGGTGAGAGTACGCTCGGGCCCGGCCGGCTCGGTGGTGGGGGGAGCCTGCCATTCCGCGCTGGTGAGGGCGAAGTCCTCACCGCGGGAGACCAGGTCGAACCAGTACCAGCCGCCGTCGATGAAGTAGTCGAAACCGAGGTCGAACTCAACGGTGCCGGCCACTTCGACATGGGCGGAGTCGACGACCTGGATCACGCCGCGCGCATTGGACCGGTAGACGATGACGTCGCCGGGTCCGGTGGTGGAGATGCTCAGGCGCACCCCGGCCAATCGGGTCCAGCGGCGCCAGTAGCTGGCGGGGAAGGCGTTGAAGTAGGTGCCCAGGGAGATCCGCTTGTCCAGGCCCGGCTTGAGGCCGCGCCGGCCGGCGAGCATCGGGGTGACGTTGTGGTGGGTGAGACGCAACGGCTGCAGCGTCGAGTCGGAAGCCGCGGCGCGGCGCTTCCGGCCGGTCGGCTGGCCGGGGGTGACGATCTGGGTCCACTCGTCGGGGTCGACGTAGAGCGGGGCGACATCCGGCTCGGATGACGAGGGGAAGACTACTTTTTGCAGAACAATGGGGGAGGACATGTTGATAACTCCGAGTCGCTATTCGGTACGGCCGCTGAGAAGCGGCTTGAGCTTGTTCTCGAACATGGAGAGCGCAGAACCGATGGCCATGTGCATGTCGAGGTATTGGTAGGTACCCAGGCGTCCGCCGAAGAAGACATCAGGTTCGCCCGCCTGCAGGGCGCGGTATGACTGCAGGCTCTGGCGGTCTTCCGGGGTGTTGATCGGGTAGTAGGGCTCGTCGGCCCGGGTGGCTGCACGGGAGAACTCGCGCATGATCACGGTCTTGTCCTTCGGGTACTCCGCACGCTCGGGGTGGAAGTGGCGGAATTCGTGGATCCGGGTGTACGGCACCGCCGAATCGGCATAGTTCATCACGGGGGTGCCCTGGTAGTCGCCGACGTTGAGGACCTCCTGTTCGAAGTCCAGTGTGCGCCAGGTGAGTTCGCCGCCCTGGTAGTCGAAGTAGCGGTCGACGGGTCCCGTGTAAACGACGGGGACGTTTCCGACGACCGCCTTCTTGTTGAACTCCTGGGTCTCGTCGAAGAAATCGGTGTCGAGGCGAACGTCGATGTTCGGGTGGTCCGCCATGCGCTCGATCCAGGCGGTGTACCCGTCGACGGGGAGGCCCTCGTGGGTGTCGTTGAAGTAACGATTGTCGTAGTTGTAGCGCACGGGGAGGCGACTGATGACCTCGGCTGGCAGGGCCGTGGGGGACGTCTGCCACTGCTTGGCGGTGTAGTCCCTGATGAAGGCCTCGTAGAGCGGCCGGCCGATCAGGGAGATCCCCTTTTCCTCGAGGTTGCGGGACTCGCCGGTGGCGAACTCGCTGGCCTGGCCCCTGATCAATGCTCGGGCCTCGTCAGGCGAGTATGCGGCGCGGAAGAACTGGTTGATCGTGCCCAGGTTGATCGGCAGGGGGAACACCTCGCCGCCGAAGTTGGTGAAGACGCGGTGCTCGTAGTTCGTGAACTTCGTGAAGCGGTTCACGTACTCCCATACCGGCTCGTTCGAGGTGTGGAAGAGGTGCGCGCCGTACTGGTGCACCTCGATTCCGGTCTCGGGCTCAGGAGCGCTGTATGCGTTGCCGCCGACGTGGTTTCTGCGGTCGATGACCACGACTTTCAGGCCGAGATCTCTGGCGGCTCGTTCCGCTACGGTCAGGCCGAAAAAGCCTGATCCAACGACCACAAGGTCAACCGTCATATCAAATAGTCCTTTGTCTTGGGTGGTGCAGCCACGCTCCGGCAACGATCCACGATAGCCGATGCTGGCTGGGAGGCTCCCTATTCGTCAGTTCCCGGCGCGGCAGGCACCGGGGCCGGCAGCAGGTCCGCTCAGCGCCCCGTTGTATGGTGAACCAGTGACAGACGGACGAGTGGCTACAACATCCGGCCGAGGCCGATTCCGAACCGTAGCGGTGGTGGCTGGTGCTCTGGTGCTGCACCTGATCACCCAATCCGGCATGTACCTCGCCACCCCCGGCTTCTCGCTCGGCCGCTTCCGCGACTATTTCGTGCACGACCAGCTCGGCTATCTCGCGATCGTGAAGAACTTCTCAGAGGGCCAGTTCGCCGCAGTCGAACCCGACACGGAGACCGGCGCGAACACCTACCCGCGGATGTACTACGAGGCCATCGGCCTTGTGGCCCGGGTGACCGGCTGGGATCCCATCGTCGCGTGGAACGTGTGCGGCATGGCCGTGCAACTCGTGCTCGTCGGCCTGCTTGCGGCTATCCTCATCGGGCTGAGCCGAAGATGGTGGGTCGGGCTGCTCGCGCCGGTGCCGTTCATGCTCGGCACCTTCTCCAGGCTCACCGTGACCGGCTGGTACACGCCGCTCGAATCCCACGCCGTGATCTGGGGGCCGTTCGGCGTCCTGCATACCCTCAACGGTGAATCCGTGTCATTGTCCATCGCGGCGATCTGTGTCCTGAGCCTGGCCCTTCTCTGGCTCCGACCGGCCCGTCCGGGAACGCGGGTGCTGCTCACCACCTTGATCAGCCTCGTCCTCGGCGGTCTCGCCAATGTGCAGACCTATTCATTCATCGCCGCGATCTATCTGCTGGCCTTCGGCCTGGCGGCCTGGGTCATCCTCCGCGGCCGCCACGTCGTGCTCGCCGGGCTGTCGGTGGTGCTCATTCCCGTGGTTTTCCTGGCCGGTCCCACCGTTGCAGAGGCCGGGGGTCAGCTGCCGGCGCTGGTGTTCGGGTTGCTGCCCGCGGTGCCGGGCATGATCGCCCTGATCGTGCGCAGCCGGGGCGTGGTGCTTCTCTATTGTTTCGCCGTCGTTCTCGGCGCCTCCCCCCAGGTCGTCGGAACCATCATGAGCCTTGTCAATGGCGACCCGTTCCTGGCCTACCGCGTCGCCTCGAACAGCAAACTGGGCGTGCCGTTTGAGATCGGGATCATCTCGGGGCTAGCGCTGATCGTGCCCCTGGCCGTCATCCTGGCCGCAGCCATCTGGCGGAGACGCCCGCTCTGGGGCGCCTACGCGCTCGGCGCCGCGCTTGCCTGGATCCTGCTCGGCACCAACGACATCTGGGGAGCCAACGCCGAGCCGTACCGGCTCTACATGGACATCTTCTTCCTCGTGGCCGCCACCATCCTCCCCGTCGGGGTGATGGTGCTGACCGACCTCTGGAACTCCGGGGCGCACAGCGTTTCTCCGGCGCCGGAGAGGGCACGTCGGCCGGTGCCACGATGGACCGTGATCGTCGCCGCCACGGTCTGTATCGGCATCGCCACGGTGTCGCTCACCGACTGGTGGGTGTTCTACCGCAGCGGTATCGCCCGCGGACTCCTGGTGACGGATTCGCCCCGGGCGTCGGTGCTCACCGATCTGGCCCAACAGTCGGCCAAGGCCCACCCCGGCACCTTGATCATGGTCGATTCCTGCATCGACCCGCGCGTGCTCAAGGTCACCTCTGGCGTGCCGATCGCCTACTACCACCTGGGAATGGCCTGGCCCACCGACTATGACGCGATCGCCACCATAGTGTCGAGCCGGCTCAGCGGAGCCATCGACCGGGACGCGGCGATCGCCGGCAACGCCACCCAGGTGCTCTCCGACAGCGCCTGCGGCGACGACTGGGGCAACCGCTACGCGGCCGACCTGGTCGAGCAGTCGAGCCTGCCGTACACCAACGACGATGGATCGACCGGCACCATCACCCTGTGGGGCCTGGAATAACTAGGCCCGGACGGGTTCGGCGTTGCGCACGAATGCCAGGTAGGTCGCGTGGACCAGGACCCCGGCCGCCGGGCCGATGAGTAGGGCCAGCACGGTCTTCTCGACGAACTCGAGCGGGAGCAGCAGGCAGACGACCGTGGTGACCGCGGCGACGATCCACCCGGCGCTGAACGCCGCGTGTGCGTTGCGGGAGAGCACGGCGGGGGCGCTCACACACAGTGCGCCGACCAGCGCGCTGGACAGCACGAACGTGGCGATGAGCCAGTTGCCCGGAACGTCCTCACTGGGGAACACGAACGCGAAGACAGCAGGGCCGAGCAGATAGCCCACGACAGCCAGCACGAGGCCGATGGCGAGCACCGCAGCCTCGAGCATCAGCAGGGTGCGCCAGAAGTGCGCCGCCCTGGCACGGAAGAACACGATCAAGAAACTTTGCAGTGCCATTCCGACGACGATCAGCGGGGCACGAGTCAGGGTGGCGGTGGCGATGACGAGGCCCATCAGCCCCTCTGGCTCCCCGGGGGACGTGAGCTGGAGGATGAGCGGGAATCCACTGATCATCAATCCCATCGCGGACGCGGCGACGATGGTGCGGGAGACGTTCCAGGTGAGCTGGGGAAGGGTGACGTCGAGTCTGGTCTTGCCGACGATGCGCGCACGGGCGGCAGGCCAGACAGCGAGCACTGCGACCGGGAACGGTATCGCGATCGCCCACGCGAACGTCGCGGCATCCGGCCGCAGGTAGGCGGCCAGGATCACCAGGACCAGGCGGAGCAGGCCCTCGATGGAGATGAGCGCGAACAGGGCTTTCCAGTGACCGACCCCGTAAAGCGACCCGGCCAGGACGGCCAAAGGCACATACGACGCGGCGCCGATGGCGAGCGGCACAACGAGATCCCAGCCGTGTTCGGGGAACACCGCAGCCTGCCAGAGCGGCGCGGTGCCGAGGATGGCGACGAGAACGACCAGGGACGCAAGCGCGGCGAACTTTCCGGCCTGGCCGGAGCGGGTGCTGTCGCCGGGTTCTCTCGCCTGCGTTCCGCGGGTGATCTCCTGCTGGATGCCGGTGAGGGCCGCCGCGACCAGGAAGATGAAGGCCCAGAACACCGCGAAGGTCGCGTACGGTCCGAATCCGATCAGCTTGGGAACCCACACCGTGATCAGGTAGCCGGCGATCCCGACGAGTCCGGTCGCGGCGACGATCAGAATGAAGCCGTTCCCGGTCGATGCGGTCGATGCGGTCGACGATGTCGTCGCTGTCGCAATCGGCGCGCCGACGGGAGGCTGGTCCTGGCTTGGTTCTTCGGTATGGCTCACGTGTACGGGTCCCGGTTTCGTCGGCAAGTTCGTTCCATCTCGTTCATGTCATTCTGTCTGATCAATCTGGGGACTCTATTGGTCCGGGCTGTTGCGCGGGCTAGGCGACAGCAGGCGGCGCCAGCTCTGGCCCTGGGCGGCCTTGACCGAGCAGATCAACAGCAGGAGCCAGCCGAACTCGACCAGCACGGTGCTCTCGGCCGCAGAGGTGACCAGGAGCACTACGAGCACCAGAGGCGACCACACGTACACCACGGGCTTCTTGTTCGAGGCGAGCAGCCATGACCTGATGAAGGCCAGGGCCACCAACACCACGAAAGACAAGAACCCGACAAGGCCGACCTGGAAGTACACGTCGAGAAATGCGTTGAGGGCGGAGGAGTGCGGGCTGCCGGTGACGAACTCGAGCCAGCCGTACGGGCTGACGTTCTGGGGCCAGATCCCGGCCCAGCCCCAGCCCTCGAGCGGATGGAGCTCCACCAGCCGCCACATCTCCCGCCACAGCGACGAACGGGTCTCGAACTCGCTGCCGGCGTTGAGCAGGTTGATGATGCCGGTGCGGCCGACGAATGCGAACAGCGCGGCGAGCACTGTGGTGCCCAGCAGGCTCAGCTGCAGCAGCCAGCGGTTCTCGGCGGGGGTGCGGCGCAGCCAGTACAGGGCCAGCGCGGCGATGCCGACGGCGCTCGCCACGACGACGAACACCGGGGAATGGGTGAGCAGCAGGCCGAAGAGCGCCAGCGCGATCGACGCCGCGGCGCGGCCCGGTCGCACGGAGCGGGACCGCAACTCGATGATGAAGCTGATCGCAGCGATCAGGGACACCAGGCCGAGGACGTTGCGCGACCCGAAAATGCCCTGGATGGGTCCGAGCATGGTGATGTTGCCCTGCACGCCGAGGAACACGATCGGCAGGTCCAGGAGCAGACCGGACAGGACCTCGAGGGCGAGGGACAGCCCGAGAAGAAGTCTGAGCACATCGCCCGTCGCCCGGACGATCTGAATGGTGTCGCGCACGAGGGCGACGTAGATCGCCAGGAACGCAAAGGCCAGCTGGAAGGCGACGCCGCTGACGGTGTGCAGCGCGTACCCGCTCCACAGGACCGACAGCGCGCACCACACCAGGAAGACCAGGATCGACACGGGCAACAGGCCGTGCCATTCGATGCTCTCCCGCCGGGCGATCATGGATCCTGTCGCGAGCACGACCAGGCAAACCAGTGCTCCCAGCAGCCCCGGCCAGCCCATCAGGCTGCGCAGCAGGTGTGTTGCAAAGGCGAACCCGATGATCAGGTGGGTGAGGGTGGCGCTGAATCGCGGCGATGCGAGCACCGCGGTGATGGCGTCGGGAATGTGGGGGGGCCGTGCCGGGCCGGTCATCGCCGGCCCAGGCGGAGCAACTCCGCGTCTGCGCCGGCGCGCTTGGACCGCACGGCCAGGATCACGAGAAGCACCCAGCCGGATTCGACCAGGATCCGGCTCTCGGCCAGGCTCTGCGCGAGCAGCGCCACCGTGAGCAGGAGCGGCAGGATCGAGGTGACGGCGTACGTCTCCGTGTCGGCGATGCCCAGCCTGGGCCTGTCGACGGCCAGGAACCAGGACCGCCACAGGGTCGAGAGGGTGAGCGCGGCGAAGATGATCAGGCCGAGGATCCCCAGTTGCAGCCAGACATCCAGCCAGGCGTTGTGGGCCTGCAGGTATTGCACGCCCTTGCGCACCGCGAGGCCGTCGAAGGGTTCGACCCACGGCACCCAGTAGCTCACCCAACCCCAGCCCACGAGGGGGCGTTCGCCGGCGAGGTCGATGACCCGGCCCCAGATGTCGAAGCGTCCGGTCAGGTCTTCGCTCTTGCCGAGCATCGTCAGGAGCGCGGGTGAGAACGCGACGAGCCCGACCGCCACGGCGGCCAGCACTGCGGCGGCGGATAGGTAGAGCGGTCGCCGGCCCAACGGCGGCAGCCGGCGTGCCCACAGTGTGAAGAGCAGGGCGATGGCGACGGCGAGGAGGGCAAACGACACAGTGGTCGAGCGGGTCAGCCATAGCATGACCAGGGCCACGGTCACCCAGGCGATGCCGCGGCCGCGGGCCACGGTGCCGGCGACGAGCTGCACAGCGAAAACGATCAGCGCCAGCAGGGCGATGAATCCGAGCAGGTTGCGGCTGGCCACGATGCCCTCGATCGGGCCGCCCTCCAGCAGCAGTCCACGCGACCAGTAGAAGGCGGCCGGGATCTTGCCGCTGTATTCCACCCAGAATGGGAGCACCGCGTGGCCGATGAACACGGCGACGACGACCTCGAAGAGTATCGACAGGCCGAGGATCCACCGAAGGGCAACCGCAAGCGTGCGCAGGAGCTCGGCCCAGGTGAGGCACAGCGCCAGGAACAGGGCGGTGATCGTCGTGATCCACTGCAGGGTGATGCCGATCGCGCTCGCTCCAGGGTACGCCGACCAGGCCAAGGACGCCGTGGCGACAAGCATGAACGCCGCCAGGGACTTCGGGAACCCGCGCCAGGTCCACTCGGGCTTCAGGGAAACGAGGAGGCCGATGCTGCCGACCAGAATGAACACGGAGATGGCGCCGAAGCCCCACCAGCCGAGCAGGTTTCGCCAGAACTGGCCGGCCAGCACGCTGAAGAACACCAGGGTCGCGAACAGGCGAACAGTGAGGCGGCTCTGAACGGCGGGCATGTGTCTAGGGTACTGGGGCGACCTCCCCTCAACCTGCCCCGAACTTCTGATACCGTCGGGGGTATACAGCCTGCCCGCCTCCGAAGGGACCCCCACATGACCGACATCTCGGTGACCGAACTCGCCGCCCTTGCCGACCCCGTTGTGGTCGATGTGCGCGAACCGTACGAATTCGAGGCCGGGCACGCGGCCGGTGCCATCCTCATTCCCCTCGGCGAACTGAACGGACGGCTGGGCGAGGTGCCGCGTGAGACCCCCGTCTACGTCATCTGCGCCGCCGGCGGCCGCAGCCAGCAGGGCGCGGCATTCCTTGAACGCAACGGCGTCGAGGCCGTCAACGTGACCGGTGGCATGAACGCCTGGCAGCAGGCCGGCCTGCCCACTTCTCTGGACGGCATCCGGTGATGACCGACGACCAGCGTGCGGTGAACCAGAAGAAAGTGCTCAACCGCCTGCGTCGCGCGCAGGGGCAGCTGAGCGCGGTCATCACCGCCGTTGAGGCCGGCGACAGCTGCAAGGATGTCGTCACCCAGCTGGCCGCGGTGTCGAGTGCCCTGGACCGGGCGGGCTTCACCATTGTCTCGTCGGCGATGCGTGATTGCATCGCAGACCCCGACAACGCCGAATCCCTCACCGTCGACGAGCTGGAGAAACTCTTCCTGGCTCTGGCCTGATCCGAGCCGGCGCCCGCGACAAGCTACGGGCGTTTGTCAGGACAACGGTCGGCCGACGCGGGCTAGCTGAACCCGGCGCCGCCCTCTGCGAGGAACGCGAGGCGGCGCAACGTCTCCTCGTTTCGGATCCTGATGGCCGGTTCGCGCAGGAATGAGGGCACGAACCGGCCGGGGCCGGCGATGGCGTCCTCGGTGATGCGTACGATGCAGCCGTCGCCGTGAGCCTTCACATCCAGGGCCACGTGGGCCTCGCCGATCGGCCAGCCACGGGCCTTGAACAGCGCGTGCCGGGGCGGATCCCACTCCAGAACAGACGTGGTGTCGTCGATCAAGGCCGGCCAGACACCCACCGAGTGACAGATGACGCTTCCGGCGGTCGGCCACGCCGGGTCGACATCCCGTATGCGGGAGGCTCCGACGACCCAGCTCGGGTACAGCCAGCCGTCCGCCAGAACGGCGAAGACGCTTTCGGGCGGGCAGCTCATGGTGCGATGGTTAACGGCCACAGTGTCACCTATTCCTGGTTGGTCGGGGAGAGATCAGGAGCCGAGCGCACCCCGAGGTCGTGACGAAGAGCGCTCAGGGCGGCGTGCCAGCCGGCGAGGCCATGCACGCCGGGGCCCGGCGGCGTGGACGACGAGCACAGGTACACGCCGTCCAGGGGAGTGCGCCAGGGGTCCGGGGAGAGAACCGGCCGGCGCAGCAGTTGGGTCAGGCTCACTTCGCCGGCGGAGATGTCGCCGCCGACATAGTTGGGATTGTGCTGTTCGACGCTCGTCGCGGTACGACCCGCGCTGGCCAGTATGGTGTCGCGGAAACCCGGGGCGTATCGCTCGATCTGGCGCACGATCGCTTCGGTCTGGTCGATGGTGGAGCCGCGCGGAACATGGGTGTACGCCCAGAGGGTGTGCTGGCCGGCCGGGGCGCGACTGGGGTCGATGCCGCTGGGCTGGGACACGAGGACGTAAGGGTCCTCGGCGTGCCTGCCGCGCGCGACCGTGTTCTCGGCTCGCCGGATCTGCGCCCGGGTGCCGCCCACGTGCACGGTGCCCGCCGCTCGCAGGCCCGCCGCCCGCCAGGGCACCGGGTCGGACAGCGCGAAGTCGACCTTGGCAACGCCGTTGCCGTATCTGAAGGCGCGCAGCCGTCGCGCGTAGGCGGCGGGCAGATCGCCCTGGGCGAGCCGCAGCAGCGCCCTGGGCGTCAGGTCGAGCATCACCACGCGGGCCGGCGGCAGGTCGCTCAGGCGCCGCACCTCGCTCGACGTGACGATCTCGCCGCCGTGGGCGAGCAGGTCCTCGACCATCGCGGTCACGATCGCGCCGCTGCCGCCGACCGGAATCGGCCAGCCGCCCGCGTGGGCATAGGTGGCGAGGGTGAGGCCCGCACCGGAGGTGGCGATGCTCGGCAGTGTCCTCATCGTGTGTGCGCTGACGCCGGTGAGCAGGGCGGGAGCGGTCTCGCCCGAGAAACGCAGGTTCCAGAACGGGCTGCCCTGCTCGAGGGACCGCAGGCCGAAGCGCACCGCGGTGGCCGGATGCCTCGGCAGCCGCAGGAGCTGGGCGCCGGTGAACTCCGCCACCTGCTCGGAATGTGCCACCAGGGGAGCGAACAACCGGTTCCACGCCGCGCCGTCCCGGCCCAGCTCGGCGACGGTGCGTGTCAGGCTGCGGTAGGCCAGCCCAGCGGTGCCGCCGGGCAGCGGATGCCCGTAGGAGACCTCCGGAACGACCAGCTCGATCCGGTCCGCGAGTTGGAACCGCTGGAAGAACTCGGAGGCCAGCGCGAGCGGGTGCACGGCGGAGCAGACGTCGTGGTGGAAACCCGGCAGGGTCAATTCCGCGGTGGCGGCGCCGCCTCCAACGACGGCGGACTTCTCGTAGACGCGCACCGAGAGGCCGGCCCTGGCCAGCGTCACGGCGGCAGCAAGCCCGTTGGGGCCGGAGCCGACCACGATCGCGTCGACCTCAGGCGCTCCCCGCCGCACCGTCACCATCTAACGCACCGTGGCCCGCGAGCGACCGGCACGGACCCTCGCGAAGCGACGCCGGAACCCCCACTGGGTGACCCGCAGCATCGCTTCGACGACGATGGCCTGGCTCATCTTCGACTCACCGGCCTCCCGCTCGCGGAATTCGATCGGGAGTTCCACGACCGAGCGGCCCTGATCGAGTACGCGAAGGGTCATGTCGACCTGGAAGCAGTAGCCCTTCGACGACACGTCCCCGAGGTCCATCGCCGCGATCGACGCCGACGAATAGACCCTGAAACCCGCGGTGATGTCTTTGAGCGAAAGACCCAGCACCAGGCGGGCATAGGTGTTCCCGCCTCGGCTGAGGAGCTGCCGGTGCAGGGGCCAGTTGACCACGCTGCCGCCGGGTACCCACCGGGAACCGACGGCGAGGTCGGGGGCTCCGGGCGCGTCCGAGGCGACCCGGCCGATCATGTCGGGCAGGCTCTCCGGCGGATGCGACCCATCGGCGTCCATTTCGATCAGGAACTCATAACCCCGCGCCAGTCCCCACGCGAACCCCAGCACGTAGGCGGAGCCCAGACCGAGCTTGCCGGTGCGGTGTTCGACCTTGATGCGGTCATCGGCCTGGGCCATCCGGTCCGCCAGGGTGCCGGTGCCGTCCGGGCTGCCGTCATCGACGATCAGCACGTGGGCGCCTGGCGTGGCCGCCAGTAGGCGCGACACGATCTTTCCCAGGTTCTCGACCTCGTTGTAGGTCGGGATGATCACCAGACTTCCGGAGCCGCTGCGGGCCGCTTCTGAGGTTCGCATGCGGGAGATCTTAGTTCGCCCGCCTGTCTATCTCGTCTGAGCGCTCGCTCCGGCCCGGTCAGACGAACGCGGCCAGGCCGGTGATGCTGCGACCCACGATGAGGGTGTTCATCTCCTGGGTGCCCTCGTACGAATAGATCGCCTCGGCGTCGGCGAAGAACCTGGCGATGTCGTAGTCCAGCACGATGCCGTTGCCGCCGAACAGTTCACGGCACCACGACACGGTCTCCCGCATCCGGCACGTCGTGTACGACTTCGTCAGGGCCGAGTGCTCGTCGCGCTGGGTGCCGTCGTCGAGCATCTGGGAGACCCGCACCACCATGCCCAGGCTGGCCGTGATGTTGCCCAGGCTCTTCACGAGCAGGTTCTGCACCAGCTGGTGACCGCCGATCGGCTTGCCGAACTGCACCCGTTCCACGGCGTACGCCGCCGCGGCCTCGTAGGCGCCCATCGCCAGGCCCACGGCCGCCCAGGACACCTCGGCGCGGGTGAAGCGCAACACCCGGGCGGTGTCGCGGAACGAGTTCGCATTCTGCAGCCGGTTGTGCTCGGGCACCAGAACGTTCTCCAGCGTGATGTCGGCGTTCTGCACCGAGCGCAGGCTGACCTTGCCCTCGATCTTGGTGGCCGTGTAGCCGGCGGTGTCGGTCGGCACGATGAACCCCTTGACGGCGCCGTCCGCGGTGTCCTTGGCCCACACGATGGTGATGTCGGAGAAGGTGGCATTGCCGATCCAGCGCTTCTGCCCGTTGAGCACCCAGGTGTCACCGTCCAGGGTTGCGGTCGTCCGCAGCCCCTGCGCGGAGTCGGAGCCGCTCAGCGGTTCGGTGAGGGCGAAGGCTCCGACGATGTCGCCGCTGGCCAGGCGCGGCAGCCACAGGGCCCGCTGCGCCGCCGACCCGCAGGCGGCGATCGACCCGGCGACGAGGCCGTTCTGCACGCCGACGAAGGTGGCGACGGATGCGTCCACCCTGGCCAGCTCGAGCGCCACGAAGCCGCGGAACACCGCCGAGTTCGGGAACGGCCGGGTTTCCTCCCAGCCGAACGAGTACGCGCCGAGGGCGCCGAGCGGCTTGATGATCTCGGACGGGAATTCGGCCCGCTCCCAGCATCCGTTCACAACGGGCCGCACATCCGACTCGAGATAGGAGCGGAGGCGCGCGAGCGCGGCCCGTTCGTTCTCCTCGAGGAGGTTCTCGTACCCGAAGAAATCACTGCTGAGCGGTTCGAAGGTCATCTGGCTCCCTTGCACGATGATGTCCGGCCGCACGTGCGCGCTGACCGGGACGTTCAGCCTAGAACTCTGTGCCGGGCGAAGGAAAGCGGTTGGTAGTTTGGTCTAAACCTCGAGGTTCAGGAGCCAAGCATGTTTGTGGGCATCAGCAACACACCGCGCGATTACGCCTGGGGTTCGCCGACCGCGATCGCCGACCTGCTGGGCCGGCCGGCATCCGGCGGCCCCGAAGCCGAGCTCTGGCTCGGCGCCCACCCCGGCTGCCCGTCGGTGATCGCCGACCCCACCCTCACCGGGGGAGCGGCCAATCTCGCCGAGTGGATCGACCGGGACCCGGCGGCCGCGCTCGGCGCCGTACACGCCGGCCAGGCGCGCCTGCCGTTCCTCATGAAGATCCTCGCCGCCCACGGCCCGCTCTCGCTCCAGGCGCACCCGTCGCCGGCTCGCGCCGCGGCCGGCTTCGCGCTCGAGAACGCCGCCGGCATCCCCGTCGACGCGGCCGACCGCAACTACCGCGACCCCTTCCACAAGCCGGAGATCATCTTCGCCCTCAGCGATACCTTCCAGGCCCTGTGCGGATTCCGCGACCCGCGGCAGATCCGCTCCATCCTCGCCGAGTTGCGTGCGTTGGACGCCACCATGGACGACCCGCAGCCCGCGGCCCTGCTCGGCCTGGAGAGCCGCCTGATCGGTGACGACGCGATCCACGACGTTGTCGACTGGCTGCTGCGCGATGGTCGCGGCGGCGACACCGGCGAGGTGTCCTGGCTGGTCGAACGGGTCGTGGCGCTCGCCAAGCAGGCCGCGTTCCTGATCGACGGCGGCGCGAGGGTGAGCTTCGCCGCCGAATTCGACACTGTTCTCTCGCTCTCGGCCGCGTACCCGGGCGACCCGGGCATCGTCATCTCCCTGCTGACCAACCTGGTGTCGCTGAAGCGCGGCGAGGTGCTCTTCCTGCCGGCCGGGAACATCCACGCCTACCTGTCCGGCCTGGGTGTCGAGGTGATGGCCGCGTCCGACAACGTCCTGCGCGGCGGCCTCAGCCCCAAGCACATCGACGTCGACGAACTCCTCGACGTGCTCGACTTCGCACCCCTGCCGGTGCCATACCTGGCGCCGGAGCTGCAGGCCGGCGGCGTCGCCGTGTATACGCCCGACGTGCCCGACTTCGAGCTGGCTCACATCGAGGTGCCGGCGGATGCGGCCGCCACCGAAGCCGGCCAGGCCGGCGTTCCGATGCGGCAGCTGACGCTCACCGGACCCGGCATCGCCATCTGCACGGCCGGCCGCTTCCTGGTCGCCGGAGCGGGCTCGTCGATCTCGCTGGCCAGGGGAGAGTCGGTTTACATCACGCCGGACGAGGGAACGCTCACGTTCGCGGGCTCCGGCGAGGTCTTCCTGGCCACCACGCCGTAATCCGCGACTGCAACAGGGGCCCCGCGGTCCGGCACGGACCGGCGCCGGCCGAAGGTGCGGCGGTACGCCGTCGGTGTGGTCTGCAGGCTGCGCACGAAGTGGTGCCGCATCACACTCGCGGCCCCGAACCCGGTCTGCACGGCGATGAGGTCGAGGGTTTCGTCGGTCTCCTCGAGTAGCTGCTGGGCCATGATCAGGCGCTGCCGGTTCAGCCAGGCCGTCGGCGTGGTGCCGAGCTCGGCCCGAAACCGGCGCGCGAAGGTGCGCGGAGACATCAGCGCGCGCCTGGCGAGCTGGTCGACGGTGAGATCCTGGTCGAGGCTGCGCAACATCCAGTCGGTGATCGTGGCGAAGGAGTCGCTGCGCTGTTCGGGAATCGGCGCCTGGATGAACTGGGACTGGCCGCCGTCGCGCTGCGGCGGTACCACCATGCGCCGGGCGATCACGTTCGCGGCCGCGGCGCCCAGTTCCCGGCGCACCACGTGCAGGGCGGCATCGATGCCGGCGGCGGTCCCGGCGCCGGTGACCACGTGGTCGTCGTCCACGAAGAGCACATCGGGGTCGACGGTCGTGTTCGGGTAGGCCTCGGCGAGGGCGTCCGCGTACATCCAATGGGTGGTGCTGCGCCGTCCGTCCAGGATGCCGGCGGCGCCGAGGATGAAAGCGCCGCTGCACACGCTGAGCACCCAGGCGCCCCGCGCCTCGGCCTCCCGCACCACGCGCAGCACGTCGGGGTGGATCTCAGTGCCGGCCTCGTAGGCGGGGATCGCGATGAGGTCGGCGTCCGCCGCGGCACTGAGGTCGTCACGCACCACGATGTCGAAGCCGATCTTGGTTCGCAGGGCGCCGGGCACCGCCGTGACCACGTGGAAATCGAAGACCGGACCGCCGTGTGCCGACCTGTCGATACCGAACACCTCGCAGATCACCCCGAACTCGAAGGGGGCCATTCCGGGGATGGCGACGCAGACGATCTTCTTCAGCATGGGGTCCTCAGAGACGATGGCAGGAATGTGCGGGTAAACGGCAACTCTGCCACTCGTGGCAGAAAGTCGCAAGACCTACCGTTAGTGCCATGGTCCTGTTTCTGAGTGTACTGCTGGCCCTGTCCATCTGGGCCGTGGCGGCGAGCATCGCCGCGATGCGCTCCGACGGCTTCGGCGACGCCGAACTGGCCCGGCGCAACCGGCATCCCGAACCATTCCCGCGTGGACGATAGTGTGGTGTGAAACGGCAACACACGGTTGCCTCGAGAGCGCAGGGGCACCACATGGCTTGGCTTGTTACCGGAGGAGCCGGCTATATCGGCTCCCACGTCGTCCGTGCGTTCCTCGCCGAAGGAATTGATGTCGTCGTCCTCGACGACCTGTCCAGCGGCCACGCTGACTTCGTGCCGGCCGGGGTCCCCTTCGTCAAGGGCACCCTGCTGGACACCGCGCTGCTTGCGAAGACCTTTGCCGAGCACTCGATCAGCGGTGTCGTGCACGTCGCCGGATTCAAGTACGCCGGTGTCTCGGTGTCCCGCCCGCTGCACACCTACGAGCAGAACGTGACGGCGACCGCCCTGCTGCTCGCGGCCATGCAGGACGCCGGCGTTCGCCGCATCGTCTTCTCCTCGAGCGCCGCCGTCTACGGCACCCCGTTCACCGACCTCGTCACCGAAGAGACCGCGAAGAGCCCCGAATCGCCCTACGGCGAGTCGAAGCTGATCGGCGAATGGCTGCTGCGCGACCAGGCCGTCGCCGCGGGGCTTGCGCACACCTCGCTGCGGTACTTCAACGTGGTCGGCTCAGGCAGTGAGGAGCTCCGCGACACGAGCCCACACAACCTCTTCCCGATGGTCTTCGAGGCCCTGATCGACGGCCGTACACCGCGTATCAACGGCAACGACTACAAGACCGCCGACGGCACCTGCGTACGTGACTACATCCACGTCGCCGACCTCGCGGTCTCGCACGTCGCCGCCGCCCGGCGGCTGGACGCGGGCCTGGCGATCGCCCCCGTCTACAACCTCGGCAGCGGGAATGGCGTGTCGGTCGGCGAGATCATGAGCACCGCCGCCGCCGTGACCGGCATCGCGTTCGAACCGGAGATCGGCCCGCGTCGTTCCGGAGACCCCGACCGCATCGTCGCGTCGGGCGAGATGGCCGCGCGCGACCTGGACTGGGAGATGCGACACACCCTCGAAGACATGGTGCGCAGCGCCTGGGAATCCCGGCAGGCATCCGCCGTCTGACCAACGACACAATTCGGGCATAGTGGGCGAGTCTGAACCCTCTAGCCCGTATTGAGGGTTTACGATCCGCGACTTGACGGGAGTGAACTACACCGGTGTAATTAGTTCTAGCGCGAAACCGTGCTTGAGCTGATGGGTGGAGGCGATATGACGTTGTCTGAATATCGTTCTGGGGTACCTGAAGACTGGTTCGTCGATCCCGTGCGCCTCGGCGTGCCCGGCGTACGCAAGGATCCGTCGATTGCAGAGGGAGCGGACGATAACCCGCTCGCCTGGCAGTCGGATTCCCTGTGCGCCCAAACCGACCCGGAGGCCTTCTTCCCGGAAAAAGGCGGCTCTACCAGGGACGCCAAGAAGATTTGTGCGTCCTGCGAGGTGCGCCCCCAGTGCCTGCAGTACGCCCTCGCCAACGACGAACGATTCGGAATCTGGGGCGGATTGTCCGAACGCGAGCGACGCAAACTCCGTAAGCGGGCGGGCTGAGCCCGGTCCCCGACAGCGAGGCCGGTCGGCCGGATTCAGGGCGCGCCTGACCGGTTGAGCGATCTTCACCGATAACCGACCTAGGCTGTTCTCGATATGCAAGCCAGAGTCACTGCCATCATCGTCGCCCGTAACGGCGCCTCGCACCTCGAGCGAACTCTCGAGTCCCTCCGTCGGCAGACCCGGCAGCCAGACACGGTCATCGCCGTCGACTGTGGTTCCAGCGATACCACCTCGGAGCTGCTGGCCGCGTTCGGCCCCACCCACCTCATCTCGGCAGATTCCGCCCTGTCGTTCGGTGCCGCCATCAACGCCGCCACCAGGGTGATGAGCCCGCCGGACGGCGACCACGAACTGCTCTGGCTCCTGGCGCAGGACAGCGCCCCGGCGCCCGGCGCCCTCGAGAGCCTCGTCGGCGCACTGGAGGTCGCCCCATCCGTGGCGGTGGCCGGCCCCAAGGTCATGGAGTGGGTCGCCGACGACTACATCCACGACTTCGGCGAGTCGATGACCCCGTACGGCGCCACCGTGACCCTGGTCGAAAGCGAACTCGACCAGGAACAGCACGACGGCATGAGCGATGTGATGGCCGTCAGTGCTGGCGGCATGCTCGTGCGCCAGACCGTCTGGGACGAGCTCGGTGGTTTCGACCCCGCGCTGCCCATCGTCGACGACTCCTTGGACTTCTGCGTGCGCGTGCGCCTGGCGGGCCACCGCGTCTCCGTGGTCGCTGGCGCGAGGGTCAGCTCGGCCGGGGACGGCGTGGCCGGCCCGGACGGCTCCTCTCGAGGACGGGCCAGCCGGCGACGGGCGCGGGCCGAACGGTCGGCCCAGCTGCACCGGCGGCTGGTCTACGCCCCGGCCTGGGCACTGCCGGTGCACTGGATCTCCCTGATCCCGCTCGCCTTCATCCGCGCCATCGGCAACCTGCTGCGTAAGGAGCCGGGGTCGATCCTCGGCGAATTCTCGGCCGCGTTCGCCGCAGCCTTCCAGGGCGGCAGGGTGCTCACTGCTCGGCGGCGGCTCGCCGCCACCCGCACCCTCGCCTGGTCGTCGATATCCTCCCTGCGCGTGTCGGCCGCCGAAGTGCGCCGTCGCCACGCCCTCACCAGGGAAGCCGCCCTCACCGGGCTCCGCGGCGACCGGCCGGAAATCCGGTTCTTCGCCGGCGGCGGTGCCTGGACACTGCTCGCCGCCGCGATGGTCGGCGTCGCCATCCTGGCACCGCTGATCGGGGCCCAGTCGCTCACCGGCGGTGGCCTGCTCCCGCTGTCGTCGACGGTCGGGGACCTCTGGGCCAATGTCGGCTACGGCTGGCGGGACATCGGCCTGGGCTTCGTCGGTGCGGCAGACCCCTTTGCGGTCGTGCTCGCGATACTCGGCACCCTCACCTTCTGGTCGCCGTCGTTCGCCATCGTCCTGGTGTACCTGCTGGCGCTCCCACTGGCCGCGATCGGCGCGTGGATGGCCGCCACCCGGCTGACCCACCGCGGCTCGATCCGCGCCGTGGCCGCCGTGCTCTGGGCGCTCTCGCCCACCTTCCTCACCGCTCTCGCGGCCGGGCGGCCCGCCGCCATCATCGTGCACCTGTTGTTGCCATGGTTGTTCTTTGCCGGCTTCGCCGCCGCGCGGTCCTGGTCGGCATCCGGATCTGCCGCCCTGCTGTTCGCCGCGATCGTCGCCTGCGCGCCGTCCCTCGCTCCGGCGCTGCTGGTGGGCTGGCTGCTCTGCGTGCTCGTCAGCGGCCGCAGCGTGATGCGATTCGTCGGGATCCCGCTGCCGGCGCTCGCGCTGGCGATCCCTCTGCTCTGGAACCAGGCCCTGCGCGGCAACTGGTTGGCGTTGCTGGCCGATCCCGGCGTTCCGGTGCCGACGGCAACCGTGCCGACCTGGCAATTCATCCTCGGCTTCCCGGCCGGCGATTTCGGTGGCTGGACCCAGCTTCTGCCGCTCTGGGGCGGCGACGCCGCGGCGGCCGACTACCTGGTTCCCCTGCTGCTGATCCCGATGGCGGTACTGGCCCTGACGGCGTTGCTTCTTCCCGGCGCCCGCGGCGCGGCGCTCGCGCTGGTTGCGGCTCTGCTCGGGCTGGGAACGGCCATCCTCGCCGGGTCGCTGTCGGTGGCGGCCCTCGGCTCCCAGGCCGTGGGCATCTGGCCCGGCGCCGGGCTCAGCCTGTACTGGCTCGGCCTCGTCGGGGCGGTGGTCTTCGCCGCCCGCGGCCTGCACCGCATGGCCATCCCGCCGCTCGTGGCCAGTGCCGTGGCCCTGGCCGTGGTGTCCCTGCCGCTGGCCGGTGCGCTTCCGCTCGGCACCTCGGCCGTCGAGGAGGGTATCGGGCGCACGCAGCCGGCCTTCGTCACCGCTGAGGCCGCCGTCGAGGCCAGGGTCGGCACCCTGCAGATCGTGCCGCAGCCAGACGGCGGCGTCCTGGCCACCATCGTCCGCGGCGCCGGCGTGCGCCTGGACGCCCAGTCCACCCTGAACAGCACGGCCGGCACTGTCACCACGGAGCAGGCCGAGCTGGCCACCCTGGCGGGCAACCTCGCCTCGCAGAGCGGGCTGGATGCCTCCGCCGACCTGGCGAAGTTCGGCATCCGTTTCGTGCTGCTGCTGCCGCCCGCCGCGGAGCCAGCCGAGTGGGGTGACGGCGCCGACATCACGCAGGCGGCCAGCGACGCGACGACCCGCACCACGACGTCACTCGACGGCAACGCCGCCCTGGCTCCCGTAGGTGACACCGCGTTCGGTCGGCTGTGGCGCTCTGACGTGCCCACCGACGCCGCCGTCAACGGGCAGGTCCCCGCTGATGCCGGCGGCGTGTTCGGCCTGGTGACCGGGCTCATCGCCCTGTTCGTGATCGGCGCGACCGTGCTCCTGTCGGTGCCGACCGGTGCCGGCCGGGAGGCCGTGCGGCAGGCGCACCGGGAAGCGATCCGACGCGCATCCCGGCTGAGCAAACCGGCCAAGCCCACCCGGGTGGCGCGTCCATCGCGGCCCGCGCGGCCCAAGCGCCTGAAACGTCCCGCGGGCAGGCGTGCCAAGGGCGTTCTCCCCAGCATCGAGGATTCAGCGCCGCCGACAGTGTCGCCCCTGGCCGAACCAGGCTCGTCGGTTGAGCCGGCCGAGGCGGCCGCGGCGCCGGACCGACCTTCGGTGGACACCACAAGCCCGAAGGACTCAGACCATGGCAACTAAGCGCAGAGTCGCCGTCCTCGGCGCCAGGTACGCCGCGGGCCTGATCGGCATCGCCGTCGTTGTCGTCGCTGTCGGCGGGGCCGCTATCGTGCCGTGGCCCACCGTCGTGAGCGACCCTCCGTCGACCCTGGTGACCCCGGTCGCGAGCGACCAGCTGCGAGTCTGCCCAGGCCCCCTCCTCACCCTCGCCGAAGACTCAACCCAGGCGGATGCCGCGACCTCCATCGGCTCCTCCACGGCCGTATACGCGGCGCGCGGCACGGGCCCCGGCGCCGAGGAGGTACCGGTCGAACGCACCGACCTCACTGCGACGGACAATTCGCAGGCCCAGCGCGACGGTGCTCCGAGTGTGCTGAGCGTGCCGGTGGAAGACGGTGCCACCGAAGCCCCGCTGGTTGCCGGGTCCCAGTCGCAAACCGCGTCGAGCGAGACCATCGGCGGACTGGCCGCGGCCGCCTGCACCGAAGCGTCCAGCGACTCGTGGCTGGTGAGCGGATCGACCGACGTGGGCCGCACCAGCCTGGTGCTGCTGAGCAATCCCACCACCGTCGTGGCATCCGTCGACCTCGCCGTGTACGGCGAAGCCGGCCTGGTGGATGCCCCCGGCTCCACCGGCATCCTCGTCCAGCCCGGTAGCCAGCGGATCGTGTCCCTCGCGGGGCTCGCGCCCAACTTGCGGTCTCCGGCCGTGCACGTCACCGCCACCGGCGGTCAGGTCGCCGCGACCCTGCAGCAGAGCCTGGTCAGGGGTATCCAGCCCGGCGGGGTCGAGCTCAGCGGCCCGACGACCACACCGGCGACGACCCAGACCATCCCCGGCGTCGTGGTCAGCGACCTGGACGCCGAGGCCTCGGCCGATGTCGGCGCCGTGGCAGAGGACACCCCGTCGGTGCGCGTCCTGGTCCCCGGCGAAACCGACGCCACCGTCAGCGTCGGCGTGCAGAGCGAAGACGGCGCATCGACTGGAACCTCCCTCGAGGTCGAGATCCAGGCCGGCATCGCCACCGAGATCCCGTTGAGCGGGGTCGTCGCCGGAAACTACACCGTCAAGCTGAACGCCGATCAGCCGCTCGTCGCCGCGGCCGTCACCACGACCGCCGGAGGCTCTGCCGCCGACTTCGCGTGGTCCTCCGCGGCCGCGCCCCAGGACGGCGACTTCCTGGTCAGTGTCGCCGCCGGCCCGTCGCCGGCCCTGCACCTGGCGAACACCTCCGATTCGGACGCCGAGCTGACCATCACCCCCGAGGCGCGGCCGGGCATCGAGTTGAGCGTGGCCGCCGGCCAGACCGTAGTGGTGGGGCTGGCCGGCTCCGAGAGCTACCTGGTCACTGGCGGATCGGGCATCGCGGCGTCGGTCGGTTACACCGGCGACGGCCAGTCCGCGTCATTCACCCTCAGCCCGATCGGGCCGCTGGCCGCGGCGATCCCGGTCTACTCGCACTGATTTTGTCCCTGAAGGAGCCCGCCGTGACCCAGACCACCAGCACACCGGGCGGCGGGCCCTCCGACGGCCGCCACCTCCTCGTCACCGGCGGCGCCGGCTTCATCGGCGGTGCCGTGGTCGAAGCCGCCCTCGCGCGCGGCTGGCGGGTGAGGGTGCTCGATTCCCTCCGCCGCGATGTGCACGGCGGACTGCCCGCCGTCGATCCCCGCGTCGAGTTCGTGGTCGGCGACGTCACGGATCCCGCTTCGGTCGCGCATTCGCTGCGCGGTATCGACGTGGTCTGCCATCAGGCCGCCAAGGTGGGCCTCGGCGTCGACTTCTCCGACGCACCCGACTACGTGCACAGCAACGAGCTCGGCACGGCGGTGCTGCTGGCGGGCATGGCCGCAGCAGGGATCAACCGGCTGGTCCTGGCCTCCTCCATGGTCGTCTACGGCGAGGGTAGCTACCGCAGTGCCAGCGGCTTCGCCCGGCCGGGCCCGCGCCGCGTCGCGGACCTCGACGCCGGCACCTTCGATCCGACCGACGCCGCCACCGGCGAGCCTTTGGAACCCGCGCTGGTGGGCGAAGACGACCCCCTGGACCCCCGCAACGTTTACGCGAGCAGCAAGCTCGGCCAGGAATACCTCGCCACGGCCTGGAGCCGCAGCACCAACGGACGGGTGGCTGCCCTGCGCTACCACAACGTATACGGCCCGGGGATGCCTCAGAACACGCCGTACGCCGGCGTCGCGTCCCTGTTCAGGTCCGCCCTGCAACGCGGCGAGGCTCCCACGGTCTTCGAGGACGGCCGCCAACGCCGCGACTTCGTGCACGTGCGGGACATTGCTTCGGCCAACCTCGCCGCGATCGACTGGACCGGCACCGCAGCCGAGGGCACCTCCCGCCCATTCAACGTCGGCAGCGGAACCGTGCACACCATCGGTGACATGGCCGAGGCCCTGAGTGCGGCCGCTGGCGGGCCGGCCCCCGTCGTCACCGGCGAATACCGTCTCGGTGACGTGCGGCACATCACGGCGTCCTCAGAGCGGTTGCGCACCGAGCTCGGTTGGACGCCGTCGGTCGGGTTCGACGAGGGGATGCGCGAATTTGCCACGGCCCCGCTGCGGGCGGCCGTGGTCTGAGCCCGGCCCGGGCTTGGCTGCCTGGGATCACACCCCCGTGGGCTCGGGGTGCGCGGGCAGCAGCACGTCGAACCGGCAGCCGCCGGGGGTGTTCCGCACGGTGACCTCGCCGTGGTGCGCCGCCACGATGCCGTCGACGATGGCCAGGCCGAGACCCGCCCGGCCCTGGCTCGCGGACTCGGTCTCCGGTGTGCGCGGCTCGGTGCCCCGCCAACCGGGCTCGAACACCCGCCCGAGGTCTTCAGGGTCGATGCCGCCGGCCGAATCCTGCACCGAGATGACAGCGCGCCCGTCGGCGTGTTCGGTTACCGAGACCACGATAGTGCCACCGGGAGCCGATTGCTGCACGGCGTTCATCACTAGGTTGCCGACGGCCCTGGCCAACTCGCGCGGGTCGGCCAAAATCGTCAGGCCCATGGCTCCTTCGAAGCGCAGGTCGAGTGACTTCGCCCTCGCGACGGGTCCGAGGTCCGCCACGGTGTCGCTGATCAGGTCGTAGAGGGCAACCCGCGCCAGGTTCAGCCGGAGAGTACCCGATGTGATCCTGGATAGTTCGAAGAGGTCGTCGACCATGCCGTTCAGCCGGTCCACCTGGCCGCGGATCTGCCCGTAGTACCGGATGGGATCCTCAACCATGTCGTCCTCCAGGGCCTCGGCCATGGCACGGATGCCGGCCAGTGGCGTGCGCAGGTCGTGGGAGATCCACGCGACCAGCTCCCGACGTGCCGACTCGATCTTGTCCTCACGGTCCCTGGACTCCCGATACCGTTCCCCGGTCGCGGCCAACTGATCGGCCAGGGCCGCGAATTCGGTGTTACTGTGCCGCTCCGCGGACGCGACGGGCTCGCCCCGGCCGAGGCTCGCCGCTGCGAGCGTAAGGTGCCGGCTGTCGCGCGCGATCCACCGCCCTAGCAATCCCGCCATCAGCAACGAGACGCTCCCCGTCACCCCGGCGACGAAGTAGAACACCGTGAGGTCGTGATCCGACACGTACATCAACGACGCGGCCGCGGCCATCCCGCTGACCACCGACACGATCGTGGCGAGGGCCACGACGACGAGTTGCAGCACGAGCGAGTACCTGGCGAGCAGGCGCAGGCTGATCAGGCCGAGGGTGCCGACGATGAGGGCGCAGGCCAGCGCGATGACGAGCACGCTGACCAGCCCGGTGACGGTCATCGGAGGGCTCCGTTGTCCAGGTCGCCGGCCCGCCCGGTGGCCAGGGGCTCAGGGTCGAATCTGTAGCCGACCCCCCAGACGGTTTTCAGCAGCCGGGGACGAGTCGGGTCGGCCTCGATCTTTTCCCGCAACCGTCGTACGTGCACCGTCACGGTAGACAGGTCGCCGAAGTCCCACCCCCAAACCGACTTGAGCAGCTCCTCCCGGCTCAGCGCCCGGTGCGGACGGCCGATCAGATGCGCGAGCAGATCGAATTCCCTGGCCGTAAGCACCAGAGGGGCGCCATTCATCCGCACCTCGTGCGCCGCCAGGTCCAACGCGAACGGGCCCGCCTCGACTGACCCGTCGTGGGCCGGTTCGGGCACCGAGCGGCGCAGCACCGACTGAACGCGCAGCACCAGTTCGCGGGGCGAGAATGGCTTGGCGAGGTAGTCGTCGGCGCCGGCCTCCAGCCCGTCGATCCGGTCCTCCTCCTGGTTGAGCGCGGTCAGCATGATCACGGGGATCGCCCAGGCGGCCTTGATCCGGCGGCAGACCTCGATGCCGTCCAACACGGGCAGCATCCGGTCGAGCACGACCAGGTCGGGGCGTTGCGCCTCGGCCTGGCGGAGGCCGCTGTGGCCGTCCTCTGCCCGATCCGCGACGAAACCGGCCGCCACCAGGTAACGGCAAACGATCTCGGAGACCGTCGGGTCGTCATCGATGACCAGGATACGGCGTTGAGTGTCGGGGGGCCCGGTCGACGGCGAGGGGTTCACCCTTGAAGGATAGGCGCTCCGGCTCCCCGGCGTCTCTCCCACAGAGATTTCCCCAGTCCGTAACGTTTGGTGCGGAGTGTCGGCGGGTTGCCCACCTAGTGTCGAGGGGTGAGCGAAAACCTGGTCGATGTCGTGATGCCGTGCCTGAACGAAGCCGGGGCGCTGCCTTGGCTACTGGCCCGGCTGCCGGAGGGCTACCGGGCGATCGTGGTCGACAACGGCTCGACGGATGATTCGGCGCGCATCGCCGAGGCGGCCGGGGCCACTGTCGTGACCGAGGCCCGCCGGGGGTTCGGTGCGGCCGCGCACGCCGGGCTGTTGCGGGCGACCGCTCCCATCGTGGCGTTTTGCGATGCCGACGCGTCGATGGATCCGCAGGACCTGCCTCTCGTGGTCGACCCGGTCCTGGCCGGCGTGGCCGACCTGGTGCTCGGACGGCGCCGTCCGACGACCGCCGGATCGTGGCCGGTGCATGCCCGGATAGCCAATTCCACTCTTTCTTGGCGACTGCGCCGAATAACAGGTGTGAACATTTACGACTTGGGCCCTATGCGGGCCGCCAGGCGAGACGACCTGCTGTCCCTCGACCTCCAGGACCGGCGCAGCGGCTACCCGCTCGAGGTCTTCCTCAAGGCCGCGGAGCGCGGCTGGCGTATCCGCGAAGTCGACACCCCGTACGCCCCACGGGTCGGCCGTAGCAAGGTGACCGGCACCGTGCGCGGCACCCTCACGGCGATCACCGACATGTCCCGGCTCCTGAAGGAGGCCAGACGATGACCACCCTGATCGTCATTGCCAAGGAATGCCTGCCCGGCAAGGTAAAGACCCGGCTGCACCCGCCACTCAGCCTCGAGCAGGCCGCGGAGCTGGCCGCGGCCAGCCTCGACGACACCCTTGACGCCGTCGCCGCGCTGCCCGCCACGCGGCGGGTGCTCGCGTTCGACGGTGCCACAGCTCCCGACGCCGCCGCCAGCTACGAAATCGTCCCCCAGGTGGCCGGTGGTCTCGACGAACGCCTCGGCGCGATCTTCGACGGCTGCAACGAACCCGCCGTGCTGATCGGGATGGACACCCCCCAGGTGTCCGCCGCCGTGCTCGCTCCGCTGTTCGCGGCCTGGCCCGACGACGTCGACGCCTGGTTCGGTCCCGCCGCCGACGGCGGGTTCTGGGCGCTGGGCCTGCGTCACCCCGACGGCGACCTGATCCGCGGCGTGCCCATGTCCCGAAGCGACACCGGCATGCACCAGCTTGCCCGGCTCCGAGCCGCGGGGCTTCGGGTGTGCCTGCTGCCGACCCTCACCGACGTGGATCACATCGAGGACGCCCACCAGGTGGCCGCCCTCGCCCCGCACGGCCGGTTCGCGGCGACGCTGGCCGGCTTCGGAGCACTCCAGCTGAGCGAGGCGCTCCGATGACGCTGCTCGCCGGTCGCGCCGACCTCGACCAGAGTCCCACCTTCGGCTCCGGCGGCACCGAACCGTACGCGGCCGCACTGCGGGATGAGTCAGCGGTGCTGTACCTGCGCAACACAACGGCGCAGGTCGCGGCGGCGGCTCCGATGGATGCCGGCCGCTGGAGCGCGGGCGCCGACGCCACCGACCTCGACGTGCTGACCGGCGCCGCCGGGCCGGTGCTAGACATCGGCTGCGGCCCGGGCCGGATGGTTCGGGCAGCCATGGACCTGGGCCTGTCGGCCATCGGGGTGGACGTGTCCCCGACCGCGGTGCGCATTGCCACGGCGGCGGGCCTCACGGTGCTCAACCGGTCGGTCTTCTCCCCGATGCCGCTCGAGGGTGGCTGGGGAACGGCGCTGCTCCTGGACGGGAACATCGGCATCGGCGGCGACGCCGGTGCGCTGCTGGTCCGATGCGCCGAGCTGCTCGCCGAGGACGGCGCGCTCGTGGTCGAGGTCAGCCAGGATCCCGATCGCGACCACGCCTTCCAGGGCACCCTCGAAGACGCCCAGGGCCGGAGCAGCGGCGTGTTCCCGTGGGCTGAGATCGGAATCGTGCCTCTCAGGTCGCGCGCCGGAGAGGCCGGGTTACGGGTGGATCAGGACTGGATTCGTGACGGCCGTTGGTTCGCCCGCTTGGTGCGCAGGTAGAGCCAGACCGAGATCAGGCCGCTGGCCACCGCGAGCGCGAGCCAGAACAGGCCCAGGTTCCGCGCGTAGTCCAACGGGAGGACGGTGGGATTGTTGGACCCGAGGGTCTGCGCCGCGATGGCCGGCAGCACGAGAAGGGTCATCAGGGACCCGAGCACGATGGCGGCCTGCACGGTGACGATGATGCCGCCGGCCAGCCGGTGCCCAGCGCGGCGGGTGAGCACTCCGAGCCCGAACACCATCGGAGAGATCACGGCGTCGTGCAGCACGATGGCCCCGCCGATCCAGAGAGCGACTCCCGGCAGCCGCCGCAGAGCGACCGTGTCGACCAGCACGTACACCCCGAGTGCAAGTCCGAGCGCGCCGCCGACGACGAGCACCACTCGCGCCGCCCGCATCCGCCGCGAGGGGCGGGCCGGGGATGTTGTTGCCATCATCATGCGTCGATCGCCTCGATTCGGCTGAGCCACTTGGTCTGCAGAACGCCGGGCCGGCCGGGCGCGATCATGCGCGCCGGGAAGCCGTGCTCGAGGTCGAGGGTCTCTCCGTTCAGCTCGAGGGCCACGAGGGTGAGCGGGTCCCGCACATACTCGCTGCCCATTTCGGTCTGCTTGAAGCCGCCGCGCTGCTCCAGGCTGATCAGCCTGAGGTCGGAATCGGGGGAGCCGCCGGCAGCGTCGACGAGGTCACGCAGCCGCACACCCCGCCAGGCGGCCATCTGGCTCCACCCTTCAACGCAGGCGATGGGCAGGTCGACATCGGTCTGCGGGAGTGCGGCCAATTCCGCGCGACTGAACACACGTTCCGTGCCGCCGACCGCCAGAGTGAGCACCCAGTCGGCCGACAGGGCAGCCGTGGCCACCTTGGCCTGCGCCGAGGTGCGGTTGACGGGCACGCCCTGCGGGCCGACGCCCTTCTTGCGCGGTCCGAAGACGTTGGCGGCGTCCAGCGGCGCCAAGGTCTGGCCGGCCGTGAGCCCGACGACGGCCGTGACGGCCAATGCCACGGTGGTCAGGAACCCGCGGCGGCTGGTGCGGGCCGGGAGGTCAGGGGCCCCGTCGATGTAGGAGAGCACCCGTCCGGTGATGCCGCCGGTTCGGGACAGCCCCTCGTCGGTGGACACCTTGGTCACCGCGAGTGCTACGGCAGCGGTGTCCTCGGCGTTGGTGTCCACGGGGTGTCGTTCCTCCGGCCCGTCGGCGGGTGCGGCCCGCCAGTGGGCGGCGATGAGCGGCAGCTTCACGCCGATGTGCACCAGCAGCGAGCCGATGATCACGAAGGCGAGCGCGAAGTGCACCTGCCTGAACGGAAACGGGAACGGATACCACTGGTAGGTGTTGAGCAGGCCGATCGTGATTTCCACCAGCGAGGCGCCCACGAAGAGCGCGATCGACGCCCGCTCGAGAAAGTCGGCGAACGACGTGACCGGCGGGTACCGGAAGAGTTGTGGGAAGACCACGTAGAGCTTGGCCAGCAGTAGCGGGAAGCAGGCGATCCCGGCGACGATATGGGTGCCCTGGGTGACCTGATAGAGGCCGGCGGGCCGGGTAGGGAACGTCATCCACGGCAGAGGCTGCTGCAGGAAGTGACTGTACAGGCCGGTACCGAAGCAGAGCAGGAAGGCCAGGCCGAGCAGGCGGCCGATCACGGTGGCCGTCCGCGGATTCCGCACCGGAGAGGCGAGCTGGGCCCTGGCCTCGTACATCAATCGGCGCATAGTCCATTCCACCACCTGATCGTCGCCGGAAGTCTCTGTAATCATTACAGTTCGATGACGCGGGCGCCGGCAGGTCGGGGCGCCCGTCGTCGCTTGCGGGAGGATGGCAGGGTGCGTATTGCTATCGTCTCGATCCTCCTGGCCGCCAGTACCGCCCTCACCGCGGGTGTCGTGCTGGCCTTCGACCTGTTCAGGCCGCACCGTGACACCGTGCCGCTGGTGCTGGGAACCGCCCTGCTCTGGCTGCTCTTCGCTGCCTCCCTGATCGCCCTGCGCCGGGTGCGGGGCCGGGCCGTCGTGGTGCTCGTGCTCGCCGGATCTGCGCTCATCGGCGGGGCCGCGATGGCCGGCCCGCCGAACACGAGCACCGACTCCGCCCGCTACGCGTGGGACGGCATCGTGCAGAACGCCGGCATCTCGCCGTACGCCTACGTGCCCGCCGACGACCGGCTGGACGGGCTGCGGCCGGACTGGCTGTTCCCGGCCCCCGCGGCCGGCGATGACGGGGCGGACTGCGTGGGCGAACGCATCGAGACCGTGGACCGGGGCGCCGGCCTGCCGCTCTGCTCGGCGCTGAACCGCACCACGGTGCCCACCATTTATCCGCCGGCCGCCGAAATCTATTTCGTCGCCGTCCGGGCAATCGTCGGCGCGGACGCGGGATACTGGCCGCTGCAGCTGACCGGTCTGCTACTCAGCGTCGGTGTCACCGGAATGCTGCTGGTCGGCATGCGCCGCCGAGGCATCGACCAGCGCTACGCAGCGATGTGGGCCTGGTGCCCTCTGGTTGCGACCGAGGGCATCACCAATTCGCACGTGGACCTGCTGGGGGTGGCCTTCGTCGTGGCCGCCGCTTTCTGGGTCAGTAGCGCGAAGTACGTCCGAGGCGGCATCCTGCTTGGTATGGCAATCGGGGTCAAGTTGATCCCGGCCATCGCCGCCCCCGCCATGCTCAGGAGGCAGGGCTGGAAGGTCGCCGTCGCGGCGGTGGTGACCTTCGCGCTGCTCTACCTGCCGTATGTGCTGGCCACCGGCCTCGGCGTGCTCGGATATCTGCCCGGTTACCTCACCGAGGAGGGCTACGAGGACGGGTCCAGGTTCGCTCTGGTCTCCCTGATCGCGCCGGGCGGTTCGGCCATCGTCGTAGTGGCGATCCTGCTGGCCGCTCTGGCCGCGGTCACCATCTGGAAGACCGACCCCGAGCGGCCCTGGCTCGGCCAGCTCGTGATGATCGGCGGCACCCTGCTGGTGCTCAGCCCGCGGTACCCGTGGTACGCGCTGCTCTTGCTGCCGTTCATCGCGCTCAGCGGCCGGTGGGAATGGTTGGCCATTCCTCTCGCCCTGACCGTGCGCCTGCTGGTGCCTTCGCTCACGGTCAGCAGGGTCTCGCTGGGCATCGCGCTGGTGCTGATCGTGGTCGTGTCGGTGCGTCGCGCCGGACCTAGCGCGCTGGGCCGCTGGCGGAGTGCGCTCGCCCGGATCGGAACCACGCGCACCAACGGTCAGCGCACGTAGCGCAGAACGTTGACGCCGGTCAGGCTCCATTCCTCGTCGAGGGTGTAGCCGAGGGCGCTGAGCTTGCCGGTGACGCCCGGGCGCCAATCCTGTTTGTCGCTTGTCACCAGCCAGACCGCGTCGACGCCGCCGAACCGGTCGGTCACGTCATCCAGCGGGTACCGGGTCTCCCACAACCCGCCGGTCTGGGCGGCGGGGGTCTTCAGCTTCACGTCGATCAGCCCCTCGAACGCGTGTGGATACGAATACGCGATCACCCGGGTGGTCGCCGCCGGATGCTGGCGCACCGGCCCGTAGATGATGGCGGCGGTGTCGTCGGGGCGCGCGGTCCGCTCTCTGCTGATGAGATCGGCGACCTCGCTCCAGGACGAATTCTGCTTGGCCTCCGGCTGTCGTTGCGCGACGAACTGCGGAGCGGCCAGGCCGGCCAGCGCGACGAGCGCGGAGACGATCAACCAGCGGCGCCGCAGCGCGTCGAGCGCCACCCCGATCAGGATGGCCACGGCCGGCGCGCTGAAGGTGAGATAGCGGGGGGAGTACAGCGGCGTCGCAATCGCGGATGCCACGATGACCCCGAGGGTGGGCGCTGCCAGCCACGGCACCGCAATGGCGAGCAGCGACGGGTTCCGCGCCTGCGCCCGTGAGGTCTCGGAGCCGGCTGCCCTGCTCCGGCGGGCCGCGACGACCAGGGCGGCGACGCCGACAATCACCAGGGCCCATCCCACCAGCGCGAACGGCCGGTTCAGGTAGAACCACTGCGTGACGAAGACGCCGTTCCAGCTGCCCCAGCTGATCGGGGCGATCCAGCTCACCTGGCCCGACTGCCCCACCACGCCGAGGGCGAAGGGCACCAGCAGTACCGCGGCGGCGAGGGACGCCAAGCCCCAGCCGAACAGCGACGCGCGAGCGGCGCGGTCACGCCGCCGGCCCGCCCACACCGTCCACAACGCGGTGAGACCGTGGGCGCCGACCAGGAAGGCGAGGTAGATGAAGGTTACGGTGGCGACAACGGCGATCACGCCATACAGCGTCCACCAGAGCACGCGGATGCGCCGCGGCGCCGGCCCACGGCGCCAGGCCGCGAGGAAGATCAGGGTCAGCGCCACGGCGAGGGCAGCGGTCAGCGCGTATGACCGGCCCTCGGCGCCCATCCAGGTCACCCTGGGTAGCAGGCACAAGGCGACGCCGGCGAGTACGGCGGTGCGGCGGCCGGCCCGCGAGCGAACCAGGATAACCGTCAGCGCGGCGGCGACCCCGACGAAGACGGCGCTGGGCAGCCGCAGCGCGAACGGCGAGTAGCCCACGAGATCGAGCCAGAGGTGCATTCCGGCGTAGTACAGGCCGTGCACGGCATCAATGCTCAGCAGCATCCGGCCAAGCTCCGGCCAGCTGCGCATGGTGGCGGAAACCGTCGCCGCCTCGTCGAACCAGATGGACGGTTGCCACGACCAGGCGAGTGCCAGCAGGGTGCCGAACAGCCCGACGAGCAGCGCGTCGCGGACCGACGCGCGCACCGGGATGCGGGCGGTCTGATCAGGTGCGCGTCGCAGTGTTGTGGTGGGGGTGGTCATGGTCACGCGTTCTCCCATTCGTACCCAGTCATGTCGGTCGGTGGCGGCTGCGACCCACTGTCGAGGGTAGGGGACCTTTCCCGGGAATCTACCCGGAGAGGTCCCCTTCCACTAACCGTGGTGCCGCGCGGTCACGAAAAACGGCCGAGCGGGGCTCGGCCGTTTTTGGTGTGTTGTGGGTGTTACTTGGTGTTGACGGTGATGGTTGCGATGCCTACGAGGAGCTGGTCGGCGACGGCGTCGGT
>NZ_SOFL01000033.1 GCF_004402695.1 Cryobacterium adonitolivorans | reverse complement strand
CTCACGAATCAGACCGAGATGCGAGAGAATGTCAACTTATCCACAAGCGAATATCGAAACTTATTTCGCAGCGAAAGGACGGCTCGCGTGGTCTCGACAGGCTCGACCAACGGGAGGGTTGCGTCCTCGGGGACGACTCACGGGGGCTTACTTCGGCAAACTCAGCTCGGCGTCGACGAGCTCGACCAACGAGATTGCCGAGTTCCTGGGATCGGGTCGCGGGGCTCGACGCGCTCATACCAGCGGAAGCGGGCGCTTGGGGGGGGGTCGTGACGCGCTAGACGGCGTCGACGTAGCGGGCGTAGGCCGCCACGGCGAGCGCCGTGGCCGACGAGGAGTCAGTAGCGCCGGCGGCGGTCACAGTGAGCCAGACGCCATCCGCCAGCAGCGTCACCGTGCAGCCGTCACCACTGCACCCGGCGAGCGCCTGCACACCGGATGCCGGCCAGCGTGCGCCCGATTCAGCCGAGAGGTCGATCGGGTCCAGCGCCGCGGTGGAGACAGCAACGCCGGGCGGCATGGCCGTCCAGGACCCGCGGCCGGGCAGGATCATGAGCGCAACCCCGGGGGAACCGGCCTCGGTCGACCATGCACAGCTCACCAGGCCGCCGCGGATCTGCCCGGCCACCGCCAGCGAACCAGGCTCGCCGAGGTCGAGAGCGTCAACACCGCTCGGGTCGTTGAGACCGGCGGACGTCGTGAGATCGTGCGGGCTGAGGAGGTATCCGCACTCGGGTCGCGTTGGACCGGCCGGCCGGGCCAACTTGAGGGAGGCCACGGAGTCGGTCACGGTGCGGGCATAGGCCAGTAAGGCAGCCGGATCCGGCTCGGGCGTGCCGACCGAGATCGAGAGCCAGGTCGTCCCGACCAGAATCTCGGCCCGGCAGCCCTGCCACTCCCCGCCCCGGCATCCGGTGAAAGCCTGGTCGCCCACGTCGGCCGGCAGCATGTTGTTCAGGCCGTCGTTGGAATCGGACTGGACCCGCGCAAACTCCGCGGCAGCGTCGGGCAGCATCGAGACCGACACCGCGGGTCCGCCCGTCGCCCCCGCGGCCAGCGCATAACGGCACTCGTAGTGGCCGGCAGACCGCAGGGCCTCAGCCGCCATCATCTCGCTGACTGTCGCCGTCGCCGGGACCGTCGTCCCATCCGTCGACCACTGCGCGGCCAGTTCGTCCGCCCGCACACCCAGCACCTCGGCGGCTCCGGTTACGGGCACCACGGTGGCGCAGTCGAGCAGCACAATCTCGTCGCCCACCCCGGCCACGACGATATCGCCGGGGGTCGGGGTCGAGGGATCCGGCCCGGCGGCACAGCCGGCCAGCAGCACGACCAACGCCAGAGCGGCGATCCGTGCGGCAGCACCCCGATCGAGTTCGCGCATGCCCCGTTGCCGCCGTCGTCGCATGGTCCCCATGCGCCTCACCCTATGGCTCCGTCGCGGCACAACGGCGATTGACGGCACCCCCCGAACAGGACCCCCGAACAGGACCCCCGAACAGGAATACCGCGGACGCGGCGCCGGCTCCGGACCCACAGGGGACACGATCGGACGACATGGCTACGCTGAAGTTATGAACCTTCCTCCCGTCGCCGCCCGGAAGCCCACGCGGCGCATCCACCACAACGATGTTTTCGTCGACAACTATGAGTGGATGCGCGACAAGGACACCCCGGAGGTCACCGCGCACCTTACGGCCGAGAACGACTACACGGATGCCCGCACCAGCCACCTGGAGCTGCTGCAGGAGCAGATCTTCGAGGAGATCAAGGACCGCACGCAGGAGACCGACCTCAGCGTCCCGGTGCGCCGTGGGCAGTGGTGGCATTACACCCGCTCGGTGGAGGGGCAGGAGTACGGCATCCACTGCCGCGCGCCCATCAGCGGCTCGGACGACTGGACTCCGCCGGTGATCGAACCGGCGACCGGCACGAACGCGGGCGCATCCGCCCCTGGCCTGCCCGGCGAGCAGGTTCTGCTCGACGACAACGCCGAGGCCGCTGGCCACGACTTCTACTCCCTCGGCAGCTTCGACGTCAGCGACGACGGCACCACGCTGCTCTACGCCGTGGATGTCGAGGGCGACGAGCGCTACACGGTGCGGGTGCGCACCATCGCGACCGGCGAGAACCGTGGCGACGAGATCCCGAACACCAGCGCCGGGGCGCTCTTCGACCCCAGCGGTCGTTACGTGTTCTACACGACGGTCGACGACGCCTGGCGCCCCGACACTGTGTGGCGCCACGAGGTCGGCACCCCGGTCGAGGCAGACGTCACCGTGTTCACCGAACCCGACGAGAGATTCTGGGTGGGCGTCGGCCGCTCGCGCAGCAACCGCTACCTCATGATCGAGGCCGGCTCCAGCGTCACCAGCGAGACCTTCCTGCTCGACGCCGCCGACCCTACCGGCGATTTCACGGTGGTCTGGCCGCGGCGCGACAACGTGGAGTACGACGTGGAGCACGCCGTCATCGACGGCGAGGACCGCCTACTGATCGTGCACAACCACAACGCCGTGAACTTCGAGCTCGTCAGCGTCCCGGCCGGCGACCCGCAGGACGAGGGCCGGGTGGTCCTGCCGCACAGCGAGCGCATCCGCCTGGAGAGCGTGGACGCTTTCCGCGACTTCGTTGTCGTGGAGTACCGCTCCGACGGCCTCACCCGGGTGGCCTACGCCACCAAACGCGGCGGCGGCCTCACCGAGATCAACTTCGACGAGGAACTCTTCTCGGTGGGCACCGGCGGCAACCCGGAATGGAACCAGCCGACCATCCGCCTGGGCTACACGAGCTTCGTGACCCCTTCGACGGTCTACGACTACGTGGTCGCCACCGGCGAGCTGCGCCTGCTCAAGCAGCAGCCGGTGCTCGGCCACTACGACCCGACCCTCTTCGAGCAGCGCCGAGAGTGGGCCCTGGCCGCCGACGGCACCCGGGTGCCCATCTCCATCGTCTACCGCAAGGATCTTGTCGAGCCCGGCACCCCGGCGCCGACCCTGCTCTACGGCTACGGCTCCTACGAGATCAGCATCGACCCGTCGTTCAGCATCTCCAGGCTCAGCCTGCTCGACCGGGGCATGATCTTCGCGGTCGCCCATGTGCGCGGCGGCGGTGAGCTCGGCCGGCTTTGGTACGAAAACGGCAAGACTCACCAGAAACGCAACTCATTCACAGACTTCGTCGCCTGCGCCGAGCACCTCATCGACTGCGGCTACACCTCGCCGGACAAGCTCGTCGCCGAGGGGCGCAGCGCCGGCGGCCTGCTGATGGGCGCCGTCGCGAACATGGCGCCGTCGCTGTTCGCCGGCATCCTCGCCGGGGTGCCGTTCGTCGACCCGCTCACCTCGATCCTCGACCCGAGCCTGCCGCTCACCGTGATCGAGTGGGACGAGTGGGGCGACCCGCTGCACGACGCCGAGGTGTACGCCTACATGAAGTCGTATTCGCCGCTGGAGAACGTGCACCAGACGCATTACCCGCGCATCCTCGCCGTCACCAGCCTCAACGACACCCGGGTGCTCTACGTGGAGCCGGCCAAGTGGGTGGCCCGGCTGCGCGAGGTAGGGGCGGATGCGCTCCTGAAGACCGAGATGTCGGCCGGCCACGGCGGAGTCTCTGGGCGTTACGCCGGCTGGCGTGAGCGGGCGTTCGACTACGCCTGGCTGATCGACGCGGCCGGGGCGCATCCGTCTGGCGAAGGCGAATTCGCCTCGCTGAGCAACGCGGACGGCGGCGCTGCATAGCCTGCCCGGCGGGCGTGCCGTCGGACCCTGGCCTGCGGGAGTTCACGACGCAGTAAAGTGAGCACGTCGCGGCATTGTGCGCGAAGGTACGTGTCTTGGAGGGGGGACTCGACGGTGAGGTCTGCGTCGTCGATCCTGCGTTCCCAGCCGCGACTGTCCCGCGCCGACTACGTCGTGTTCGGCGGCATCGCCGTATTGCTGCTGGCCAACCTCACCGGCCTGGTTTTCCAGGGAAACGGGTTCAACCCGCTCGTTCACGGCTGGCTGGCCGTGCTCAGCCGCTGGGCAGCAGTGGCGTTGGTCTGGCTAGCCGTCAACCGGGTGCGCCTCACGCGACCCGACATCCTCCTCGCGGCGGCTGCGGTGACGGCGCTGGCCGTGGGCGACACCGCTTACAGGCTGTTGCCCGACGATGGCACCGGCGCCACGCCCTCGCTCTCCGACACCGGCTACCTGCTGTTCTATGTCTTCATGGTGGGTGTGCTCGTCGTGATAGCCCACCGCTCATTGCGCGCGCAGGCCTGGCCGGTGCTCCTCAACAGCGCCCTCGGCGCGCTGGGCGCCACCTCGGTGCTCGCTGTGCTGCTCTCCCCGCCCCTCGAGACGGCGCCCGGCACCCCATTTTCCGGCCCGGCTTTCCTGAGCACGGCGTTCCCCGTGCTCGACCTGCTGCTTATCGCGGCCCTCGGGGGCATCGCTGCGATACCGGGCAGGGTGCGGGGCCGCTCCGGGCTGATGCTGGCGGCCGGTCTGCTGCTCTTCGCGACGGCCGATACCGTCTACGCGCGGCAGCTGCATGTCGACTCGGAGCTCATCGGATCGGCTCTCGACGGCGCCTGGGCGATCGGCTTCGCGCTGATAACCGCGTGGGTGCTCGCTTCTGTGCGCCGCGACGACCTGCCGGGACGCTCGGCGAGGTCCGCCGCCTGCGACGGCACCGCATACGGCGCCACGTCGGTGACGGCTCCGCTGGCGGCCACGGCCGCCGGCCTTGCCGTGTTGCTGCTGGCCAGCCAGACCCACGTCCCGGTGCTGGCCGTCGGCCTGGCCGGCGCCACCCTGGCCCTGGCCGCGATCCCGCTGGCCTTCAGGCAACGCCACCTGCACTCCCTCTCGCGCACCGACGAGCTGACCGGGCTGCGCAATCGTCGGGCACTGGCCGTGGATGTCGCTACCCGGCTGCGCGCTGTCGACGCACGGCCGAGCGCACTGCTGGTGCTGGATCTGGACAGGTTCAAGGAGGTCAACGACAGCCTCGGTCACGAAGCGGGCGACCTGCTGCTCGAACAGATCGGCGCCCGGCTGGCCGGCGCCCTGCAGTCCGGTGATCTGTTGGCCAGGCTCGGCGGCGACGAATTCGCCGTTCACCTGCACCACGCCGACCGCAAACGCGCCACGGCCATGGCCCGCCGGTTGCGCCTGGTGACCGCACGGCCCCTCGTGATCGACGGCCTGAGCCTCGAGATCGGGTTGAGCATCGGCATCGCGCTCGCGCCGGAACACGGCTCCGACCTGAGCGGGCTGATGCGCAAGGCCGACATGGCCATGTACGCGGCGAAATCCAGCCGGGTGGGCCAGCACGTCTACTCCCCCGGCGACGACAGTAACGACAAAGCCCGCCTGCGCACCCTGCACGAGCTGCGCGTCGCCCTGGCCGAGAACCAGCTTCTACTGCACTACCAACCCAAGGTGCACCTGCCCACCGGCACGGTGCCGGGCGTCGAGGCGCTGGTGCGCTGGAACCACCCGACGCGGGGGCTGCTCTATCCCGCCGCGTTCCTGGACGTGGCCGACAACGGTGGACTGATGCGGGCCCTCACCCGGGCGGTCCTCGAGCTCGCCCTCGACCAGGCGGTTCTCTGGCAGGCCCAGGGTCGAACGGTGACGGTGGCGGTGAACCTGTCGTCGCGGTCGCTGGCCGACTACCAGCTCGCCGGGATCGTCATCACGATGCTCGCCGACCGGGGGCTGCCCGGATCCGCGCTCATGCTCGAGGTCACCGAGGAATTCCTGCTGGTGGACCACGACCGCGCCCGCAACATCCTGCTGCGCCTGCGCAAAGCGGGTGTGATGATCGCCGTCGACGACTTCGGCACTGGCTACAGCTCCCTCGCCTACCTGCGCGACCTGCCGATCGACGAACTCAAGCTCGACCAGTCCTTCGTCATCCCGATGCTCGACGACGAGAGGGCGTCGGCGCTGGTCGCGTCCTCGATCCACCTCGGCCACAGCCTGGGCCTGCGCATCGTGGCCGAGGGCGTGGAGACCGCGGAGGTGCTCGACCAGCTGGCACGCTTCGACTGCGACGTGGCCCAGGGCTATCATCTGTCCCGCCCGATTCCCGCGGCGGAGTTGGAGCGCTGGCTCGACGCCCGCACGGCGGTCCCGGCCGGGATGCGGGCCATCAGGTAGCCACCGGCTCCGGGTGTGCCGGGCTCACGGGTCGGAATAGAGTGGCCCCGAGCGAAGGAGTACAGCATGCAGATCGACAGGGTCGAGCTGGAACCGCGCACCCTGCTGGGAGTGCACGAGAGGGTGATGATGGCCGACCTCACCGAGTATTTCGGGCGGGCCTTCGAGGTGTCGGCTGCGGCTCTGGCCGCCCAGGGCCTCGCTCCCGCCGGTCCGCCGGTAGCGCTGTATCACGGAATGCCCACCGACAGCATCGACGTCACCGCGGGTTTTCCCATCGTCGGACCCGCCCAGGCCACTGCCGGCGTCGTCGTGACCGAGCTGCCGGCCGGCGCGGCGATCGCGAGCATCTACACGGGGCCCTACGACGGGATGACTCGCACCTACGACCAGATCGCGGCCTGGCTACGGGAGCACAACCTCACCCCCCGCGTTGACATGTGGGAGGAATACCTCGCCGGCCCCGAAACCAATCCGGACCCTGCAACCTGGCAGACCAGGATCGTCTTTCCGCTCGCCTGAGCGGATCCCCGCCGCCCGGCCCGGGCGTCGGCCCCGCTGTCGGTGCTGCGTGAGACCATTGAGCCATGCCGCCCGCCGCCCCACCGCCCCGCCCCGCCGCGGGGGGAACAGCCGGCTGGAAGTCGGCCGTTGAGGCTCTCACCGGACAGACGCCGGCGGAGCCGACTCTGCCGACCATCGCCGAGGCCGGCGACGGCGCCCGCACGGCCATGGGACTACTCTTCGAGTTGCGCGAACAGACCCCGCGCACCAACGACCGCTGGCGCGGCGCCACCGCCGTGCGCGCCTCGGCCACTCGGGCCAGGGCCGGCGCCATTCGGCTGGGCGTGCGCCCGGTTCTCCGCAGCGACTCCGGCAAGTGGGTGAAGTCCACCATCACCTGGAGCAACGTGGGCTATCAGCTCAACCGGCAGAACCTCAATGTGGAGCAGCACCGCTGGTTCTGCCAGTTCGTGCCGCTGCACCGGGTCGACCGACCGGTCTACAACGGGCAGGACACCGAGTGGCTCTACCTCGACGAGTTCGAGAGCCCACTGCTCTGGCACCTGCTCGCCGAAGCGCAGCGGCTGGGCATAGGCCTGGCCGGCAGCCACAAGGACGCCGTCGTGACGGTGGGAGCCACGGCGAGTGTCCTGCTCGATGCCGTGCTGACTGCCGAGGACCTCACCCTCTCCCCCGTGCTCAGCATCGACGGGCACCGGCATCCGGTCGGCGATGCCGGAGCGTTGGGCGAGCACGGTGTGTACGCGTACAGGCTCGGCGTCGACGCCGCCATCGTGCTGGCCCCGAGCATCGAGCCGCTCAGTCCCGAACAGCGCCGCCTGCTCGGCAGCACCGGCGACCGAGCCGCGCCCGCGCCCGGCCTGGTGGTGCCGGCCGGCGAGGTCGACGAGTTCCTGCGCGAGTACTACCCCAGCCTGCGCCGCAGCCTGCCGATCACCAGCGCGGATGCCTCCATCGCGTTCCCGCCGCCGCCCCCGCCAGTGCTCGTGCACACCGTGAGCTTCGAACCGAAACAGGCCGTGCGGCTGGACTGGCAGTGGCAGGGCGACCGTGACGAGCAGGCCGAGGTCGAGGTCCTGGACCGGGTGAACACCGCCCTGCCCGACCTGTCCGCACCGGCCGACCCGGCCGCGCCGACCGTAACCCTCAAGGGCCTGCCCGCCGCGGAATACACCGACCAGACCCTGCCCAGGCTCGACGCGATTCCGGGGGTGCGCGTGCAGCTGGTCGGCGAGAAGCCGGACTACCACGAGCTCACGGGCACCCCGCAGCTGATCGTGACGACGGTGGAGACCGAGAAGCGCGACTGGTTCGACCTCGGCGTGATCGTGAAAATCGACGGCCGCAGCGTCCCGTTCAACCCGATCTTCACGGCCCTCGCGAAGGGGCGCAAAAAACTCCTATTGGTGGACAACAGCTACCTCTCGCTGACCCAACCGGTGTTCGACAGGCTGCGTGAACTCATCGAGGAGGCCAGGGCACTGGCGGAATGGGAGACCGGGCTGCGCATCAACCGGCACCAGGCCAGCCTGTGGTCGGACTTCGAAGACCTCGCCGACAAGACCGAACAGGCCGTGTCGTGGCGGGCCGCGGTGGGCGGGCTGTTGCAACTCGAGCGGGGTCACGCGGATGCCACGGCCCTGCCCCGGGCCACGCCGTTGCCGGCCGGGCTGAACGCCACCCTGCGCCCGTACCAGCTGGCCGGGTTCGAGTGGCTGGTCTTCCTCTGGGAGCACGGCTTGGGCGGCATCCTCGCCGACGACATGGGCCTGGGCAAGACACTGCAGGTGCTGGCGCTGCTCAGCCATGCCGTGCAGCACCCCGCGACCGCAGAGCCCCGCCGACCGTTCCTGGTCGTGGCGCCCACCTCCGTGGTTTCCAACTGGCTCGCCGAAGCAGCCAGGTTCACGCCGGGCCTCCGGGTCGGCGCCGTGACCAGCACCCAGGCCACCAGCGGCCGCAGCCTGGCCGATCAGGCCCAGGGCGTTGACGTGCTCGTCACCTCCTACGCGCTGTTCCGCCTCGACTTCGCGGCGTACCAGGCGCACGGCTGGGCGGGGCTGATCCTCGACGAGGCCCAGTTCGTGAAGAACCGCACCTCGCAACTGCACCGCTTTGCCCGCGACCTCGACGTGCCCTTCAAGCTGGCCGTCACCGGCACGCCGCTGGAGAACAACCTGCTCGAACTCTGGGCGCAATTCGCCATCGTGGCCCCCGGCCTGTTCCCGTCGGCGCGGCGCTTCACCGAGGAGTACCTGCGCCCGGCCGAACGCAAGGTGCGCTCCCAACGCGAGCTGATCGAGCGGCTGCGGCGGCGCATCCGCCCGCTGATGCTGCGGCGCACCAAGGATGTCGTGGCCCGCGACCTGCCGGCCAAGCAGGAGCAGGTGCTGCGCATCGACCTCGATCCGGAGCACCGGGAGATCTACGACACCTTCCTGCAGCGCGAGCGGCAGAAGCTGCTGGGCCTGATGGACGACCTGGAGGCCAACCGGTTCATCGTGTTTCGGTCCATCACGCTGCTGCGGATGCTGAGCCTGGATGCGTCCCTGGTCGACGAGCAGTATGCCGCCGTGCCCTCGAGCAAGCTCGATGCGCTGTTCGAGCAGCTCGACGAGGTGGTCGCCGAGGGGCACCGGGCGCTGATCTTCAGCCAGTTCACCTCGTACCTGGCCCTGGCCGCCGCCCGCCTGGACGCGCGGGGCGTGCGGTACAGCTACCTCGACGGCTCGACCACCGACCGGCCCGGCGTCATCGACGAGTTCAAGACCGGGGACGCGCCGGTGTTCCTGATCAGCCTCAAGGCCGGCGGGTTCGGCCTCAACCTCACCGAAGCCGACTACGTCTTCCTGCTCGACCCCTGGTGGAACCCGGCCAGCGAGAGCCAGGCCATCGACCGCACCCACCGCATCGGCCAGACCCGCAACGTGATGGTGTACAGGCTGGTGGCCGCCGACACCATCGAGGAGAAGGTGATGGCGCTCAAGGAGACCAAGGCCAGGCTCGTGGAGGCGGTCCTCGACGACGACGCCGTGTTCGCGGCGGCCCTGACGGCCGACGACATCCGGGGCCTGCTCGAGCCCTAGCCAGCCCGCGAACTGTGAGAAAAGCCCCAAGAATTCGAGATTCCTGGGGCTTTTCTCTCAGTTCGCGGAACGGGCTACTTGACCAGGGCGAAGCCTCCGGTCCAGCCGATGGAGGAGCCGGCGGCGAGGGTGAGCTGCAGGAATCCGAGGGCCTCGAGTTCGCGGGCGCGCTTGAGGGCGCCGGCGTCCAGGGCGAGCACGCCACCGGCGATCAGCAGGGCGATGAGGGCTTCCTTGGCGGATGCGTCGTCGCCGGCGACGAGCACGGTGGTGGGGGCGACGCCGTTGACGCCGCCGGTGGCCAGGGTGGCGGCGAAGGTGGTGTTGAAGGCCTTGAGCACCCGGGCGCCGGGAACCGTCTGGGCGATCACCTGGGCGGCCGAGCCGTCCGCCGGCACCACGAGCGAGTCGAAGGTGGCGAAGTCGAGCGGGTTGCTGATGTCGACGAGGATCTTGCCGTCGAGCTGACCGGCGTACTGGGCGAGAACCCCGGCCACCGCCGGGTACGGCAGCGCAAGAACCACGATCTCACCGGTGAGGGTATCGCCCGCGACACCCGACACGACGGACGCGCCGGCTACTGCCGCCGCTGCCGCCGTCTTCTCGGCATCCTGCGCGAGCAGCTGCACGGACGCGCCGCCCGTGGCCGCGATCGTAGCGATGGCGGTTCCCATGTTGCCTGCCCCGATGATGCTGATGCTTGTCATGACGTACTCCCTCTCGCCCTGCGGCGAATAATTGGTTGTTGATACAAGTAATGTATCGGCTTTTACTTGTCGCGTCAACCAAACCCTGATGTGCTTGATAAGCTAGCCCTATGGACACGAACGAAACGCCCGCCGTGCAGGGACTCAACCAGGCCCAAATGCACGCCTGGCTGCGTTTTGTCGCCGTGGTGGAACTGGTCCCCGGCCTGCTCGACTCCCAGTTGCAACGCGACTCCGACCTGAGCCACTTCGAGTACTACGTGCTTGCCATGCTGTCCGAGGCGCCCGACCAGACCCTGCGGATGACCGGGTTGTCCTCGATGACCAATTCCAGCTTGCCCAGGCTCTCGCACGTGGTGCGCCGGCTCGAAGACCGCGGGCTCGTGCGACGCACCCCGTGTCCGAGCGACCGGCGCGCGACGAACGCCAGCCTCACCGACGAGGGCTGGGCCGTCGTGCAGGCCGCGGCGCCCGGGCACGTGCGCACGGTGCGGGAGAACGTGATCGACCCGCTCACCGACGAGCAGATCGCGCAGCTCGATGCCATCTCGAACCAGCTGCTGATGAAGCTCGATCCCACCAACCGCCTCAATCCCGGGGTCCCGAAGGGGGTCTGAGCGATGCGGATCACCCGGCTCGAACCCGGCGAGGTCTTCGTCTTCGGGTCCAACGCGGCCGGGCTGCACGCGGCCGGGGCCGCCGCGCTCGCCCACGAGAGGTTCGGCGCGGTCTGGGGCCAGGGCCACGGGCTGCACGGGCAGTCGTATGCGATCAACAGCATGAGCGGGCTGGCCGTGCTGCAGCACGAGGTGACCGGCTTCGTCTCTTTCGCCGCCGAACGTCCGGAGCTCAGGTTTCTGGTGACCGAGATCGGTTGCGGCATCGCCGGCTATACGCCAACCGAGGTCGCACCGTTCTTCGCCGGGGTCGGCGCCAATGTGGTGCTGCCGGAGCGATTCGCGGAGGAACTCGGGCGCTGAGCCAGCGCTCTACTTCGACAAGCTCAGCACGGCGTCGACAAGCTCGACCAACGAAAACCCTAGCCCTCGACGAGCTCGATGAAGGCGCTCAGCTGCGCGAGAGTGCCGGCGTTGTGGGGCAGGGCATCCGTGAGAGCGGGCGAATAGAGCAGGTACGCCGCCCACTGCGCGCGCGAGATGGCCACGTTGAGGCGGTTGGCCAGCAGCAGGAACTCGAGCCCACGCGGCACCTCCTCCGCGCTCGATGCGGCCAGCGACACTATCGCCACGGCCGCCTCACGGCCCTGGAACTTGTCGACCGTGCCCACGCTCACATCGTGCCAGCCGCCCTGCGCCAGCCGCTGGCGGATCACCTCGACCTGCGCGTTGTACGGGGCGACGACAATGAGATCATGCTGGCCAAGCGGGGTGCTCGCGCCGTTCACGGTCCAGGCGCGCCCGAGCAGCGAGCCGATCAGCCCGGCCACGACGTCGGCCTCCTCTGGCGACGAGGTGGAGTTGAGGGTGTGCGGCACCGGCAGCGGATGCAGGCCGGGTTCGACGCCGTCGAGGTGCCGGGCGGCGGCCTGGGATTCGAGCTTTCCCTCATAGGAGAGCCTGGAGACCGGCGCACACACCGCGGGGTGCATGCGCCAGCTCTTGGCCAGGAAGTAGCCGAACTCGGCCGGGAGCACATCGTGCCCGTCGGTGAGCCAGCCGAGCGCCGAGACGTCAACGGGCTCGGGATGCGAGCCCTGGCTCACCTGCGGCAGCTGCTGCGGGTCGCCGAGCAGAAGCAGGCGCCGGGCAGCGACAGCGGAGGCGATGGTGCTGGCCAGCGAGAACTGGCCGGCCTCGTCGATCACCAGCAGGTCGAGCGAGCCCGGTTCGATACGGACGGCGTTGCTGAAGTCCCAGGCGGTGCCGCCGAGCACGAAGCCGCCGGCCTGCCCGGTGAACTCGGTGAAGCGGTTGGGCGCCAGCGCGGTCCAGCCGTTCTCCCGCGGTTCCTCCCCCGCCTTGGCCTTCTTGCCTACCTGCCCGGATGCGAGTCCCGCCTTGAGCACGGCGCTGAGCATGTTCTCCACGGTAGCGTGCGACTGGGCGACCACGCCGATCTTCCAGCCGTGGTCGCGCACGAGCTCGGCGATCACCCGGGAGCCGGTGTAGGTCTTGCCGGTGCCGGGCGGGCCCTGCACCGCCAGGTACGACCGGTCGATGCTCAGCAGGCTGTCGCGGATGGCCGTGGTGATGTCGGTCGAGCCTGTCGACGCCGTGCTGAGCTTGTCGAGGTGGACCAGACGAGGAGCCCGCCGCCGCAGAATGTCCAGCGCCGCATCCGGCAGCATCGCCGGCAACGCGTCGAGCACCCGCTGCCCCCACTCCGCGATCGCCGGCACCTGGGTGCCGGGCGGCGGCGGTGTGGCCGGGGTCAGCGCCATCGGCAGCTGGCCGTAGGCCTCTCCCCCTCGGCCGAGCTTCTCGGTGACGTAGAGCACCTCTTCGCCGGTGGCCTCATCGACGAGCCCGGTGATCTCGGTGCGCTCGTGCGCCACCCGGGAGCCGGGCTCGCCGGTCTGTGCGAGTGGAGGGTATGGGGCGTCGTAGAGCAGGAAGGGTTTCTGGCCGATCCTGAGCGAACTTCCCGGCGCCGGCTCGCCCTCGATGCGCAGCACCCTGGACAGGTTGCGGTCGCGGCCCACCAGTTCCCAGTCGCGTTCGACCGTGGCCCCCGCCACGATCAGCACGTCGCGGGTGGCCGACCACTCGTCGACGGGGTTACGCAGCCTGTCGAAGTGCTCCTGCCAGAACTTCTTGCCCTCCCGGCGGTGGTAGTCGATGGCGGCGGAGGCCAGGGCGATCGCGGTCTGGTCGGCCGTGCGGTCACCGGGTTCGGCATCCGCCACCTCGGCCGCAAGGGCCAGGTAGACCGGGCTGGGCTCGCGCATCGGGATGTCGAGCGCCAGGTCTCTGGCGGCCGCCCGCGGGATGCCGGCCTCGTCGGCGCGGGCGAGTAACCAGTCGCGCAGGCGCAGCGTGGAGAGGCAGTCGTATTCGTTGTAGTCGGCGATGGCGTCGAGCTTGGCCTGGGCGGCATCCGTCTGCCCGGCCCGGAACAGGTCGCGGGAGTCGGCGTACTCGGTGATGGAGTCGGCGGCGTTGTCGACGCCCTCGCGGTGCTCGTCGCCCATGTAGAGCGGTTCGAGCTTCTTGATCGAATAGCTGCGCGAGCCCACCCGCAGGCTCTTCTTGACCACGGGGTAGAGGTCAACGAGCACGTTGTCGCGGAGCAGGTCGTCGACGGCGTCTTCGCCCACGCCGTGCCGGGCGGCCAGCGAGAGCAGGTGGGTGCGTTCGTAGGCGGCGTAGTGGTAGATGTGCAGGGCGGGATGCTGGGCGCGGCGCTCGGCCACGTAGGCCAGGAAGTCGATCAGGGCCTGACGTTCCTCGGCGTAGTCGTGCGCCCAGAAGGGACGGAAAGTGCCGTCGTTCTCGATCAGGCCGAAGAGGTAGTCCAGGCCCCACTCCGGCCTATCGGTGCCGGCGGCGCTCTCGCTGTAGAGCGGGTCGCCCTCGAAGTCGAAGAAGATGTCGCCGGCGTCGGGCTCGGGCAGGGCGCCGAGCGCGATCGCGTTGTAGACCTCGAACGCGGGGGCATCGGCGTGGCCGGGCTGCCTGCCGGCGAGCTGGCTGGACTGCAACTGCAGCCTGGCCTGGGCGCGCAGGGCGACGGCCGTGGCGTCTACAAGACCGTCGACCGGACCGGCGCTCGCGGCGAGGGCCTCGATGGTGGTCAGGCCGGCGCCCCGCAAGTGCCGGCGCTGGGTGAGTCGCATGCCGGCGACGAGCAGCACGTCGCGGTGCGCCTCCACCTCCACGGAGCAGGCCGCGCAGCGCCCGCAGGCCGCGTATCGCGGGTCGCCCCACGGAGTGGGCGCCGGGTCGGCGATCCGTTCGTCAATCAGGCGTTCGAGCCGGGCGCGGCGCTTGCGGTAGACCGGGAGAATGTCCCGCAACCGGTGCGTGCTCGTGCGTCCGTCGCCGAGCAGCAGGTGCACGTGCTCGCCGGTGCGGATGCCGAGCCTGTCGAGCTGGTCGCTGTACGCGGCCACCTGCAGCAGCGCGGTGATCTTCGCGGAGCGCGCCAGCTTGGTGTCGTAGACCTCGTAGGCGCCGTCCTCGGTGCGCATGATGAAGTCGGCGAACCCGACGAAGCGGCCGTCGAAGAAGGTGGCCTGGAAGAGCACGTCGGCCCCGGCCCGGAATTGCTCCGCCGTCGCGGCGGCCGCCTCCGGCAGGTCCCGCATCGACGGGCGAGCGAACTCGACCACGTCGCGGCTCAGTCGCAGCCGTTCGAGATAGCGCAGCTCGTGCTCGTCGCCGAGCGCGCCGGCCCGGCGCAGCATAGCGTCGCCCTCGTCCGGCACGGTATCGATGCGGCCGAGCTTGGCGTCGAGCTTGCGCATCACGGCCCACTCACAGCCCGCGGCCGAGCCGAGGTCGCTCGCACTGAAGATCACGGTTGACTGTGCGGTCGAATCGAGCAAGAACACGAAGGCGCCTCCACCTGCTGGGTTGTGGTCAGGTTACCGGAGGCCACCGACACCGGGCCGCTCCCCGCAGCACGAGCGGCGGTCTACGCTTATCGGGTGACCACAGTTCTCGTGCACGAACCGGATGCCTCCCGCTACGCCCTGTACATCGACGGCGAACTCGCCGCCCTGGCCGACTACGTCGTGCAGGGCGACATGGTGTCGTTCAACCACACCTTCACCGATCCCCGCCGCCGCGGGCAGGGCCTGGCCGGGCGGGTTGTGGAGTTCGCGATGGACGACGTGGAGGCGACCAGCGCCCGTGCCGTGTCACCGGACTGCTGGTACGTGGCCAAATGGTTCGGCAAGCATCCGGAGCGGACCAACCTGCTGCGGTTACGCAGCTAGCGATTCCTGCGCCGCCAACACCCAACGGCTCAGGCGCCGGCGAAGCGCGCGCCGGACAACCGGGCGAGGGTGGCCTCGTCGACGATGGGGATGCCGTAGTCGCGGGCCTTGCGGGCCTTGCCGGAGAGCGAGTCGGGGTCGGCCGCCACGAGCAGCTTGACCTTTTTGGTCACCGCCCGCCACGGCACCAGGCCGGTCTCGCGCAGCTCCCGCTCCAGCTCGCTGCGGGTGCGGCTCATCTCTCCGGTCAGCACGACGAGGTCACCGGCCAGCAGGACTAAGCCGGGGCCGGCCGGCACCGCGACGGCCGGGGCCTGGGTCTGCTGCCGGGTCTCGTCCAGCGCCGCCGCGATGGTCTCGGTGGGTAGCCCAAGGAGCATACCCACGCTCACGAGGTCGGCGAGCTCAGCGCCGGTGAGGATGCCGTCTGACCAGGCGAGCGTGGTCAGGGCGGCGAAGTACTCCCGGTGCAGCGCCTCGCAGGTGGCCCGGCCAAGGCCGAGTTCGCCGGCCAGCCGCACCAACGACTGGGCCTCGTGCACCGACAGCGCCCGGTCGAGCAGGCACCGGTCCAGCAGGGCCAGGTAGTCGACGTACTCGGCCGGGCCCGCCACATCCGGCAACCGGGTGGTGATGCGTTCGAGGAAGGAGTCGGCGGTCATCGGGTGCGACGAGACCGTGCGCGCGCACCACGCCACCGCCGAGTCCTCGCCGGCGGGCCAGGACTGGGCGGCGGCCGCGGTGAGGTGCGCAAACCAGAACTCCGGCGCATCCGCAGCCTCGATGTACGCGGCGAGTAGCCGGGCGGTCGCGAGCGCGTCAACGGAGGCGCGGTGCGCACCGTCGAGGTCGATGTCCAGGGCCGCGCAGCAGTCGGCAAGGGAGCGCCCGGCGCCGGGCAGGAAGTCGCGGGCCAGCTGCATGGTGCACAGGCTCACGATCTCGGCGGGCAGCGCCCGGCCGGCCCGGTTCAGTTCGGCGAGCAGAAAACGGATGTCGAAGCTCGCGTTGTGCGCCACCACCACGCGGCCGCGCAGCAGCTCGACGAGCCGCGGGGCGATCTCGGCGAAGGTGGGGGCGTCGAGCACATCGGCCGCGCGGATGCGGTGGATGTCCTGCCGGCCGAGGTCCCGGCCCGGGTTGACCAGCGTCTCCCAGCGGCCTTCGATGAGGCCCCGATCGCTGACGTGCACCACGGCGAGCTCGATGACCCTGTCATTGTGAGCGGGAATGAGGCCGGTGGTTTCGAAATCGATCACGGCGAAACCAGGACCGGCCATGGAGCTCCTTCGCAATATCTATGCCTGACTCTAGACCCGCGGGCAGGGTCGAGTGTGCCGCGAAAACGCGGCAGTGGACCGGCCGGCGGCCGGGCGGGGTGGGCGGGTGCCGGCTAGATCGAGAACTCGCCGTCGACCGGGGCCGAGGCGGCCTCCTGGGAACGCTCGGCCGCGGCGGTCGGCTCGTCGGTGTACGACGAGGTGACCAGGATGGGCATGTGGTCGGAGGTGCCGCGGGGCAGGGTCTCGACGTTGTCGATGGTCAGTCCCACCGAGGTGGCCAGGTCGAAGTGGCCGCGGAAGAACTTGTACCGCGTGTAGGTGCGGCTGTCGCTCAGGGTCAGGTCGTAACCGGACTCCTTGACCTCCCTGCTGAGGTGCTTCTTGAAAAGCGGATAGTTGTAGTCGCCCACCATGAGGGTCGGCAGATTGGGGCCGAGCACGGCGAGTTCCTCATGGGCCGAGCGGATCTGGTTGCGCCGCAACGAGTTCAGCGCCGTCAGCGGCGCGGCGTGGAACGACGCCACGACGAGCTCACGCTGCGCGGCCATGTCGAACAGTCGGGTGCCGATCAGTCGTTCGTGCGCCGGTGTGAGCACCAGGTCGTGCAGCGACTTCTTGAGCGCGAAGGTCTGGGTCTTCTGCGCGGTGAACCGGTCACGCCGGTAGTACACGGCCAGGCCCAGCCGGTTGCGGGTGGTTGAATCCGCCAGGTGCAGCAGGCCGACCTCGGCCGGCAGGTCGAGCGTGTCGCACTCCTGCAGGCACAGCAGGTCGGGGTCGTACTCTTCGGCCAGGGCAATGAGTTCCCCGCTGGCGCTGTTCTTACGCAGGTTGTAGCTGATGACCTTCACGTCAGACCTATCTCTGAATCGGTGGTAGACATCCAGCCTACGTTCGCGGGGTGGCGAACACAGCATCGGGCCCCCCGGCTGGGGCGCGCTGGTACCGTGGAGTGAGGCCAGCGCCCGAACGCCGGCTGCCGCAGATTGGATGCTTACCTGATGAAATCCTGGTCGTTCACCACCTATACCGTCGCCGCGTTCGCCTGCAGCGGTTTCGCCGTGGCCCTCTTGATCTTCAACGCCGCCACGGGCAACGCCATGTTCACCACGCTTCTTCCCGTGGCGATCGGTGCCCTCGTGCTCGGCGGCATCCTCTCGGTGCGCGCGCGCGTGCTGCGCTACCGCAGCAGGGACATCACCAAGCACTGACCCGGTCCCGGTGCGCCATATCGAGGCGCCCGCAACCCTGCTACCGTCCCCAGCACGGATGCCTCGCGCGACCCGATTCGGCGCGCCCGGCGCCGTCGACCCGGGAGCGCCTGCCATGACCGACACGTCTGCACTGCCGTCGTCGCCACCGCCACCGCCGACCGGGAAGAATCCGACCTCCCTGTGGCGCACCCTGCTGTACATCCTCATCCCGGTCGTGGGGTTGCTCCTGCTCATCGCGGCGTTCGTGTTCGCGCTGTGGGGCCGGAGCGGTCCGGTGGATCAGAGCGTCGACCTCGCGCCGGGCACCAGCCTGAGCGTGAAACTGCCCAACGCCGCGATCATCCTTGAACCAAGCGCCGACGACGAGGTGCACGTGCGCATGACAGGGTCGTACTTCGGCAACGAGCCCACCCTCTCCGCCCGCACCGATGGCGGCGTCACCGAGGTGCGCGGCGGCTGCAGGGCCCAGCTCTTCTCCAGGTGCTCCGTGACCGTGACCGTGCAACTGCCCAAGGCGCTGCCGGTCACCGCTGCGGGCGAGAACGGCCGCATCGCGGCATCCGGGCTCACCGGCCGGGTCACCCTCACAACGACCAACGGCGCCGTCGAGACCGACGGGACCGTGGGACCGGTCGACCTGCAGAGCACCAACGGCAATATCCGGGTGACGGATGCCGTCTCCAAGACGGTGTCAACCTCCACCACCAACGGATCGGTCGCCCTGCAGTTCATCGATGCCCCGGAGACGATCGACGCCGGCAGCACGAACGGGGAGATCACCGTGCGGGTACCCGTGGGCGGCGTCACCTACCGGATCACCGCGCAGACCACCAACGGCACCGTGACCGATGACACCGTCCCCTCCGACAGCACGTCGCGCCGCTCCATCACCGCACGGACCACCAACGGCAGCATCACCATCGAGGCCGTGCGGTAGTGAGATTGCCCGGCCGGATCTGGAAGGATGGCGGCATGAGCGAGCAGTCGGGCACGGCCCAGCAGGACGTCGGCACGAGACGGCAGCAGACCGGCACGGTCGTGGCGGTGAGCCGGGACGACACGCACCGGTTCAGCAAGCCGGTGGTGTCCAGCATCCGCCTGATCGCCGGGCACGGCATCGAGGGCGACTCCCACGCCGGGGCCACCACCCAGCACCGCTACCTGATCCGCACCGACCCCGCCAGGGCGAACCTCACGCAGGTGCATCTGGTGGGCTCCGAGCTGCTGGCCGAGCTCGCGGCCGAGGGTTTCGACGTCTCCCCCGGCCAGCTCGGCGAGAACATCACCACCGCGGGCATCGACCTGCTGGGCCTGCCGCTGGGCACCCGGCTGCACCTCGGCTCCGACGCCGTGGTCGAGGTCACAGGCATGCGCGACCCCTGCTCGATGATCGACAAGTTCCGGTCGGGCCTGAAGAAGACGCTCAAGCACACGGATGACGCGGGCCGGATCGTGCGCAGGGCCGGCATCATGGGCATCGTCGTCGCCGACGGCACTGTGGCCTCCGGCGCCGAACTGCGCGTGGAGCTGCCGGCCGGTGAGCCGCTGCCCCTGGGCGTCGTCTGACTCAACGTGCAGGCTCGACGCCGAGTTGCCGAATTGCTGGAAAGCGCCCCTTCAGCATCCGCTACAGGGACTTGTGCGGCGACTCGAGGGTCACGCCGCGCCGATGGGGTCAGAGCTCTTCGGTGGGGTGGAACCACGGCGGGTACACGGCGACCTTGGGCTTGTGGCTCAGGGTGGCGAGGATCGGCTTGACCGCATCCCGCACCCGGTCGTTGGCCACACCGATCAGGGTGATCAGGCCGAACGGAACCTCGCCGGGCACGAGCAGCTCGGCCTTGAGGATTGCGTCGGAGTCGAGGTCGGCGCGGAGCGTCTGCAGCATCCGGTCGGCCGAGTCGGCCGTGGAGCCGAAGCGGGTGGCAGCGAACGCGGCGTCGCCATCTGTCACGGCGAAGTGGCTGGCCGACGCGGCGGCGGCGGCGGCCTGCGCGTCGAGCACCTTCTTGACCGTCGAGACGAGGATCACGAAGTCGTACGCGGCCGCGCCGTGGGCATCGTCGGACAGGCGCGGGTCGAGGGACTGCGCGCGGATGTTCTCCCAGACCAGGGCGTTGGGCGAGAGGAAGAACGGCACGTGATCGGCGACGGCGAGGCTGTCGGCGCCGGAGACACGGGCGTCACGGCGGGCGTTGCGGTTCTCGGGCGACGAGATGTCGACGACGGGACGGTCGGCCCAGTCGGCACTGGTGTCGGCCAGCAGCCGGCCGGTGGCGAGAATGCCGGGCAGGTTGCGGATGTGGGTGAGGTGGTAGATGCGCTGCTCACCGACCTTGTCGTCGTGGCGCTTGGTCCGGGCGGTGCCCGTGGTGATCGGGGCGACGATGGTGCGCAGCGCCGTCGGAGCCTCGGGGGTGCGTGCTCGGCTGGCACGCGGGGCGCGGGCAGCGGGTACGGTCGGTGCGACGGGGGCGGCGGGTGGGAAACACAGGGCGCACAGCTCCCCGTCCAGTCCGTGGATGCATTCCTCGTTCACAACTCAACCTTTCGTGTGCGCAGGCTCAGCCACATCGGGTTCGACGGACGTGTGCCTACCTATCTAAGTTACGGTCATTTCGGCGGTCTCGGTGACACAACGGGGGCCATCCGGGGGTGATCCGGTGACGATCCGGACCCAATCGGGCCGCTGACCCCCTGACGAGGCCGTAGAACGGCTGCGCCGCCCGGATCATCCCAGCGGCGCAGGGAATCGTTCCTCCGGCCGACGCGGGCGGATCCGGGCGCTCCTTAGCGTGTGGACATGCCTGCTTTCGACGCCCTCAACGACCTCGTCCTCGCCCTCGCCGGGTCGGCCTGGGTCTACCCCGTGGTGTTCGCTTTTGTGGTCATCGACGGCTTCTTCCCGCCGCTTCCGAGCGAGACCGTAGTGGTGGCACTCGGCGCCCTGGCCGTTTCCGCGGGAACGCCGAACCTCGGCTGGCTTGTCGCGGTGGTCGCTATGGGCGCCGTGCTCGGTGACAGCATCGCGTACCTGATCGGTCGCCGGATCGGCCTGACCCGGTTTCGCTGGCAACGCCGCCCCGGCGCGGTGCGGATCGCCGACAAGGCGCGCGCGGCCCTGCTGAGCCGGCCGGCGTCGCTGCTGCTCACGGCCAGGTACATCCCGGTCGGCCGGGTCGCCGTGAACATGACCGCGGGGGCCACGGGGTTTCCTCTGCGCCGGTTCGCCCCGCTGGCAGCTCTCGGCGGGCTCGGCTGGGCCGGCTACTCGGTGCTGGTCGGCATGCTCGCCGGCGCCTGGCTGCGGAACAACCCGCTGCTGGGTGCGTTGCTGGCCGTTGCCGCCGCCCTGCTGCTGGGCGTTTTCATCGACGCCATCGTTTTGCGGGCCGTGCGCCGGCGGGCCGACCGGCGGGCCGGCATCGTCACACGGAAGGCAGCGCCGGCGCCGACATCACCTCGAAAGCGACTCCATCGAGAAGTCGGCGAAGTCGAAGCCGGGTGACACCAGGCAACTCACCAGGGCGTCCTCCTCGCCCGGCACGGTGCGCTGCCAGACATTCGCCGGGATGATCACCTGGCTGCGCTCGCCGCGCAGCAGCCGCCCGCCGAGGACCGGGCTCGTCTCGGTGTCGGGCTCGTCGCCGTCGCCGCCGAGATCCAGTTGCACGCTGCCCTGGCCGGTCCAGATCCAGATTTCGCTGGAGGACAGCCGGTGCCAGGCGGAGAATTCCCCGGCCGGCAGCAGAAAGTGGATGAGCGTGGCCGTCGGTCGCACCCGTTCGGAGCCGTCGGCATCCGTGAGCGTCACCGGCACCGGCGACGTCCAGGTTCGCCGGTACCAGCCGCCCTCCGGATGCGGTTCCAGGCCCAGTTCGATCGCCAGCGCCGGGCGCTCCAGGCGTTCGATGAACTCGCCGGTGGCCGTGCGGCGGGTGGCGAGGCGGCTGTCGCGGTCGTTCGTGGCCATCGGTGTCTCCCCGCTGATCGGCGCCGAATCCGGCGGTTTCCAGATTAGCGGGCGGGCTCAGCGCAGCAGCTGGCCGGCCAGCTGGGCGAGTCCGGCCAGCACCAGGAACACGCCGAGCAGCAATACCGTGACCACCGTGATCACCGGCATGTTGAGCACCAGCCACCCGCGCAGGCGCACCAACTTCTCCCGCACCGCGGGGCCGCCGAACGCGTACGCGAGCACCGGGCCGAGCATGGTGATGGAGGCCAGCGCGGTGAACAGGGCCACCGAGAACACGATGCCCCTGGGGTCGGTGTGGGCGCCAAGGATCACCACCCCGGCGGCCGCGGCCATCACCAGGTTCTTCGGCCGAAACGCGGCGTAGCCGACACCGATGATGGTCGCCCGCACCGGGGTCAGCCGGTCCAGCGCGCTCAGCCAGCGCGGCAGCGGCACCTCCGTGCCGCGCTGCGGCCGGTCATGCCACTGCACCAGTCCCAGCACGATCAGGGCGATGCCGAGCAACAGCGGCACCGCCACCTGCAGCGTCCGGGAGCCGGCCGACCTGTCGTGGGGCAACAGCGACGACAGCAACGCCAGCAGGGTGGCCGAGAACAGCACCCCGAGGAACCAGCCGATGCTGAACCCCGCGGCCGCCTTGAAACCGTCGGGAGCGAGCAGGATCAGCAGCAACCCCGCCAGCGGCAACGGACTGAGCGCTATGGTCAACGCCAGCGGCAACAGCTGGCCCAACTCGTTCACCCGCGCACCTTCCCTCCTCCAGCTATTGCAGCGACGAGGTCAGTCGGGCAAGGTTGTCGAACACCTTGGCGCTGGCCGGCCGATCGAGCCAGTCGGCCAGCTCGACCCTGCTGCTGTTCGCCCGGTAGCCGTCCTGCACCACCCGCATCCGCTGCACGAATTCGGCGCCGTGTACCAGCACCGACACCTCCATGTTCAGGCTGAACGAGCGGATGTCCATATTGCTCGACCCCACCACCGACACGTCGTCGTCGATGGTGAAGTGCTTCGCGTGCAGGACCGTGGGCTCCGCATAGAGGTAGATCGACACTCCTGCCCGCAGCAGCTCCTCGTAGTACGACCGCTGCGCGTGGTAGACCAGCGCCTGGTCGCCGATGTGGGAGGCGAACAGCTCCACCTCCACCCCGCGCGACGCTGCCGTGACGAGGGCCAGCATCGTCGATTCCTCCGGCACGAAGTAGGGGCTGGTGATACTGACCCGGCGCTCGGCCTTCTGGATGAGCATGGCGTAGAGCTTGAGGTTGTTGTCGTTGTCGAAGCTCGGCCCGCTCGGCAGCACCTGGGCGTCGAGCAGGTCCGGGGCGGGGTCGAGCACGATGGGCGACGTGTTGAAGGGCAGAATCTCATCGGTTTCGCTGAACCAGTCGGCGAGGAACACGGCGTTCAGCTCGCGCACCGCCGGCCCCTCGATGCGCATCATGAGCTCGTGCCAGCGCAGCCCGCGCTTGAGGTTGCCGGGCTTGAGGTAGGTGGCGTCGATCATGTTCTGCGAGCCGCTGAAACCCAGCCGCCCGTCGACGACGAGGAGTTTGCGGTGGTTGCGCATGTCCGGTCGGCGCCACTGGCCCTTCCAGAATCGCAGCGGCAGCAGCGCATGCCACTCGGCGCCCATCGCCGCAAACGCCGCGATGGTCTCCTTGCGGCGCGGCAGCATCAGGCAGGCGAGGTAGTCGGAGAGCACCTTGACCTGCACGCCGCGCTGGACCGCCCGGGCCAGGGCGTCGAAGAACGGTTGGGTGACGGTGTCGAGCACCAGGATGTAGAACTGCACGTGCACGAACTCGGTCGCCTCGTCGACGGCCTCCACCATCCGATTGATGGAGTCCTCGTAGTCCGGCAGCAGCTCCACCCGGTTGCCGCCCACCATGGGCAGTGCCCCGAGGTTGCGGTTCAGCCGCACGGCCGAGCCGAGCCAGGCCGGCCACTCGTCGCGGTGGCTCACCTGGTCCAGGCCCTCGGTGCGGGCCAGGATCAGCTGATTCACCTCGTGCTGCTTCTCGCGGCGGGCCTTCGGCAGCCGCCCAACACCCACCAGCAGGAAGATCAGCACGCCGAGGTAGGGAATGAAGATGATCGCCAGCACCCAGGCGATGGCCGCGGACGGCCGCCGGTTGGCCGAGACGTACACCGTGGCGATCAGCACCAGCACGGCGTGCAGCGCCACGAGCAGCCAGGCACCCACCTGAAATTCCCCCATCGTTCCTCCTTAGTGCGGTGTGGTGCGGTGCTGCGCGGTGCGCGAGGTCAGCAGGTTGGACTCGACGTGAACGTACACCAGCATCACGTCGTCGGGGCCCCGGGTTCCACCGGCGTGAACCGCAGAGCCAATTCGAGCAGCAGCCGGGTACCGAACCCGGTCGCCCCCTGGCTGCGCCAGGACTCGTCTTTGTCGGCCTGCATGGTCCCGGCGATGTCGAGGTGGGCCCACGGGATGTCACCCACGAACTCCGCGAGGAACAGCGCGGCGGTCGTGGCCCCGGCGTACTTGCCGCCCATGTTCGACAGGTCCGCGACCTCGGAGTCCAGCTGCGGCCGGTAACGCTTCTCCAACGGCAACTGCCAGAGCGACTCGTCGGCCTCCCGCCCGGCGGCCACGGCCTGGTCGACGAGCGGCTGGCTGGTGCCGAACACGGCGGCGGTGTGCTGGCCCAGCGCCATCAGCGCCGCCCCGGTGAGGGTGGCGATGTCCACGATCGCGTCCGGCCCTTCCTCGCCGGCCAGCACCAGCGCATCCGACATCACTAGCCGACCCTCGGCGTCGGTGTTCTTGACCTCGACGGTGGTGCCGCCGTGGATGTGCAGCACGTCGCCGAGTTTCATCGCCGAGCCCGACGGCATGTTGTCCGTGCACATCAGGAAGGCGGTGACCTGATTGGGGCAGCCCAGGTCCTTCAGGGCCGTCAAGGCGCCGAGCACCGCCGCGGCGCCGGCCATGTCCATCTTCATCGCCAGGTGCATGGGGTCGGAGGGCTTGAGGGAGATGCCGCCGGAGTCGTACATGATGCCCTTGCCCACGAAGGCCAGCCGGGCGCCCGCCGCCGTCAGGGCAGGGTCCGGCCGGTAGACCAGCTTGATGATGCGCGGCTCCTCGACGCTGCCCGCGTTGACTCCGAGCAGGCCGCCGCAACCCAGCTCGATGATCTGGGCCTTGTCGAAGATCGTCGTCTCCAGGTCACGGTCGGCGCCGAGCCGCACCGCGAGGTCGGCGAAGTCTGTGGCGGTGAGATGGCTCGGCGGGGTGTTCGCCAGGTCGCGGGCCAGGTTGGTGGCGCGGGCCACGATCTCGCCCCGGTGGGCGCCGTCGGCCACCGCGCCGGCCTGCTCGGGCGCGACCACGATGTCGAGCGAGATCAGGGGCACGTGGCTGCTGGATGGCTTCACCGCGGTATACCGGTAGCGCGCGAGCAGCACGCCCTCGGTGATCAGCTGCCCGACCCGCTCGGGCGGCAGGGGAACCACGCCAGGGTGCAGGCCGACCCGCGGGTGCCGATGCGCGGCCCGGGCGAAGGCGGCCGCCGCATCCCGCAGGCTCGCGTCGGTGATCTCGTCAATGGGGCCGGTGCCCACCAGGTAGAGCTGTGGGCTGGTCTGCTGCGGCACCAGCAGCGACTGGCCCGGCGCGGCGTCGAAGCCGAGCCCGGCCAGCGCCTCGCGGGGCACGGTGACCGCGTCCGGCAGGTCCCCGGTGGGCCCGACGAGGAAGCCGACGGCGTCCAGGCCCACCGACACGTCACTGACGACCAGGATCCCCACCGCGTTGCCCGGGTCGAGGGAGGGCGCCGCGCTGAACGACTCAGGAATGAGCTTGTGCGATCCGTGGGACATGCGGGACTCCTAGGGGTTGAACGGACGGGGTTGGACGGTCAGGGATTGAAGGGCCAGAAGACGGGTACCAGCAGGGTCGCGACCGCGAGGAAGAGCACCACCAGGGGCAGGCCGAGCTTCCAGTAGTCGCCAAATTTGTAGGCGCCGGGCCCGAGCACCATCGTGTTGGCGGGGGTGGCCACCGGAGTGAGGAACGACGCGGCCGCGGCGACGGCGACGCCCATCAGCAGCGGCAGCGCCGAGATACCCGTCTCGGCCGCGATGGCGATCGCGATGGGCGCAACGATCAGGGCGGTGGCCATGTTGCTGATCAGCTGGCCGAGGATCACGGTGACCACGGCGATGCCGAACAAGAGCAGCACCGGGCTCGGCTCCCCCGCCGGGCCGATCCGACCCACCACGTCGACGAGTCCGGTGGCCAGGAGGTCGGCCGCGCCACTGACCTGGATCGCGGTGGAGAGAGGGATCATGCCGCCCACCAGGATCAGGGTGGTCCAGGCCATCGACCGGTGTGCCTGCGGCACCGTGAGCACCCGCAGCAGCACCATCGCGCACGCGGCGAGCAGCGCCGCAACCGCAGGCGGCACCAGGCCGGTGGCCAGCAGGATCACCATGCCGGCCAGCACGACCAGGGCAGTCCTGGCCCGCGGTCCCATCGGCACGGCCTGGCGGCGGATGCTGTCCGGCTCGTCGACCACGACCACGTTGGGGTCGCTGGAGGTGGTCTCCAGCGCGTCCCAGGTGCCGCGCAGCAGCAGCAGGTCACCCGGCGCCAGCACCGTCTCGGTGAGGTCGTCGCCGCTGCGCTGGATGGCCACCACTACGAGCCGGCCGCTGTCGGTGACCATGCCGGTGAACACGTGCTCGCCCACGAACGGTGAACGTGGCGGCACAAGCACCTCGGTGAGGCCGACGTCCCGGTTGAGCAACTCGCCCGGAGCGCCGTCCGCGGCCAGCCGGTACTGGTCCGCGAGGGTCTGTGCGTGCGCGCTCAGGTCGCGCGGTGCCGAGGCGGCGGCGCGGGCGGGCAGCAGCCGGCCGCCGAGCAGCACCGTGATGAGGATCGTGCCGGTCACCAGCGGCAGCCCCACCAGGCCGAACTCGAAGAAGCCGAACGCGCGCTCGCCGCTGGCCACCGCCAGTTCGGACACGAGCACGTTCACCGGGGTCCCCGTCAGCGCCAGCAGCGAGCCCGCGTGAGCGCCGAACGCGAGCGGCATGAGCATCCGGGACGGCGGCTGGCGGATGCTCATGGCCAGCACCACGACCATCGGCAGCAGGGCGGCGACGGCGCCGTTCACGCTGATCAGCGCGGTGACCACGGCCACCAGCAGCATCACCAGCACCAGCAGCCGGCGCCGGCTGGTGCCGGCACCGGCCACGAGCCGCTGGCCGGCCCAGGTGGTCACGCCCGTGGCGTCGAGGGCCTCGCTCACCACGAAGAGCGCGGCGATGAAGACGATCACCGGGTCGCCGAATCCGGCCAGGGTCTGCTCGAAGGTCAACACCCCCGTGGCGAACAAGGCCAGCGCCACCCCGATCGCCACGATCTCCACCGGCAGCCGGTTCCAGACGAAGAGCACCACGGCGGCGGCGAGCACCACCAGGGTCACCGCGATCGGGTCCACGGGCCGGCCTACTCCCCTGCGGCGTGGCGCGGTGCGGGGTGCTCTGGTGGATGCGGCTCTGCGGGGTGCGGCTCGGCTGCATGCGACGCGGCTGGATGCGACGCGGCGCCGTCCGAATCGGTACCGGTGGCCTCTTCGGGGTCGGGCTCCGCGCCGCTGGAGAGAACCGGGGGGATGTCGCCAGGCCGGTAATCGGGCATCCGGCCGGCGGGGATGATGGCGAGCAGCGCGATGCCGGCCAGGCCGAGCAGGGAGATCTGCAGGGCCCGCAGCCGGGCATCCGCGTTGATCTGCACGGCCTCCTCGACCTGCTCCGACGTCGCGGTGGTTTCGCTGAGCACCTCCTCCAGCCTCTCGTTGGTGACGAAGTTCACGCTGTCGAGCGGCACCTGCGCCGTGAGTTCCGGCGGCAGGGTGGGGCTTTCCGCCACGCTCGTGTTGACCAGGGCGCTGAGCAGCCCCACCGCGAAGACGCTGGCCACCGCGATGCCGACGCTGCCGGAGATGTTGTGCACCAGGCCCCGCCAGGCGCCCACGTCGCCGGCGAGCCGTTTGGGCGCGGCCGAGAGCAGCGTGTTGAAGACCAGGGCCACGATCGCGCCCTGGCCCAGGCCCAGGATGATGAGGCCGAGGATGACGACGAACTGTTCCCACTCGTTGCGGATGGTGAACGCGAGCAGGGTGAGGCCGAACGCCACCACCACGAAGCCGACCCTGGCGATGGTGTGCGGCGGGTACCGGCGGTACAGGGTGGCGACGAGGGTGCTGGCAATGAAGATCGACAGGGTGTACGGGATGATCGCGATCGACGTCTGGAAACTCGACCGGCCCTGCACGATCTGGATGTACAGCGGGATCAGGAAGTTCGCGGCGGTGCCCACGAAGAGCATCGCCGCCATCGCGAAGGTCGTCGCTTTCTCCGACGCCGATTTTAGTACCTCGAGGTCGAAGATCTGCGCCCGGTGGGCGGCCCTTCGCCGGCGCAGCCAGACGAAGAAGGCCTGGCCGATGATGGCCCCGAGGATGATCAGCACGGGTGCCGGTGAGACACCGAGGATGTTGAACGGGGCCGCGTCAGTGGCCAGCACCACGCCCCAGGTATTGAGCCCGCTGAAACCGAAGCTGAGCAGGATGATCGACCCAGCCGCGAGCAGCGCCCCCACCCAGTCGATGGTGACCTCCGTCTGCGGCGGCACCACCTTGAGGCGGAAGCTGAGCAGCAGGTTCACCCCCGCGAGCACAACGATGAGGGCGAAGGAGTACCGCCAGCCGATGGTCGATGCGAAGGTTCCGGCGATGAGCAGGGCGAGCACTCCGGCAGCCGGGATGGCGGCGGCTAGGTAACCGATCGCCTTGGCCTGCTGGTTACCGTGGAAGTTCGCCGCGATGAACACCACCAGCGCCGGGGCGATGAGGGCGATCACCGCGCCCGAGGCGGCCTGGGCCACGAAGAGCATGGCCGGGGACACGCTCAGTGCCACGGCGGCCATCGCCAGGCCGTGGATGACCACGGCGATCTGGAACACCCGGCGGGAGCCGAACTTCGCGCCGACCTTGGCGCCGAGCAGGATGAACGCCGCCATCGCGAAGGTGCCGGCGGTGATCGCCGTACCGACGCTCGTGGCCGGTGTGTCGAGGTCGGTGGTGATGCCCTGCATCGACACAGTGAGCGCGTTCACGGCGAACGAGGCCTGGATCTGGGTGAGCACCACCACGATCAGCGGCAGCCAGGAGGCCGTCGGGGGTGGTGCCGTCCGGTTCTCCGGCAGGGTGTATGCGGCCATGGCTGTCGATCCCCTCGCTCACCCGGTCGCTCACCCGGTCTGAATGAAAGTCACCCTAAGACCGGGAGTTCGGCCGACGCGAGATTTGGCGCGAGTCTGCTCAGATGCTGGCGCAAAATTGCCCCAATTCGGCATCCGGCGTTGCCGGCACCGGCGTCTCGCACTACCGTGCTGCGTGAATTCACGCCACGCCCAGTGCCGCCGCTCGCGGCGCTGACCAGACCAACCGGGGGTTCACCATGTGGGTACCGATTGCCGCGGGAGCCATGCAGCACATCATTGCCCAGGCCGGTCCCGTGCCGCTGCCCGACCGGGTGGTGGCCGCCCTGGCCCGGCGGTTCTTCGTGCCGGAGTCCACGGTGTTCCACTTCTCCGCGAAGAAACGCGTGATCGGTCAGACCTCGGTGACCCTCTCCACGCAGTCGCCGTTCCGGTTCGACGGCAGCACCGAGGTGACCCCCGGTGTGCTGCACGTGGCGTTCCTGCTCAACGGGCGGATGGGCATCCGGATCGGCGGCGGCCCGGTGCGCACCCTGCGACCGATCAGCGGTTACACGGTGCCGGGTTGGGACGACATGACGCTGGAGAGCACCGAGATGACCCGAGGGCTGGCCATCCAGGTGCCGCAGTCCCGGCTCGCCGAACGCGGGGTGCGCGTGCGCAGCGACCACCAGCCGATCGATGACTCCGGCTCGCTCAGCCTGCCGTTGCGGCTGTTCGCGCTGTCGATCGTCGACACCGCCTGGTCGCCAAGCGGCGTGGGCACCCTGATGGTGGAACGCACCATCGAGGACCTCGTAGTGGGCCTGCTGCTCGAGAGTGACGGGTATGCGATGGACAGTGAGGATCTGCGCACGGGCCTGCGGGTGCGGGCGCGCACCCAGATCGATGCGCAGCACCGGGACCCCGACCTCACCCCGGCGACCCTGGCCGCGCATCTCGGCGTCTCGTTGCGGCACCTGCAGCGGGCCTTCGAGGGCAGCGGCATCACCGTGGCCCACGAGATCGCTCGCGCCCGGGCCGAATCGGCCGCGGTGCTGCTGACGATGCCGCATTCCACGGGCCTGACGATTGCGGATGTGGCGGCCAGGGCCGGGTACAGTTCCACCTTCGAGTTACGGGCCGGGTTCAAGGCCCGGTATGCCATGCTTCCGTCGGAGTTTCGGAGCGACCGTCTGGTTCCGACCGGCGAGCGCAATTCCGCGCCTCGAGATGCGTGATTCCGCGTCAGCTTCCCCTGCCGAGCTCACGCTGCCTCCATAGTGAGCAGCACAGCAGCACGCTCCAGCCGAGAGGTAACACGACATGGCACCCCCTCCCTCCGCCCGGATCCTGGCCGCCGCGGCCATCCTGCTGGTCCTGGCCGGCTGCACCATCCAAACACCGAACTCGGCCTCCCCTTCGGGTACCGTGCAGCCCGGCGCCCTCGTGGGAACCTGGGTGCTCGACCGGACCTTCGACAGCCCGGAGCAGCCGTTCATCTCCTTCGTGCAGGACAACACCTGGAGCGCCTCTGACGGCTGCAACCGAGTGCAGGGCACCTGGGAGGTCGGCGCCGATGGCGCCCTCACCACGACCTCCGGGCCGCAGACGATGATGGCCTGCGACGGTGCCCAGCTGCCGCTGGCGGTCAGCCGCGGCACCCGGGTGGAGGTCGACGGCGACACCCTGGTCATCCACAGTTCGTTCGATTCGACCGAGACCACCCTGGTGCGCTCCACCAACAGCACCGTCGGCCCGGAGGGCCTTCCGATCGGCTACTGGGTGGAGTCGAACACTCCGACGGCGCCGTTCCTGTCAATCCAGGCCGACGGCAGCTACTCCGGAAATGACGGCTGCAACGTGCTCATCGGTTCGTGGGAGCAGGCCGATGACGAGGCGGTTCTCCTCACCGGCGGCGTGACGACCCTGATGGCCTGCGAGGGCGTGGACCAGTGGTTGAACCAGGCCACCCAGGGCCGGGTGCGGGCCGGCGTGATGACGTTGCAGTCCGCAGACGGCACCGTTCTCGGCCAATTGACGGCCCGCTGAGGAGAGACATCCCATGGGCACATATCCGATCACCATCGTGCTCATCGTGGGCGGCGCGATCGCGCTGGTCTTCCTGTTGCGCTTCGGCATCCGCCAGAACGCCGCCGCTGCCGCCGTCGACCCGAACCCGGATGCGACGGGCGCCCTGGCCGTGCTCAGCTTCGTGCTGGCGCTGATCCTGCCGGTGGTGGGGGTGGTGCTGGGGCATGTCACCCTGTCCCGCATCGCGCGCGGAGAGGCCAGCGGGCGAACGTTCGCCTACGCGGCCCTGTGGGTGGGCTACCTGTTGCTGGCGCTGGAGTTGGGCGTGGTCATCTTCCTGTACCAGAACAACTACTGGACCTGACCGGCGCTGTGGCAAGTTGCCCCTCTGCGAACGAGGTGCCCCGGTGCGCCGGGGCAACTCGACCGTACCGGGGCAACTCGCCCGGGGTGGGGCTGGTCAGTACCAGTTCATCGCCTGCGAGTGCGACCAGGCTGCGCACGGGGTGCCGTAGGAGCCGTTGATGTACTCGAGTCCCCAGGCGATCTGGGTGCTGGCGTTCGTGGCCCAGTCCGATCCGGCCGAGGCCATCTTGCTGCCGGGCAGCGCCTGCGGGATGCCCGTGGCTCCGCCGTCGCCGTTATAGGCCGTGTACGACCAGTTGGATTCTTTCTCCCACAGCTGAGCCAGGCAGGAGAACTGCGATGCGCCCCAGCCGTAACGCGACGAGGCCAGGCTCGCGGCGGTGGCCTTCGCACCGGCCGGGGTGTTGCCGGCGGCGACGGCCTCGGCCGCGGCCTGGGCCTCAGCGGCCGCCTGGGCGTCGGCGGCGGCCTGTGCGGCCGCGGCCTCCATGGCCACCCGGTCGGCTTCAACGGCGGCGGCCTGCACGGCCGCGGTCTGCTCCTTGGCCTGCGAGGTGAGCTCGCTCACCTCGGTGAGCGGCATCGAGATGTAGCCGGCCAGCGTGCTGGACGTGGCCGACAGGGCGGACGCATCCACCTTGTTCACGGCGGCGTCGAGCGCGGTGTCGGCGTCCACAAGGGCCACGGATGCGGCGAAGTGGGTCTTGCTGATGGCCGCGGCCTTGGCGGCGGCTCGGTCGTCACGCTCCTGCTGGGCCTGCTGCTGCTGGTCGGCGACGGCCGACTGCACGGTGAAACCGGTGCCGGCCACGACCCCGGCGAGCACGAGGCCACCGGCGAGCAGGGTGAAGCGTTTGCTGCGGGAGCGGCGGGTCTTGCGCTCGGCGCGAGTGCTGAGGGAGCTGGAGGCGCTGGGGATTTCGGGCGTGGAGTTCAGGGAATTATCGGGGCGCATAGACTTCCAGGTCGTGTGAGGGGTGCGCTCTGTGGCGGCACGTTCACTGATCGTTGGGCCCACGCGCGCGGAAGCGGCGCAGGCAAGCCGCCTAGTCTGCCCAAGCTACCTGAACGGAACCTCACTTTTTCCTGCCAAATCCATGTGAACGGACTCGCACAACGGCCCGGATTGCACCGATTTGACCGTCATAACGCCCGGCCAGCAGGCCATTCGACCCCTGGGTCATGGAGAGCGGCAACCGTCTTCTGGGGGTACCGTAAAAAGATGCCCATTTCAGACCAGATCCCGCAGACCGACTCAGGTCCCACCAGCGCCGACCGCCTTATCGCGGCCATCGAGAGCATCAACGACGTGGACGTCGCCAACTCCCCCGAACCCGACCGGGCAGCCGTGCTCGAGCTCATCGACATCATCAACGACGAGCAGCGCTCCACCTTGCTGTTCGCCCTGCTCCTGGAGCGCATCCGCACCGGTGTCTGATTCCTCCGCTATGGCCGCCGAGCAGCGCGCCCTGGACCTGGAGAAGACTGCCGACTGGTACCGGCGCTTCCGGCTGTTCGAGACACCAGGCCAGTCCGAGCTGTACGCCGACTGGGCCGGCGGGGTCCAGAGCGATGCCGAGGTCCTGGCCCTGATCATCGGGCTGCCGCGGCCCAAGCGCCAGCCGAATCTCGTTTTCGCCTGTGCGCGCCTGCTCGGAGCACCGCTGGCTGGCTATCGGATCTTCCGCCGGTGGCTCGTCGAACACTGGCCGGCGGTCGCCGCCGAGGCGCGGGTGCGGGCCACCCAGACCAACGAGCCGCGCCGCCTCACCGCGGTCATGCCGATCCTCGCGTCGATCGGCCCGCGGGTGGCCCTGATCGAGGTCGGCGCCAGCGCGGGACTCTGTCTCTATCCGGACCGGTACAGCTACGACTACTCCGGTCGACGGGTGGATCCGGCCGACGGACCCAGCCCGGTGCTGCTCTCTGCCGAGACCACCGGTTCGGTGCCGCTGCCGAAGCATCCGCCCGAAGTCGTCTGGCGTGCCGGCCTCGATCTGAACCCGCTGGATGTGCACAACCCTGAGGACGTGAGGTGGCTTCAGACGCTCGTCTGGCCCGAGCAGGCCGAGCGCCGCCGTCGCCTGGACGCGGCGATGTCGATCGCTCGTCGGGATCCGCCGCTGCTTGTAGCCGGCGACGCCGTCGTGGATCTCGAGGCGCTGGTCGCACGCGCGCCGCAGGGGGTGCCGCTGGTCATCGTCAGCCCCGCGGTCCTGGTGTACCTGGCTCCCGAACAGCGGGCGGCCTTCGCGGATGCGGTGACCGGCTTCGGCCGCTGGATCTCGCTCGACGGCGTCGGCGTGCTGCCCCGGGTCGACGCGCTGCTGCCGGAGACACCCGTGCCGGGCGACTTCATCGTCTCGCTCGACGGCCGACCGGTCGCCCGGTGCGGCCCGCACGGACAGACGCTCGACTGGATCGTCGGCTAGGCCTCCGGCTCGCCGGGCACGCTTCTAAGATGGCGCTATGCGTGCACTCGTGGTTCACACCCCAGGCGGCCCGGACGCCCTCACCCTCGATACCGTGCCCGACCTGGTCGTCGGCGCCGGCGACATCCGAATCGAGGTTGCCGCGGCCGGCGTGAACCGGGCCGATGTGCAGCAACGCCAGGGCCTCTACCCGTCTCCCGCGGGAGCGCCGCAATGGCCCGGCCTGGAGGTTTCCGGCATCGTCACCGAGACCGGGATCGCCGTCACCCGCTTTGCCGTCGGCGACAGGGTCTGCGCTCTGCTGGCCGGCGGCGGTTACGCCACCGAGGCAGTGGTGCACCAGGACCTCGCCCTGCCCGTTCCCCTGCACGTTGATCTGGCCGACGCCGCCGCCCTGCCGGAAGCGCTGGCCACGGTGTGGTCGAACGTCTTCATGAGCGCGGGCCTGCGCGCCGGCCAGACCCTGCTCGTGCACGGCGGCGCCAGCGGCATCGGCACCACCGCAATCCAACTGGCCCGGCTGGCCGACGCCCGGGTCATGGTGACGGCCGGCTCCGCCGAGAAGCTGGCCGTGTGCGGACAGCTCGGCGCGGAGGTGCTGATCAACTACCGCGAGCAGGACTTCGTGGCGGAGGTGCTCGCCGCGACCGGCGGGCACGGCGCCGACGTGATCCTGGACATCATGGGCGGCTCCTACGCCGCCCGCAATGTGGCCGCGCTCGCCCTGGGCGGCACCATCATGGTGATCGCGAACCAGAGTGGTAAGGATGCCGTCTTCAACCCGTTCCACCTCATGCAGAAACGCGGCCGCTACTGGGGCACCACGTTGCGCGCCCGGCCCGCCGTGGAGAAGGCGGCCATCATGGCCGAGCTGCTCACCCGGGTGTGGCCGTGGCTCGAATCCGGCGCATTGCGCCCGGTGGTCGACAGCAGGTTCTCGTTCGCCGACGCGGCGGATGCGCATCGCCGGTTGGAGGCATCCGCCCACGTGGGCAAGATCGTGCTGGTGCCCTGAGCCCGCGCCGCGGCCGCGCTCTGCGCTCTTAGGCCCGCGACGCGGCCAGCTCGACTCGGTCGCGGCCGGAGGCCTTGGCCTCGTACAGGGCGGCATCGGCACGGCCGAGCCAGCGGGAGACGCTCTCCCCCTGCTTGAGCAGGGCGACACCGACACTGGCTGTGCATCGGAGCCCCGCGGTGACCACGCCCCACGGATGATTGCGCACCTTGCCGAGCAGGCGCTCGCAGATCTGCACGGCCTGGTCGGTGGTGGTGTTGCCGAGCACCAGCAGGAACTCTTCGCCGCCGACCCGCACCGCGAGGTCGCTGTCGCGGGTGGCGTCGCCGAGGATCGCGGCCATGGTCGTGAGCACCCGGTCGCCGGTCGCGTGGCCGTGCTCGTCGTTGACCTTCTTGAAGTGGTCCATGTCGATCATCACCGCGCACAGTGGTTCCGACCGTTCCCTGGCGGTGCGCATCATCTCGGGCAGCTGCCGGTCGAGGGCCCGGCGGTTGGGCAGCCGGGTGAGCGGGTCGGTGTGTGCCTGCTGGTCGAGTTCCTCGGCGCGGACGCGCTGCATTTCGGCTTCCAGCTGGGAGCGCTGCGCCTCGTGGCGGGCCTGCTCGATTTCCAGCGAGTTGATCAGCATCCGCGACTGCAGCCCGGCGGTCTGCCTGGTGAGTACGAGGATCAGAACGTGCAGCTGTTCGTGGTGCTCCAGGGCCTGTTCGAACCGGCCGGCGGCCCGGTGCATCTCGTAGAGCGACCTGTGCAGTGTCACGTTCAGGGCCGCGTCCTCGGCCACCGACGGGTCGGCGAGCTGGGCGTTCATCATGGTGCAGGCCAGATCAATTCGGCCCTCGGCCCGGGCCACCTCGGCCAGTTGGGCGTCGTTGTTCACCGCCAGGTTGCGGTAGCCGTTGGTGATGGCGATGGTCTTGGACCGGCCTGCCTGCCGGCGCGCTTCGGCGTATTCGCCGCGCTCGATGAGGAACCCGACGAGGTTGGTGCGCGCGATGGTCTCGTCGAACGCGTGGCGCTGTTTGACCGACCGCACCACGGCGGCGCGAATGATGTCGATCCCGTCGCGCAGCGCCACCTGCGCGTCCTCGCCCTTGGCCCGCTGGGCCCGGGCGATTTCCAGGTAGCTGTCGCCCAGGTTGTTCCGCGCCGCGAACTCGGCCTGGGGGTCGCCGAGGGTGTCGGCCAGGGCCAGGGCCTGCCGGCCCAGAACGATGCTGCGGTCGGCGTCGCCGAGAGCCTGATGCACCATCGACGAGCGCGACAGCGCCCAGAACTCCGCGGTGCGGCTGCCGCAGGCACGCGCGGCTTCAAGGGCGCCGAGCACGTGGCCGAGCGCGGGTTCTTCCAGCGCGGTCTCGTGGAACGCCAGGGCGAGGGTGCAGTGCACCATCGACTGGCCGAGCTGGTCGCCGCTGGCGGCGAGGTACTCAAGGGCGAGCAGGCCGTGCCGCACTGAAGCCTCGAACTCGCCCAACCGCAGCCGGTGGCCGGAGAGCAGCTGTCGGGCGCGGGCCTCCTGGCCGGGCGTGATGAAGGGGTCGGTGAGCACCTGTTCGGCCTGCGCGGCTCCGGTGTGGTGCTGGCCGTCCCGGTTGGCCTGGGCGCTCTCGTCGAGCAGCTTCTCGATCGTGGCCTGACGGGCGAGCGAGGCTGCGAGGCCGGGCGCGTGTGCACTTTTGTGCAGGTCACCGTCTATGGCGGGGCTCGGCAGGTCGGCGAGCTCCACGAAACCGCCGGGCAGGGTGAGGTCGCGCCCGCCGTCGGCCTGACTCAGGTCGGCGATGCCATCGGCCACCGAATCGACGGCGGCCGGCAGGGCGTCGGCTGTCGGCGGCTGTGACGGCACCGTGGCGCCGGCCGGGAGGGGGGCCACCAGGTCATCGAAGTCTGTCATGGCGCGTCACCGGCAAGGGAGCGAGGACCGATGGCAGACAGGCTGAGCGCACTGCCCGCTCCCCTCAGCAGGAAGTGCTGTGATGGTACGCCTGGTACGTTCACGGCTCAGTCCCCAAACTGCTCGTCCCTTGAACCTAGCAGCGTCGCACCGGCCGACAGGGCGCTCACGCACTCTCCTGATCCCCCGTTCACGGGTGATTCCAACTGGTCAGGCCTGGACGAGCACCCCTGACGATGGTCAGCGCCAGCCGAGGCCGGGGGCCACGAAGCGGAGCACGGAGTCGAGCAGCCGGGCGTTGTAGTCCACGCCGAGCTGGTTGGGCACGGTGAGCAGCACCGTGTCGGCAGCGGCCACCGCGGCGTCCTGCGCCAACTGTTTGATGAGAAGGTCGGGTTCGCCGATGTAGCTCTTGCCGAACCTGGCCAGGCCGCCGTCGAGGTGGCCGACCTGGTCGCGGTTGTCGGCTTGCGCGCGCAAGCCGAAGTAGCGACGGTCCTGATCGGTGACCAGCGGCATGATGCTGCGACTCACCGACACCCGCGGGCTACCGTGGTGCCCGGCGTCCGCCCACGCCCGGCGGAAGATCGCGATCTGCTCGGCCTGCAGGTCGCCGAAGTCGGCGCCGGTGTCTTCGGTGAGCAGGGTGGAGCTCATCAGGTTCATGCCCTGCTCGCCGGTCCACTTCGCGGTGGCGCGGCTGCCGGAGCCCCACCAGATGCGCTCTGCCAGGCCCGGCGACTGCGGCTGGATGGCGAGGAGGTTGCTGTGCCCGGTGATCTGCGGGTTCGCGGCGACGACGCCGACCCCGCTGATGGCACGACGGAACTGTGCGGTGCGCTCGCGGGCGTCATCCGCGTCGCTCCGGCCCGGCGCCGGCAGGTGGCCGAACGCCTCGGCGCCGCTCAACGCGGTCTCGGGCGAGCCCCGGCTGAGGCCAAGCTGCAGCCGCCCGTTGCTGATCAGGTCGGTGATCGCGGCCTCCTCGGCCATGTACAGCGGGTTCTCGTAGCGCATGTCGATCACGCCGGTGCCCAGCTCGATCCGGCTGGTGCGGGCGGCCATCGCGGCCAGCAGCGGAAACGGCGAGGCGAGTTGCGGGGCGAAGTGATGCACCCGCACGGATGCGCCGTCCACACCGAGCTCCTCGGCCGCCACCGCGAGTTCCACGGTCTGCAGCAGGGCATCCGCCGCGGTGCGCACGAGCGAGCCCGGCACCGCCTGGTAGTGGCCGAAGGAGAGGAACCCGATCTTTTTCATAGTTCGTGCAGCGTAGCCATGCGGTGGCGTATTCCCGACCTCATCCGCGGTTCAATGCCGCGGACGGGCGGCGAGCCGAAGGGCGGAGGGCCAAGGGGGGGCTGCGGAGGTGGGGAGGGGATGTGCGGGGTAGGCGCCGTTATGCGCCTGGCGCGCCACCCGCATAGCGGCGCCTGACCCGCACAACGGCACGCTCCCCCGCATCGCAACGGCGCCTGCCCGCGGATCTGCGGACTCACCACCGCGCCTGACCCCCGCCGATTGCGGAGGCCGCACCGGGTCGTTAACCGGACGATGCCCCACACCCTGCCAAGCTGTGGTCATGCGGCATCTGTTCCTAGACTTCTTCGGCACCCTGGTCAACTATGCGGACTCCCGGGCCGGGCAGGGCTACGCCGACACTCACGCGAGCATGCGGTCCTTCGGTGCGGCCGGCACCGAGCAGGACACCGCCGACGCCTGGCTGGACGCCTTCCACCAGCTCAACGCCGAGTCCGACGTCGACCACCGCGAGTTCACCATGGAGGAGCTGTCGCGGCGCGCCATCGTGCGGCTGCTCGGCCGCGAACCCGACGCCACCGAGATCGCCGCCGGCGCCGAGAGCAACATGGCGGACTGGGAGCGCGGGGTGGTGCTGATCCCCGGCATGGCCCTGACGCTGAGGGAACTGGGCCAGACCTTCACACTCACCATCGTGTCGAACACGCACAGCGCATCCGTCGTGCCCCGCCAACTGGCGGCCATGGGCGCCACCGACCTCATCGCCAATATCGTGACGTCGCTCGAGGTGGGGTTTCGCAAGCCCCACTCGGCGATCTACCGGGCGGCCCTCGACCGGGCGGATGCGGATCCGGCGCGGGTCATCTTCGTCGGCGACACCTGGGACGCCGACTTCGACGGCCCCCGAGCACACGGCATGGAAGCCGTTCTCGTTGCGGCGGCTCCGCGCGACGGTGTGCCGGAGAGCCGCCGGGTCAGCTCGGTGCTCGACCTGCCCGACCTGCTCTCGTTCCGCTACCCGAGCACCCGCCCCGTCAGCACCCGCGGGGCGGCATAGCTCCTGCCTCGGCGTCGTGCGCGCGACTGGGTAAGCTCGGCGAATGATGACAGAGGGGTTCAGCATCCGCGCCACCCAGGTGGACGACTGGCGTGAGGTTCGGGCGCTGCGCCTGGAGATGCTGGAGGACACCCCGATCGCGTTCGGCGAGACCCTGCAGGACGCCCTCGGCCACACCGACAGCGAATGGCGGATGCGCGCCGCCCGCGGCACCGCCGAACACGGCATCGCCCTCGTCGCGATCGACGCTGCGGGACGCTGGGTGGGCACCATGGGCGGTTACGTTCCGGATGCGACCACCGGCGCACTGTTGGTGGGCGTGTACGTGTCGCCCGACCACCGCGGCCACGCGGCAGGGATCTTCGACGCGCTGCTCTTCGCGATCCAGGAGTGGGCCCGCAGCGAGGGCGACCGCCTGACGCTGCACGTGCACGAGGACAATTCCCGCGCCCGCGCCGCCTACCTGCGCCGGGGCTTCACCGAGACCGGGCACCGGGTGGAGTACGTCCTGGACTCCAGCGCCATGGAGATCGAGATGGTCAAGCCGCTCTAGCGGCCAGCACCACCACCACCGCCACCGCCACCACCACCGCCTCCTCCGCCGGAGAACCCACCACCGAAGGATCCGCCGGAGAAACTCTGCCGGTGCCGATAGTCGCCACCTCGCAGGCTGCGCGCTCGTGCCGGAACACTGTTCACCGCTTGGCGACCGTCCGTGAGTGGCATAACTCCTGCAATTTCTGACGCATCGGATGAGCCGCCGCGGATTTAGGGGCCGGCCGGCGGAAGCCGAGACGATTGCAGGAGTTATGCCACCCGCCGGTCGGCAGGGGCGAGGCGGCGTCGAAGTGGACGCTTAGAAGCCCTCTGGGGTGTGCGGCCGGTAGGGGGCGGCGAGCCGGGCCAGCTCCTCGGCGGTGAGGGTGAGGTCGACGGAGGCCACGGCATCCATAAGATGGTGCGCCCGGGTGACGCCCACGATGGGAGAGGTCACGGCCGGCTGCTGGCGCACCCAGGCCAGCGCCACCTGCGCCCGCGGCACCCCGCGCTCAGCCGCCACCTGCGCCACGACACCCGCGATCTCGCGGTCGCCCTCTTCCTGCTGCTTGTACAGGGTCTGGCCGAAGGTGTCGGTTTCGGAGCGGCTGGTGGTGTCGTGCCAGTCGCGGGTGAGCTTGCCGCGGGCCAGCGGGCTCCACGGCAGCACCCCAACGCCCTGATCGAGGCAGAACGGCAGCATCTCGCGTTCCTCCTCGCGGTTGAGCAGGTTGTACTGGTCCTGCATCGACACGAAGCGGGTGAATCCGCCCAGATCGGCGGTGTACTGAGCCTTCGCGAACTGCCAGGCGTGCATCGACGAGGCACCGATGTAGCGGGCCTTGCCGGCCTTGACCACGTCGTGCAGCGTCTCCATGGTCTCCTCGATCGGAGTCAACGGGTCCCAGCGGTGGATCTGGTACAGGTCCACGTGGTCGGTGCCCAGCCGGGTGAGGCTGTGGTCGATCTCGGCCAGGATGGCGCGGCGCGAGAGCCCGGCGCCGTTCGGGCCCGGACGCATCCGCCCGTGCACCTTGGTGGCCAGCACGTACTGGTCCCGCGTGCCGAAGTCCCGCAGCGCCCGGCCCAGGATCTCCTCGCTGCTGCCGTCGGAGTACACGTTGGCGGTGTCGAAGGTGGTGATGCCGGCTTCCAGCGCCTGCCAGATCAGGGGGCGACTGGTCTCCTCGGGGAGGGTCCAGGAATGATTGCCGCGCATCGGATTGCCGAAGCTCATGCAGCCCAGCGTGATCGCAGACACCTCGAGGCCGGTGCTGCCCAGTCGCAGGTATTTCATGGGGTTCCCTTCGTCGCGAAGCCGAGCAGTCTGGAAGCCTGCGCCGCTGCCCGTGTTGCGAATCTTAGGGCCCCGGCCCGCTCCTTCGTGTCTACTCGCTTGGGTGCACCGCCGTCAAATGTCTGGGCACGGATGATGCCTTTTCCGGACGGCCGGGCCGGCGGATGCACCCGGGCGGTACGCTCCGTTCATGGTCGATCGACATCGCTCCGTGCGGGAGTTCCTCGCCGCGCAGCCCGCAGAGCGCCTGGCGGTGATCGAGGCGCTGCGCCGGCTCGTGCACGAGGCCAACCCCGCCGTGCAGGAGCACATCAAGTGGAACTCCCCCAGCTACGTGATTGACGGGGTCGATCAAGCCACGATCAGCGCGCAGGGTAAGGACGGCGTCCGACTGGTGCTGCACCGGGGAGCGACTACCACCGAGAACAGGGATGCCGCATCCGCTTTCACCGGCGACCCGCACGGCCTGCTCACCTGGCACTCCGATATTCGGGCGAGCCTGCTCGTGACCGATCTGGCTGACCTGGCGCACAAACGGGACGCGGCCGTCGACGTCGTTCGTGCCTGGCTCGCCCCCTGAGGTTACGCTGCCGTCGCCTCGCGCCTGTCCGTCCCGGCGGCATCATCGCGTCCGCTCGGTCGCACCCGCACGGTGCGCCAGGTGTCCAGCGCGATCACCCCGCCGAGAACCGCGAGAGCCAGGCAGACCGATGCGAGCGCATCCGTCGGCCAGTGGTAGCCCAGGTAGACCCGACTGATCGCGGCCAGCCCGATGGCGACCACCAGAATCACGCCCACCAGCACAGCCACCCGCCGGCGCGCCGCTCGACGCGAGTAGATGAGATAGGTGAGCAGCAGGAGGAAGTTCGTGGCACCCGACACATGCCCGGACGGAAACGAATAGGTGGTGTCGACGCCGAAGAGCATGAGGTCAACGGGCGGTCGGGTGCGTTCGACGAGACGGGTGATCACCTGAACGAGAACCAGCCCGGTGAGCGTGCCCAGCGCCAGCAGCAGCGGCCGCCAGAGGTGCTTGGCGAGGTATGACCACAGGACGATGGTTGCCAGAATCACCACGGGCAGCGCGACCGGCCCGAACCCGATCGCGAGCCCGATCATGATCGCGGTCACGGTTCCGGTGCGGCTCTGCATGAGCCAGGCGTTGACAGGGGAATCGATGCTCGCCACGTCATCACGCTGCACGACGTCGGCGAGTATCACGAGGAAGCCGGCCACGCCGATGACGACGAGCGCCACCGCCATCAGGTAGAGAGTCGTGCGTTCACGGGCCGTGCGCCAGCGGTCCTGCACGATGAACTTCTCGTGCAGGGCACGCAAGCGATCCCGCGTGGTATTCGAGGGGGCGCTCATTCTTGCTGCCCGATCGAGATTCGGATGCGTCGGCGCATGGTGTCCTTTCGGGTGGTGCAGGTGTCTGTGCGCGAGTGAGGCACGCCGGTGGAGAATGACCCTACACAGCGACGGCAGTGAAAATCCACTCGGACCCCGACGCTACCCCCTGCACGGTGACCCGCCCCCTCGCTGCCGCGCAGCGCTGACCGCGCACAGGTCTGCTCGAGTTATACCCCCGATCGGGCTATTTTGCGCGGGGTACTGGTGGACCCAACGGGCACCTTCCCCAGTCCCGGCGGCGGCAGTACCGTGTCTGGCGTGAGGCAGATGCGCGCCTCACCGAGGACACTGAACGGAGGCCCACCTTGAGCAGCACGCCCACCCGCCGCCGCGGTTATCTGCCGCCCAGTCGCTTCATGGTGCACGTCGTCAACCCGGTCGCCCGGGCCTGCGGTGCCCCCACCCTCATCGTGCGGGGTCGCATCAGCGGCCGGGAGATCGGAACCCCGGTCGCACCGTTCCGATTCGAGGGTGAGCGGTACGTCATCGCCGGCCGCGGCGAAACCCAGTGGGTGCGCAACCTCCGGGTCGCCGGACGCTGCGAGCTGCGCGTCCGATGGCGCCGCCACCCGTATCGGACTACCGAGCTGCGTGGCCTCGAACACGACCAGGTCGCCGCCGACTACCTCGAGAAGTTGGGCCGTCGGGCCGGCCCGTTCCTGGCCGAGCTGCCGGATCTGGTCGACCACCCGATATTCCGGCTGGAAGCCTGCGAAGCACCGGTTCGCAGCTGACCCGTCGGCCGCTCAACGTACGGGAAGCCCCACCAGGCGCAACCAGGCGGCGAGGTGCTGTTCGTCGAGCACCGGAGCCCGCAGCCCCACGTAGCCGTCGGGCCGCACGACGAGCATGCCGGTGCCGGGCCGGTCGTCAAGCCGATAGCTGTGCACCAGCGTGCCCAGCATCCGCTCGGGCACCTCTCGCGCATCGGCCTGCAGCAGGATGTGCACCCCCGGCCGCGCGAGCAACTCGTGCAGGCGCACCCGGCGTCCCTCGCAGCGCACCAGGGTGTCGGCCACCCTCGAGCCCGGCCGCAGCACCCGCCTGGCCAGCCCGCCGCGCACCGGGGTGAGCGACGCGCGCACCTCCATCGACAGCGGACTGTGCGTGTACCGCAGCCGAAATTGCGAGAGGGTACGGATGCCCGCCGCGGTGAGCCGACGTTGCCGGGTGAACCACGGCAGCAGCGGCGCGGCCAGCGGCACCAGCACGGCCCGGCTGAGCTGCGCCAACGGATGCAGGCTCGCCTCGGCCCAGTACATGGTGTGCGTCAGGCGCAGCAGGGCCCGGTCGGCGGGGCGACGCTCCAGAGCGTAGGAGTCCAGTAGTGCCGAACCGGGGAACGCGGCTCGCGTCCCGGGCGGGCCGGCCGGGACAGTGGCACCCGCCGGGCCCGGCGCCTCGGGGAGCCGCTGGCCGGCCGCGGCGGCGAATGCCAGCTTCCAACCGAGGTTGACGGCGTCGTGGATGCCGGCGTTCATGCCCTGAGCGCCCGCCGGCGAGTGCACATGGGCGGCATCGCCGACCACGAAGAGCGGACCGCGGCTGAACCTGCTGGCGATCCGGTGCTGCAGCCGTACCCGGGCCGACCAGGCCACCTCGGTGATCTGCGCGGGCAGCCCGGCCTCGTCGAACAGCTGCTGCAGCTGCTCCTGCGGCACCGGCGGCCCAGCCTGACCGAACGGCTGCCGATCGTCGCCCGCCCGTCGGGTGGCGAGCATCCGCCAACTGGCCCGTTCGCCGATGTTGAAGAGGAACACCAGTCCGCGCCGCCCGACGACCACATGGGCGACCCCGGCCTCGAGCATCACCGGCGCCCCCGCACGTGACCCGGCGCCCGCGGGCCCCAGATCCACGTCCGCGAGCACCACTTCCTGGTCGTAGTCGCCGCCGAGAAAGCCGCCGACCGACCGGCGCACCAAGCTCGCGGGCCCGTCGCAGCCGGCCAGGTACCGGCACAGCACGTCTTCGTCCGGCTCATCATCCGTGGTGCGCAGCACGGCCCGGGCACCGCCCTGCCGCAGCCGCGCCAGCCGCACCACCTCCGCACCGCGCTGCACCACCACTCCGCGCTCGGCGAGCGCCGCGGCCAGCACCGACTCCACGTCGGACTGCCGAACCAGCAGCAGGTGGGGAAACGCGGTGCCGGGCAGATCGAGGTTCTCGACTGACACCGGCACCACCCGAGAGCGCACGTGCAGCTGCACCGACGGTGAGGGGTCGCCGAGCGCGAGCAGAGCATCCGTCACCCCCAGCGGACGCAACAGTTCGAGGGTGCGCGGATGCATCACCATCGCCCGCGACGGCCGGAACGCCTCCGGCCGGCGTTCGACGATGCGCACCCGGGCTCCGTGGTCGACCGCCTGCAGCGCCAGGGTGAGCCCGGTGGTGCCGGCCCCCACGACAAGAAGGTCAACGTCGAAATCGGTCATGCGGGTTCGCGCATGCCCGTGTGCAGCCCGTGGAGATTGTGGCCGTCGGCGAACGAGAGGAGGCCCAGCGCTGTCGGGCCCAGTGGAAGGGGCGGTTTCTCGCTCCTCATGGTCGCTCCTCCCGATGCCGACGGCGGCCGCCGTCTACGACGGCCGGTCAACGACGCTGCCAGCATAGGCAGCCCGTCCGCTCGGGGGAAGGCCCGGCGGGTGGGCCGGATGGGCCGCGGAGGGGAGGCGGGTGGGCCGCGATGCATCCGGGTAGGGCGCCTGCACGGTTGCGCCACGGTGGGTGCCCGGCTGGGTCGCGAGGGGTGCGAGGTCCGACACACCGGTGCACGCTTGGGCGAACTCGGGGATTTCCTCGAGAAACGTGCCCTCAGAGCAGTAGCCTCAAGTGCGCGTGCTCAGAGCGGCCCACGGCTGCTTCCGACACTGCGGTCGCCACCAGCACCTCACGTGGCCCGACCACCATCAGCCCTATCCGGCACCCTCTCGAAGGACCCATTGATCTCGAACTCCCCGCTCGACGACCCATGGCCATCCACTGTGGCGCCCACCGTGCACCTCGTGCAGCTGAGCCCAGCCACGATCGACGCCCTCGCCGAGGAGGACCTCGACCTGGCCAACGAGCAGGCCGCGGTGGAGCTGAGCCCTTTCTTCATTGAACCGGTCAACGCCAACACCTGGCGCTACCGCAGTCGGCAGCTCGCCGTCACTCCCGGTGACGCCAGCTGGGTCACGAGGGTCATCTACGACCCGACGCGGCACCTCGCGGTCGGCCAGGCCGGCTACCACGGACCCCCGGACGACGCCGGCATGGTCGAGGTGGGCTACGCCGTGGATGCCGCATACCGTCGGCAGGGATACGCCCGCGCCGCACTCACCGCGCTCCTCGAACGCGCCCGCATCGAACTGTCCGTCACGGTAGTTCGGGCCACCATCCGTCCAGACAACCTCCCCTCCCGCGCCCTCATCACCCAGTTCGGCTTCGTCGAGGTGGGCGAGCAGTGGGACGACGAGGACGGCCTGGAAACCATCTTCGAGCTGCCCGTCGGCTGAGCTCGGTCCTTGCACCACCGAACCGGATGCCCGAGCGTGCCCGCCGGGGTGCGCCGCCACCGGCATCCGTGCCAAGCTTGAAACCCGTGCCTCACGCCCGCCGATCCGGCGGGTCTCTCACGACCGACCGCCACACCAGAAAGTCCGCTGACGCAATGACGCCTCCCGCCCGCTCCGCAGAACGCACCGCAGACCGCCCCGACGTGGCCGTGCGCCGCGCGCGTTTCGCCGTGGCCATGCTGTTCTTCACGAACGGCGCCCTGTTCGCCAACCTGATCCCCCGGTATCCCGGGATCAAATCCGAGCTCGGGCTCAGCAACGCCGAATTCGGTTTTGCCGTCGCCGCGTTCCCGCTCGGCGCCCTCATCGCCGGGCTCGCCGCGGGCATGCTCATCCGCCGGTTCCGCTCGTCGCGGGTCGCCGTGGTCTCCACGATGCTCACCGCGGTGGGCCTGATCCTGGCCGGAATCGCCCCCAGCTGGGCTGCCCTGGCCGCCGGCATCTTCCTCGCCGGTGCGATGGACTCCATCACCGACGTCGCCCAGAACTCGCACGGCCTGCGCGTGCAGCGGCTCTACAAACGCTCCATCCTTAACTCCTTCCACGCGGTGTGGAGCATCGGCGCTGTCACCGGCGGACTCCTCGGCGCCGCGGCCGCCCAGCTTGATGTGCCGCGCGGCCAGCACCTCATCGTGTCCGCCGTGACCTTCAGCCTGTTCGCGCTGTATAGCTACCGGTTCCTCCTGGCTGGACCCGAACCCCTCGAACCCGAGGCCACCGCCCCCCAGCAGCACGCTGCCACGCCCACCCTCTCCCGCGGCCGGTGGGGAAAGTGGCTGGTGCTCGGCGCGCTCGTGGTGATCGCCGCCTCTGGCGCTGTCGTCGAGGACGCCGGAGCGTCGTGGTCGGCCATCTACCTCTCCGACGCGCTCAGCGCATCCGCTTTGGTGGCCGGTCTCGGCTTCATCGCCCTGCAGGGCATGCAATTCATCGGCCGGCTGCTCGGCGACGGCCTCGTCGACAGGTTCGGCCAGCGCGCCGTGGCCCGTACCGGCGGCGCGATCGTGTTCCTGGGCATGGGCACGGCCCTGGCGTTCCCGTCGATCCCGGGCACCATCGTGGGCTTCGGCCTGGCCGGCTTCGGCGTCGCCACACTGATCCCGGCCGCAATGCACGCCGCGGACGAGTTGCCCGGCTTCCGTGCCGGCACCGGTCTGACCATCGTTGCCTGGCTGCTGCGGCTGGGTTTCCTGTTCTCGCCGCCCATCATCGGCGCCATCGCCGACCTTTCCCAGTTGCGCTACGGGCTGCTCCTCGTGCCGCTGGCAGGCCTGCTCGTGGTGTTCTTCGCGCCGGTGCTGGCCACCCGGGTGCGCGGCCGCACCGCGGCTGCCGCCACGACGGCACCCTGACCGCGGCCGCGGTAACGACCAGACCGATCACAGAGGCGTTCTGGCGCTTCGTCGGGTACTCCATTGGGTGGATCCTCAACTGAGTCAAGCACAATTTCGCTCTGGTCAGGGAATTGTTTCCCGCTGCCGCACGTGCGGGCCGATCCGCGACCCCGGCACACGGCATCTGCCCAGCCGACACCTGCCTAAACTCGACGGATGAGCACACTCGCCGAACCCACCGCCGCCGCCATCACCATGTTCGGCGCCGAGTGGTGCCGCGACTGCCGTCGCTCGAAGAAGCTGCTCGACGGACTCGGCGTGGTCTACGACTACGTCGACCTGGAAACCGTGTCCAACGGTGCCGACCGGGCCAAAGCCATCAGCGGCCGCACCCAGATCCCCGTGATCGTGTTCCCCGACGACACCCACATGGTCGAACCCAGCGACGCCGACGTGCGCGCGAAGCTCACCGAGCTCGGCACCGTCTAGCCCTCGCGGCCCTCCGCGCTGGGGGTCTCATCGTTGCGGCACCCCAAGCATCTGCGCCAACGTCCTCAGCGCCGCGGCCACCTCGCCGCCAATGTGCCTGCTCCCGGCTCCCGCCGGCGCGCGCTCGGCGGTAGTGCGCGCCACGTGCTCGGCCACCCGGAACAGCCAGGCCCGGAAGGCCGAGTCCATCGCCGGCGCCTGTGCCTCGACCAGAGCCACCGCCCGCGCCAGTTCACCGAGCACCCGGGCCTGCTCGTCGGCAGCGCCGTTGATCACGCCCAGGTCGCGGGTGAGCACCTCGGCCACCAGGTCGGCGTCGATCTCCTTCACGATGGGCAGAGCGTCCGGTTGGTGCGCCTCAAGAGTCACGGCCTTCTCCGCGGCCAGCATCTCCCTCACGATCACCATCGGCTCCATGGGAGCCGCCCCCACCAGGTACAGGCCCACGAGAAACGGCGCGGCCCCCACGGCCTGCCATTCCTCGGCTGTGAAAGCCTCCCTGACGGCCATCTCAGCTCCTCCTCGAGCGCCGGCCTCCGCGAGACGCGCACCCGACCGGCACCAGCCGCGCCCGACGCGATGCCGCGGCCGCATTCCATCCCAGCGTCCCCCGTTGTGCCCGCGCCTCGCCGTGCCCGCGCCTCTGCCCCGCTTCGCGCTGCGCCCAAGCCTTCCGATCCACGCTACGCCTGAGCCGCGGGCGCCCGCAACGCCTGCATCGCGCGCGGCCGCTACGCCTGCTGCATTGTCCTCGCCCGAAGCCTCCCGACCATCCGCCATCCGTGCCGGGCGGATGCCGCCTGCCGAGCTGCGCGGGTCGGGCGCCGTTATGCGGGTGGCGCGCCACCAGCACAGCGGCGCCTGACCCGCACAACGCAACTCCCCGCCTCCCAAGCCCCGCCGCAACCGCCGCCGCCGCACCCAGCCTCCGCCCACCGTTGCACCCCACCCATGCCGGGGGTACCGTAAACGCAACATCGCACCGGCCGCGATTGCGGTCGGCAGGACCTCCGTTGCCGCACCGGACGGTGGACAACCGTACGATCTGAAAGCCGCAACCCGAGGCGCGTCCCCCGGCCGCGGGTCACTTGTCGAATCGCCCGCACCACTCCACGCACCGGTAGTCTTCACCCCGGGGGTCACAGATGAACACGACTGAGTACGACGCGACAGAGCAGAACACGCCGGAGGCCGACGGGCTGTTGATTTTCGACGACGTGCACGAGGTGCGCGACGAGCCCGTCGCCTTCGTCGGGTTGCAGCTGATGGCTGTGATCCTCAGCTACTCGTTCGCGCTGGGCATCCTGGTGATCGTGCTGGCCCCGGTCGCCCTGGCCCTCACGCTCCTCTGGCCGTACCTGCCGCAGATGCTGTTTCCGAACCTTTCAGGCCTGTAGCCACCCTCGCAAAAGGCGTCTACTTCACCAGCGTCGCCCGGTACCGCTCGTACTTCGACTTGCCCACCAGCCGCCAGAGCAGCCGCACCGGAGCGGGCAGGTGCTCGTGTTGCCAGTCCTCGCCGCCGTCCGGTTGCGCGGCGAGAATCGTGCCCAGCTGAACGAACATCTTGCCCTTGGGCGTGGCCTTCCGCCCGTGTTCGGAGAGCTCGTCGACCTCCCTCGGCGTGATGACGGTCTCCATCACCGGCACGATGTGCGCCTCCTCGTCGGGCAGGTGCACGGCGAGCGCCGCGTTGATGCCGGCCAGGGCGGTGGCAACGGATGCGGCATCCGTCGCCCGGCCGCTCGCTCGCCAGGCCGGCAGGCTCGCGTCGAGCTCCTCGAGGTGCACGAGCATCTGCGCGTGCTGCTCCTTCATCCGGGTCACATGGACGGCACACGAGGGAGCCCGGGTCTCGAGGCGTCCCCACAGCAGCGTGTCTTCGCCTTCGTGATGCGCGTGCAGCCCGGTGGAGAGCATCGCCAAGAAGTCACCGACGATGTCAGCCTGGTCCGCGTCGGTGTCGGGCACCCCGCCGATCAGCGCCGGGCCCTCACCGAAGCCGGCCCGGAACATCCGATGGATCTCGGCCATGCCGCGGGCGTCGCAAATCTTGGTGGCGCCCGAGGGGATACCGGTGCCGTCGTCGGGGTTCTCGCCGCTGGACGGGAGCGATGTGGCGGGCATGGGGCCTCCTTCGTCGGACGTGCACGTTGGAACCGTATCCACGTGGCGGCTGCCCTTCAAGGGGTAGCCACATCCGTACCCGCCAGGGCGCTTCGGCCGGTATGCGGGTCAGGCGCTATACAGGTGGCGCCACCTCAGGCCCAGCTGACCAAAGCTGCCCGAGCCAGCATGCGCGCCGCGGGGAATCGAGCCCATCCGAGTCCAGGCCAGGTGGCCGCAGCAGCTGCCCGAACCCTGGCCAGGGGGCCTATTCGGCATTCACCGACGATAGCGCGCCTGCGCCGGCTGGACGAGGTTGCAGGAGGTGCGCGGGCACCGCGCCGCACCTACGATCGTGACAGGAGCCTCACCCATACCCACCACCCGACACGAAGGAGATCACCATGGAGCTGACCGGTCGGAACGTCGACGAGTTCCTCGCGACCCTGGACGGCCCCGGTGCCGACTCGATGCGCGCGCTCGACGCCATCATCGCCGAGGTCTTCTCCGGAGTCACCCGTGAGCTGTGGGAGGGCATCTTCTGGGGTGGCACGGAGCAGCAGATCATCGGCTACGGCCACGTCGTGATCGCTCGGCCGGGCAAGCCCACCGTGGAGTGGTTCGTGGTGGGCCTCGCCCGGCAGAAGAACAACCTCAGCGTCTACGTCAACGCGGCCGAAGACGGCAAGAACCTGGCTCAGCAGTACAAGAGCCGGCTCGGCAAGGTCAAGGTCGGTTCCGCCGCGCTCACCTTCGCGTCTGTCGACGCCCTCGAGCTGGATGCGTTCCGCGCCATGCTCCAGGACGCCGCCCGGGTCACGCCCGACGCGACCTAGGGCGGTTCAGCCTGCGGCTGACATCTGTTGTCGCCGGTAGTCCCATTCGTCACGCATTTGACCCGAACCGCACCACCCCGTGCATAACTCCTGCTGTTTCTGTTCTGCCATCAACGGATGCCCGGAATTCCGGGACCGCTGACCTGTCCGTTATAGAAATAGCAGGAGTTGTGCTCACGGCGCGCCGGTAGCGGCGGGCGGCACCGTCGCGCCAGCGCCACCGAGGCCGTGGCCGCTCTCATCGTTCGGGCCACCACGGCCGGCGCGGTACTGGTGCACCGCGGTGCGACCGAGCTCGGCTACCGCTGGGCGTTCGCGGTGCTGGCCGTGCTGCTGGTGTTGCCCGCGGTCGAAGCGTGGCGGATGCCGGACCACGCCGGCACGGAGGTCGCCGCCCGGCGGCCCCAGCTGGTGGCTCGCTGAGCCCTGCCGGACCCCGATCCCCCGCGCCCGATCGACGTGGATCGCGGTATGCGGGGTAGGCGCCGCTATGCGGGTGGCGCGCCACCCGCATACCGGCGCCTTGCCCGCGCAACGCCCAGGGAACATCCGGCACCCGTGCCCGCGCGACGCCCCGGAGCGGGCACCCGGCACCCGCGCCCCCTCCCGCAGTCGCACCCGCAGCCCCGCAGCCCCGCAGCCCCGCACTACCGCCCGAACCGCCCCCGAGCGCGCAGCAGCTCCACCAGGGCATCCAGCACCGGCACCTGCCCGCGCACCAGCTGCACCCGGGCCTGCTCAAGCCCAACCCACCGGGCATCATCCACCTCCGGAAAGGACCGCATCTGCCCGGACCCCTTCGGCCATTCCAGTTCAAACGTGTTGCTCGCCACCGCGTCGACCGCGACGTCGGCCTCCGCCGCGAACACCGTCACGACCTTGCCGGACGGTTGCCGGAACGCGCCCAGCTCGACATAGTCGGCCGCCGGAGCCGGCACCCCGATCTCCTCCTCGAACTCCCGCCGCGCAGCCGCGAACGGATCCTCTTCCAGCCGGTACTCCCCCTTGGGGATCGACCAGGCCGCGGCATCCTTGCGCGCCCAGAACGGGCCACCCATGTGCGCGATCCACACTTCGGGCTCCGCCGCATCCGTCAACCGATAGAGCAGGATGCCCGCGCTCAACACCACCATGTGCGATCGACCCACCCCTCAGGATGCGGCCAGCCTGGCACGCTCGGCGAGCACGTCGAAATCCGCGGGGGGCCAGGTGAGCACCATGTCGTCCAGCGCCTTGAGCAGCAGTTGCTGCACCGCGAGACGGGCGAACCACTTGCGGTCGGCGGGCACGACGTGCCAGGGCGCGAACGCCGTGGAGGTGCGCTTGAGCGCGGTCTGGTACGCCGCCTGGTAGCCGGGCCAGAGCATCCGCTCGTCGATGTCACCCGGGTTGAACTTCCAGTACTTGTCGGGCCGGTCGAGCCGCTCGAGCAGGCGCTTCTTCTGCTCGCCGGCGCTGATGTGCAGCATCACCTTGATCACGGTGGTGTCGTCGTCGACAAGCTCCTGCTCGAACGCGTTGATCAGGTCGTAGCGTTTTTCGATCTCCTCGGGCGGGGCGAGCTGCCTGACCCGCCCAATCAACACGTCTTCGTAGTGCGACCGGTCGAAGACGCCGATCATGCCGGCGACGGGCAATTGCCGGCGGATACGCCAGAGAAAGTCGTGCCGCAGCTCGGCCGCTGTGGGCGCCTTGAACGCCACGTGGCTGACGCCCTGGGGGTCGACGGCGCCCAATACGTGGCGCACGATGCCGCCCTTGCCGGAGGTGTCCATCCCCTGCAGGATGAGCAGGACCTTGCGTTGGTCGCCCTCCCGACTGTTGGCGAAGAGCATCTCCTGCTGGTGCGCGAGCGACTCCGCGGCGGTGCGGCCGACGGTCTGGGCATCCGTTTTGTCGCCGGTGAAGCCGGGAGTCGAGCCGGGGTCGACGGTGCCGAGGACGAATCCGCGGGTGACCTTGAGCAGGTCGCTGGATGCGTCCGTCCAGATGGGAGCGGATTTCGAGGCCACGGCGGCTCCCTTCGTCGGATTCTGCCATTCTGCTCTGGCTGCCCCCGAAATGGTGGATTCTGTGACGAATTACCGGTTTCGCGCCACTCATAGGTAGAGCGAGTCATCCGCCGTAACGCGAAGACGGTCACCACGGTCGTTCACCGCTAACCTCCACACTCCCCCTCTCGAAAGGAATCCCATGACCGACAACACCACACAGCAGGCCCACGACCTCGTCGAGGACACCGTCGCCAAGGCCGGCGAGCTCGCCGATCAGGCCCGCCACGCCGTCGACGACACCGTCGCCACCGCCACCGCGGCCTTGCGCGAGATCGATACCTCCGCAGCCATCGCCTCGGCGCGGGAGTTCGCGACCGACACGTTCGACAAGCTCTCCGACGCCTACAAGCGCAACCCCACCCTGGTCATCACGCTCGGCTCCGTCGCCGTCGCCGCGGTGACCGGCCTCGGCGCACTGCTCGGCAAGCGCAAGTAGTCCCACCAGCGAACGGATGCGGCGTCAGGCCGGCGGGTTCTCCCGGAGCCACCGGCTGACCGTATGCGCCGCGCGGCTCTCATCCACGGGGTGGAGGGACCGCAGTGACTCCGGCGTGCCAGCCGGCGGACCAGCCGATATGCGGGGTAGGCGCCGTTACGCGGGTGGCGTGCCACCCGCACAACGGCGCCGCACCCGCGCAGCGCTCTACGCACAGACACCCACCGCGGCTACCATCCACAGCATGAGCGAACCCACGAACCCCCGCCCCGCCCCGGTCCGACAGCTGCGCCTCGTCGTCGAGACCGAGGATTTTGATGCCGCCCTCTCCTTCTACCGCGATGTTCTCGGCCTGCCAGAGGCGGAGTCCTACGAAGGCGAGGACGACGCCCGGGTCGTGATCCTCAGCGCCGGGATCGCCACCCTCGAGCTGTCCAATCCCGCCCAGGTGCGGCTGATCGATCGGGTCGAGGCCGACGGTCAGCCCAGCGCCCGCCTCCGGGTCGCCTTCGAGGTCGACGACACCGCGGCAACCACCGACCGCCTCGTCGACGCCGGCGCCGTGCTCACCGCCACACCCCGCGAAACTCCGTGGCGCTCGATCAACTCGCGAATGGATGCGCCGGCCGGCCTCCAGATCACCCTCTTCCAGGAGCTCGACGCCGAGGAGCACCCCACCGGTGACGGCGACATCCCGGCTTAACCAGGGCTAGACCGTCCACCACGTCCGGGCCCAGGTTCGACGGCGGAACAAAACTTGTACTCGCAGGATGCTACAACTTGTGTTAGACATGTGACACAACATCTGAAAGAGGCGCACATGTCACTGAACACCCGCACGCCGATCGGCCCTATGGATCTGGCGGCGGCGGCGTTCTCGCTTCCACTGTTCTCGCTGGTCCTCGCCGCACTCATCGTCGTCTGCGCCCTCTTCTTGGGGCGGTTGCGCCAGCGGCACGGTGGCCCTGAGGCGCCCAGCGGCACCCCGCTGCCGGCGGTCCCGGCCCGCTACCGGCCCGAGCACCGGGCCTTCGGCATCGGCGCGATCGCGGTCATCGTGGTCTACGCGGCCGAAAACATCGTCCGCGGCTACCTTCTCAACCTCGTCGACATCGTCGAGTGGTGGCAGTACGCGACCCCGGTCTTCGCGGCAGTACTCTGCCTCGCTGTCGGCCTGGCGCTCATCGTGGTCAGGGGCAACCCCAAGCCCGAGCAGCCAGTGGTGCCGACCGCCCGCCGCACCTCGCTGAGCTTCGGCCCCCGCGCCGGCCTTTTCGGCGGGGCAGTCGCGCTGGTCGCCCTCCTTGCCACGACCATCGCGGCCGGCCTGGCCTCGTCGGCCGACGAGCGTGGGCGCTTCATCTATCTCGAAATCACGGTGCCGAATACGCAGCTCGAACCGCTTCGCCCCTGGTTCTACGGCTGGGACTTCGGCGTGCCGGTGCTGATCTGCCTCGCCGCCCTGGTTCTGGTGACCTGGGCGACCCTGCGCAGCAACGCGCTGCGACCCTACCTCCGGCCCGAGACCGTCACCGCCGAGCGCACCGCGCGCGCCCAGGTCGCCTCCGGTGCCGTGGCCATCACGACGGCCGCCACGCTGCTCGCCCTCGGCGGCGCGTTCAGGTTCATCGGCCGGTACGGCTCGATGTCGCAACTGACGGTTGGGAACGATGGCGCCGGCACCACCTACGACATGACCTGGCAGTACGCGGAGTTCGCGGCCGCGGCCCACTGGCTGGCTCCGGCTCTGGAGATCACCGGGTTCGCGCTGCTGCTGTTCGTCGCGATCCGGCTGCTTCGCCGACCGGCCCCGGAGCGCCAGCACCCGCGCCCGCAGCCCAGCACCCAGCCGGAGACCGTGCGATGAGCGCCGGGCCGATCCTGCCGCTGACGGACGAGTCCAGCCCCGCCCTCGACATCTACCGCCAGTTCCGGGGCCTGATTGTCTCGGGCCAGCTCGGCGCCGGCGAGCGCCTGCCCACCGTGCGCCAGACCGCGAGCGACCTCGGCGTGGCGCCCGGTACTGCAGCGCGGGCCTACAAGCTGCTCGAGCGCGACGGACTCGTGGTGACCCGCACCGCGGCCGGCACGCGGGTGGCCGAGGCGGCGGCAGTGCTGCCCCGATCGGTCGTCAAACGCATCCGCGACCTCGTGGCCGAGGCGGAATCGGTCGGCGCCGACGCCGACGATGTCATCGACGTGCTGCGCGTCATCTGGCAAGCCGGGTTCGCCGCATCCGCCCAGCCAGAGGATGGCCGCCCGGTCACTGGGTAATCCGCGCAGACAACGTCCTGCAAGCACCGCGTCCGATCGCCGATGGTCCCTAGTCTGGAGGCATGCAGATCGAGGTCGTCATCGTGGGCTGGGAGCAAGGTTGCTGCGGCAAGCCATTCGCGCTGGGCGGTCCGGCCACCTGGCCACTGCAAGCCATCGCCCCGGAGCCCGGCACCCTGCCCCGGTTCGTGGCGGACAGCCACGACCAGATCCCGCCCGATGTGCCGCACTGGCGTGTCACCGGCACCGTCGTGGCCATCACCGGTATTAGCTACCCCCGCATCCTGGTGCCGGGAATGGCAGGCACCTACACCGGGGACACCTCTGCGCCCCAGCCGCACGAGCTCAGCGCCGTGGGCGCCCGCCCGGAGGACAACTTCAGCGAGTACTGGGTGGTCCTCGAGGTTCCCGACGGCACGGACCTGCCCGCCCACATGCTCGGTGCCGAGAAGACCGCGCAGCTGGACCGCGAGGCGCGCACCACACAACGCAACCGGCAGCGGATGACCGATGAGGTGGGCCTTCTGCTCGAGGCTCTCGCCGATGACGCACAGCGTCGCTACGCCGACCTGGCGCGCGCCATCCGCGCCACCGACAAGTCGGCGCTCACGCTCGAACCGCACCGCACGGATGCCGCCGCGATCAGTTGGTCCCGCAGCAGTGACGAAGGCAACGATGGGATCACCGTGCAGGTCGGCGACGGCCGGTGGCGCTTCCCGGCCTCCCCCGACGATGCGGCCCTCGTGCGGGTGTTCCTCGACGCCGCCGTGACCGGGTCGGTTGAGGAGCACGTCAGGCCCGCCGGGGCCCCGCAGCGCCTCGAGACCGAGGTGCTCGCGACGGATGGCCGGAGCTGGACCGCGACCATCGAGTTTCGACCGTTCGCGGCCGGTGGCGTGGTGGCGATGCCTGGACTGTTGTGGGCCCGGGTGCAACGCGGGGAACACCGGTACGGCCCCTGGACCAGCTCGTAGAGACTGGGGATTGCCCTCATCGTGATTGCGGATGAAACTGCCCGTGTGCCTGACATCAACTGCCCTCACCCCCTCAGTACCCGCGATGCCGCCGCTCTCGTCGGCGTGCTAGCCAGCCTCGAAGGGCTGGTCCTGGTCGCTGGCCTCGAAGATCACGCCGTGCAGACACTCCTGCGCCGGCTCGAGAGCGATGGCATTGCCTCTCCGCTGGGCGAGGGCGAAGACCCTGGCTTCCACCTGCGCCAGGCGCTCAACGACCTCAACCAACAGCTGCGCTACGCCCTGGGCGAGTACGACAGCCCACAAGCCTGGGCACCGGGCCTTCGCTGACGCGGGGATCCGGCCGGGCATGGGCTATCGCTGTCTCGGCCTCGGCTGGCGAGCTGTGCGGGCTACGCGCCGCTCTGCGGGTGGCGCGCCAGGCGCATAACGGCGCGGCACCCGCATACCGCCCGCGCATCACCCGGGCAGAGGAGCACCGCCCCCGCCCAGAACCTCAGCCCAGCGCCACCCGGTAGACGACATGGGTGACCAACTCGTTCTCTACCGAGCTGACCTGTTCCAGCCTCACGTCGTCCAATCCCTCTAACAACAGCTCCCCCGCGCCCTGCACCACCTGCGCGATGTGCAGCCGCAGTTCGCCGATCAGCCCGGCCGCGAGGTATTGCCGCACCGTCGAGGCCCCGCCGGCGACCGCTACGCTCTTCTCCCCCGCCGCGGCGCGCGCCTGCTCCATCGCCGACTCGATGCCGTCGGTGACGAACGTGAACGTCGTGCCTCCCGCCAAGGTCAGCGGCGCTCGCGGGGAGTGCGTCAGCACGAACACCGGCGCGTGGTACGGCGGCTCGTCACCCCACCACCCCGTCCACGCGTCGTCCCACTCGCCTCGGCCGGGACCGAACATGTTGCGTCCCATGATGTAGGCGCCCGACTCCAGGATCGCCGCGATCTCCGCGGCGTTCTCATCGGGCTGCTCGAACATCCAGCGGTGTAATCGTTCGCCGCCTTCACCGAGCGGATGCTCCAGGCTCTGATCCGGACCGGCCGCGTAGCCGTCGGTGGAGATTGTGATGTCGCAGGTCACTGTGCTCATTTGTCGATCACTCCCATTCGCCAGGGTCACCATACGACGGCCGCCGTCGGGTCGGGCCGGTCAGACGCTCACGGCCGCCGGCACCACATGAGGCGGCACCGGTTCGTGCCGCAGGTAGCTGCGGCGGAACAGACCGCTCCCCGCCGTCAACGCCCGGAGCTCGATCGCGTAACGCAGCAGCTCAGCATCCGGGATCTCGGCGTTGATCTCCGTGCGCTCATCGGCGACCGAGGTGGTGCCGGTCATGTGGCCCCGGCGGGTGGACAGGTCGGTCATCACCGTGCCCACGGAGGCGTCCGGAACGGTGATCGTGACCGCAGAGACGGGTTCGAGCAGCTGGATCCGGGTCCCCGCGGCGGCCTCCCGCAGCGCCAGAGCCCCGGCGGCCTGGAACGCGGCATCCGACGAATCGACACTGTGGGTCTTGCCGCCCACCAGCGTCACCCGGATGTCCACGACCGGGAACCCCGCCGAGACGCCGCGCTGCATCTGCGCCTGCACGCCCTTCTCCACCGAGGCGATGTAGTGCCCGGGAATCACCCCGCCGACGATCTTGTTCACGAACTCGAAGCCCGCCCCACGGTGGAGGGGTTCGACCTCGATCTCGCAGATGGCGTATTGGCCGTGCCCGCCGGATTGCTTGACGTACCGGCCCCGGGCGGCGGCGGGCGCGGCGAACGTCTCCCGCAGCGGCGTGATCACCTCGACGGTCTCCAACTTCACACCCTGGGCGCGCAGCCGGTCCTGCACAACCTCGGCGTGCGCCTCCCCCATGCACCACAACACCAGCTGGTGGGTTTCGGCATTGTGCTCCACCCGGAGCGTCGGATCGACGGCCACGATCTTGCCGAGGTTCTTGGCCAGCGCGTCATCATCGGTGCGCGCCGCGCCTTGCACCGCCACCGGCATCAGCGGCTCCGGCATCTCCCACGCCTCGACCAGCAACGGCGCCTCCCGGTCGGAGACGGTGTCTCCGGTCTCGGCGTCCGTCAGCCGGGTGAGCGCGCAGATGTCCCCGGCAACGCAATACGGCACCGGCCGCAGGGTGGCCCCCAGCGGGGATTGCAGGTGCGTGATGCGTTCGTCGCTGTCGTGGTCCTGATGGCCCCGGTCGGTGAGACCGTGGCCGCCGATGTGCACGATGGAGTCCTCCCGCAGCGTGCCGGAGAAGATGCGGACCAGGCAAACCCGGCCGAGGAACGAATCGATGGTGGTGCGCACGACCTCGCCCACCAGCGGCCCGTCCGGGTCGCAGGTCAGTGGCCCCACCGGCTTGCCGTCCAGGTCCGTCACTGACGGCAGCGCCCGCTCCACCGGCGAGGGGAACGCACCGGTGAGCACCTCCAGCAGTTCCGTCATGCCCACTCCGGTCTCCGCGGAGGTCGCCAGCACCGGAAAGAACGAGCCGCGCACCACGGCGATCTCCAGGTCGGTGGTGAGGCTGTCCCGGTCGATCTCGGCGCCGCCGAGGTAGCGCTCCATCAGGGTTTCGTCCTCGCTCTCGGCGATGATCCCCTCGATCAGTGTGGCCCGGGCCGGCTCCGCGTCGGCGTGTTCGGCCTCGCTGGCCGGGCGTTGGGTGGGACTTGTCCCTCCCGCGCTGTAGTCCGAGACGATGCCGGAGAGCAGCCCCAGCAGGCCGGTGATGGCCCCGTTGTTGCGGATCGGCACGGCCAGCGGCAGCACGGATGCGCCGAAGTTCTCCTGGCATGCCGCCAGGACCGCCTCGTACCCGGCCCGGGGATGATCGATCCGGTTGATCACCACGGCCCGCGGCATCCCGACGCTCTCGCACTCGGCCCACAGTGTCGTGGTTGCCGCGTCCACACCGTCAACGGCCGAAACCACGAACAGCGCCGCATCCGCCGCCCGCAACCCGGCCCGAAGGTCGCCGACAAAATCGGCGTAGCCCGGGGTGTCGAGCAGGTTCACCTTCACCTCACCAAGCATCAGCGGCAGCACCGAGAGCGTCACGGAGCGTTGCTGGTGGATCTCGGACGGGTCCGAGTCGCTCACCGTGCTGCCGCCGTCGATCGTGCCCATCCGCGTGATCACTCCCGTGGCCGCCAGCAGTGCTTCGGCGAGCAGGGTCTTACCGGAGCCGGACCGGCCGACCAGGGCCACATTGCGGATCTTCTCGGGCTGACTTGCCGGAGGGCCCGACGACGCCGCGGCCTTGCGTTGTTCCGCACCGCCCCGGCCCGTGCCTTTCGACGAATCCTGTGTGCCTTTGCCCGTCATGAGCAACTCCCGACGTCGTCGTCTCAACTGTGCGTACCGTTGCACCAATTGACACCCAGACCTCACCAAACGGCAAGGCCCGCCGGCGGGGCCGTTACGCTCGAGCCATGGCTACCCGAACTGAGCGTGTGCACGGCACTCAACCGCAGAAGCCGGGGCAGCGAACTCCGGCGCGCCGCCCCACCTCAAGGAACAGAGCGGGCGCCGCACGGTACGTTCCGATCGTCCTCTTCGTGATCGGCTACCTCGTCGTGAACGCGCTCTGGCCGATCCCCCTGTGGGTCGCCGGCGTTTACCTCGTCGTCAGCATCGTCTGCTTCGTCTTTTACGCGGTCGACAAGTCCGCGGCCACCAAGAACCGCTGGCGGGTGTCGGAGACGACCCTGCTCCTGTGGGGCGTCGCCGGCGGCTGGCCGGGCGCCATCGTCGCCCAGCAGACTCTGCGGCACAAGACCCAGAAGGCCAGCTTCCGGTCGGCCTTCTGGGCAAGCGTGATCGTGAACCTGGTCGTCTTCGCGGTGTTCGCGACTCCCGCGTTTGCCCTCTTCGTCGAGTGGACTAGACGCCCGCTGTTCTGAGTAGAGAACGGCACTTCGCGGTTGGGGACAGTGGCGGGCTAGCGAACCCCGCTCATCAGCCGCAGGATCGGCCGGGCGAACAGCGCCAGGATGACACCGAGCACGATGGCGATGCCGCCGAGCACTCCGAAGTACAGCTGTTCGGGGGCGGTCGCGTACCACTCGGCAAGCAGACCGGAAATGGCGGTGCCGAGGGCGACCGAGAGGAAGAACAGCGCCACCATCTGGGTCTTGAACAGCTCGGGCGCGAGCTTCGTCGAGACCGACAGCCCGACCGGTGAGAGCAACAGCTCGGCGATGGTGAAGACCAGCAGAATGCCGATCATCGCCAGCAACGGGGTCGAGTTCGCTGGTCCCCCGGCAAACGGCAGGAACAAGAGGAAGCCCACGCCCATGATCGCGGTGCCGAAGGCAAATTTCACCGGTGTTGACGGCTGGCGCGAACCCCACTTGGTCCACAGCGCGGCGAAGACGCCCGACAAGACGATGATGAACACCGGGTTGATCGACTGCACCCACGACACCGGCATTTCCCAGCCGAGGAGGGTGCGGTCAAGTCGCAGGTCCGAGTAGATCGTCACGACGGTGAACTGCTGCTGGTACAGCGACCAGAACGCCACACTCGCGATGAAGAGCGGGATGAACGCGTACACGCGCCTCCGTTCCACCGTCGAGATGTGCCGGTTGCTGAGGATCACGATGAAGTACGACACGGACGCCACGATCGTGACGCCGATCACGATGGTCACCAGGTTCGTTGCGGTGATGACGCCCATGAGCACCAGCACCACGATGAGCACGATGAACGCGGCCGCGATCAGTGCGTACGGCAGGTACCGGCTGCGCGGCAGCGGGTCGGGTACCTCGCGGGAGGAGTCGGGCAGGCGCTTGCGTCCGAACGAGTACTGGGTCAGACCGATCGCCATTCCCACGGCGGCCAGGCCGAATCCGTAGTGGAAGCCGATGGTCGACTGGAGCAGTCCGGTGAGGATCGGGCCGAAGAACGCGCCCAGGTTGATGCCGAGGTAGAACAGGGAGAAACCGGCGTCGCGCCGGGGATCGTCCTTGCGGTACAGGCTGCCGACCACGGAGGTCGCGTTGGCCTTGAGGCCACCACTGCCGAGCGCGATCAGGATCAGGCCGACAATGACCCCTGCCACGCCAGGGATCAGGGCCAGGGCGATATGCCCGACCATGATGACGACCGCGCTGACGTAGAGCACCCGTTCAGAGCCGGCCAGCCGGTCGGCGAGCCAGGCGCCCAGGATGGTGGAGAGGTAGACCGCTCCGCCATACGCACCGACGATGCCCGCCGCCGTGGCCTGCGGGATACCGAGGCCGCCGTCTGCCGCGGAGTAGTACAAATAGAGCAGCAGGATGCCTTGCATTCCGTAGAACGAGAAGCGCTCCCACATCTCGACACCAAAAATGCTGGCCAGCGCACGAGGCTGACCGAAGAATCGGTGGTCGTCCTGAGGGGTGCCTGAGTCGGGCTCCGTGATCTTCGTCATTGTTCCGACGATACTACGCAGGCGCATCGCCGGCTGCTCCAGCACCGGGCCGAACGACTCCCTGGCGTAATCCCGAGCTGTACGCCATCAGGGCACGGCTCGCCGCCGCCGCGCCGCGTCGGGCGGGCTGAGTGCGCCCCGTGCGGCCCGGTGCGCCCTCTATAGCTGGCGCATTCGGCCAGACGAGGCGCAGTCGTCCCGAACGACGCACAGAGCAGGCCGCGACGGGCGCCGGGTGGAATCCCCCGGCGCCCTTCACTGCGCTACCTCTTGGACTCGAACCACACCTGGGTGAATCCGCCGGCGGCGATGAACACCTTGCCGCTGCGCTTGTCGCCCGTGCCCTTGTGCGAGTCGGCGACGGGCTGGCCGGTGGCGTCGAACGCCTGCTGCACGAGCTGCTGCCCGCGCGGCACGTCGACGCGACGCTGCGTGTCGGCCACGTCGGCGCTCACGAACAGCGTCGAGTCGCCGGCCGGCCCGGTCACCGCGACCGTGGAGATCAGCGGCTGGATGAGCAGCGCGTCAAGCTGCGCCGCGGCATCCGTCGTGCCGACGACCTCGGTCGCCCGCGCCGGCAGGGTGTTGGCCAGCGGGAGCGGCAACAGCTGGCCGGGCGCCTCGGTGACGCCCTGCTCGCCGGCGCCGCCGTTGGCGGTGGTGCCGAGCAACAGCTGCTTGCCCGTGCCCGGCCGGCTCGTCCCGGTGGTCCACGTGGTGGTGCCCGACGGGTCGACGACCTGGTTCACGATCGGGTGCACGCGGCGGGCCTGGTCATCGGTGGGGACGGTGATGCGCAGCGTGCCGCCCGCGGCCAGGTCGACGTAGGCGCCGCCGGACCAGTTGGCCTCACCGGTCCAGGACGACTCCGGCGTGGTCACGGTGCCGCCGGTGATAATCCCGGACTCGGCCTCGACCACGCTCAGCCCGTGCGTGGCCACCGTGGCGGTGACGCCGAGGGCCGCGGCCTTGAGGTCGGGGTTGGCGTCCAGGGTGAGCATCGAGAGCAGCGCGTGGATGGTCGACTCGGCGCCGGAGTTGGGGTTCACCCGGCCGTCCCGTTCGATGCCGTCGATCGCGGTGCCCGTCGCCGGGTCGTACGCGGGCAGGCCGCTGCGGTTTGCGCCGAAGTACCAGCCGGCGGTGATGGCCGCGATGTTGAGCAGCCCGGGGGCATCGGCGGCGTCGGCGGTGGCCACCAGGCTCTGCAGCCGGGAGTCGACGCCGTAGGCGATCTGCGCCTCGCCGGGGGTCGGCGACCAGGCGTTGTCCGGTCCACCCGCGGCGAGCAGCTGCGGGGAGAACTGCGCGCTGTCCTGCACCGCGGCCGTCAGCAGCGCGGGGTCGTCGAGCACCTCGGATGCCGTCGCCACGGCCGCCGGGGCCAGTCCGCCCCAGGCGTGCCACAGGCTGGGCGACTTCGTCCAGGGCATAATCGCGCCGAACGGCCAGTCGCCGCTGGCGCCCTCCACCGTCGACATCGCCGCGATGCCCTCGCTCAGCTGGCTGAGCGCGGTTTCGGCGATGGCCGCGGTGGGGCCGGCGGGTTCGGCTTGCAGGTAGGCGGCGAGGCCGAGCACGGCCTCGGCCGACGCATCCGCGCCGTCGGCGATCAGCCAGGCCGGCACCGGGTCGCCGTCGGCGACGTCAAAGTTGGGGTAGTCGCCGAGCGACCCGGCGTTGAGGGCGGCCAGGCTGAGGTTGAGGCGCTCCTCCAGGAACGCGGCGAACTCCGGGTCTTCATCGGCGAACGCGGCGTAGCCCTCACCGAGCGCCCAGACGGTGCGGGCGAGCCAGTACGACTCGGCCGAGTCGCTTGGATCGGGCAGCTCGACGGGCTCGGCACTCGGGTTCAGGGTTCCGTCGACCTGCTGCCAGAGCACCACATTGCCGGCATTGGGCCCCTCGGTGGTCTGTAGGTAGGTGAGCGAGCGCAGGGTTTGGAACGCGTGGTCACGGCTCGTCGGGTCGCCGGTCTGCTGCCAGTGCCGCAGGTAGACCACGGCCGCGCGCGACGTGTCGTCGGCGTTGAACGCGCCCTGGCCGTAGTAGCCGGTGGCCGGGTCGAGCGTGCCGCCGCCGATGCGGCTGTAGCTGCCGTCGTCGTTCTTGTCGGCGTAGGTCCAAGGAGCCTCGACGACCGGATTCTCCGTGGCCTGGTAGGTGGTGTGCCCGGCAATGACCGGCAGGGGCACCTCGGCGAGGAGAAAGTTGAGGTGGCTGAGGTTGGTGAGCGGGGCGGATGCCTCGGCGGCCCGTAGGGCCGACGGGGTGCTGCCGGCGGTGGCGGTGACCGCCGACGCGGGGGCGACGGCCAGGGCGCCGGTGCCGACAAGGGCGACCGACAGGGTCGCGGCCAGGGCGAACCGGCCCGACCGTGAGTGAGTGGGTGGACAGGAGCCTGATCGAACATCGTTGTACGTCATCCGTTAACTAAACCGGTTAAGTTCCGCGGAGTCAAGAGTTATCCTCAGCTCTCGCGCCCTGGACTGGCTGTTTGTGCGAGCCCGTCGGCCCCGGCGAGCACCTGCCGCTAGCCGTCGGCAACTGCACAAGAAGTGTTGCGCAACGGTCGTTGTTCTCATATTGTCGGGACCATGACTCCCCGCGACACCCAGCGAACCACGCTCACGTCGGCCGCCTCCATGCGCGTGCTCGCGCATCCGACCCGGCTGCGCCTGCTGGGATTGCTGCGCGAGCGCGGACCACAGACCGCGGCGCAACTCGGCGACGTCATCGACGAGGCCCCCGGCACCATCAGCTACCACCTCGGCAAACTGGCGTCCATCGCCCTGATCGAGCCCGCCGAAGCGCAGAGCAGCGACCAGCGCGAACGCTGGTGGCAGGCCACCACCGCGCTCACCAGCTGGGAGCCCGTCGAACTGCTCGACGATCCCGACAAGCTCGCCGCGTCGGCCAGCCTGCAGAAGTCGATCGCCCAGGCCTATGCCGCCCGGTACACCGACTACATCGACGCGACGCCGACCCTGCCGCGTGAATGGGTGGGGGCCGCCACTAGCGGCGACCGCAGCCTTCGTCTCACCGTCGCCGAACTCACCGCCATGCGCGCGGAGCTCGAGACGTTTGTCGACCGATGGCTTGAGACGAGTGCCGCCCACGACCCCGCCGGCACCGACGGCGCCGAACCCGTGGTGCTGGTCTACCAGGCCTACCGGCGCCCCTGATGGGCCCACCGATGACCAAGCCCAGCGCGGATGCGCCCCCGCGCGACCGCCGCGCCACTCGCTCCCTCTCGGCGCTGCTCACCGCGCACGCCATCTCCCAAACGGGCAACGTGGTCACCGCGTTCGCGATCCCCTTCTACGTGCTCGGCCTGGGCGGCTCGGGAGTCGAGGTGGGCATCGCCGCGTTCTTCGCCACCGCCCCGGTGGTGATCGGCGGCGCGCTCGGCGGGGTCGTCGTCGACCGGGTCGGCCACCGCCGCGCGGCCATCGTCGCCGACCTGGTGAGCGGAGCGACCGTGCTGAGTATTCCAGTGCTTGCGCTCACCGTCGGCCTGCCGTTCTGGGCGCTTCTCCTGCTGGTATTCGCCGGCGGCCTGCTCGACACCCCCGGGCAGACCGCCCGGCGAGTGATGTTGCCGGGCCTCACGGCCCGGGCGGGCGTGCGCCTCGAGCGGAGCGTCGGTCTACTCGACGGGTCGGAGCGCTTCGCGAGGCTGATCGGCGCCTCCGTCGCCGGGCTGCTCGTCGCACTGGTGGGGCCGATGGCGGCCCTCTTCGTCAACGCCGCCACCTTCGCGGTGTCGGCGCTGCTCACCTGGGTCTTCGTGGCCGCCATGCCCGCCGCCACCCGCCAGCCAGCATGCCCGGACCGCTCCGACGCGCCCCGAACCACCTACTGGGCCGACCTGGCCGAGGGCTTCCGTTTTGTCATCCATGACCCGCTGATGCGGTTGATCGTGGGCCTGGTTCTGATCACCAATCTGTTCGACGCCGCCCGCGGTGCAACCCTGCTGCCCCTCTACGCGAACGACCGCCTGGGCGGCGCGGCCTCGCTAGGTCTCCTGGTCGCGGTCATGGGCGGATGCGCCCTGGTGGGCAACGTCGCCTTCGGTTTTGTCGCCCACCGCGTTCCCCGCCGACTGACGTTTACGGTGTGCTTCGCCCTGGCCGGCGGGCCGTCAAGCGCGGCCTTCGCCCTCGGTGCGCCGCTCCCCGTGCTGGTTGCCATGACCGCACTCTCCGGCCTGGCCGCCGGAGCGATCAACCCGATCCTGGGCACCGTGGAGCTGGAACGGGTTCCCGAGCACATGCGCGGCCGGGTGTTCGGCCTGATCAACGCCGGCGCCTGGGCCGGCGTGCCCTTCGGCGCCCTGCTCGGCGGCATCGCCGCCGACACCATCGGCCTGGCGGTGTCCTTCGGCATCATCGCCGTCGCCTACACGCTCGTCACACTGAGCCCGCTCACCGGAGGCGCCTGGCGCCAGATGGAGCGGCAGCCGGGACAGACGACCGGCGCCTGAGCCGCCGCCGCCGCCGCCTTGAGGTCGCCACCAGGCGCAATATGCGGGTCCCGCGCCAGTATGCGGGTGGCGCGCGCCACCCGCATACCGGCGCCTTGCCCGCACAACGCGTCATGACCCCGACCTCAGCACACGCCCACCGCCGAGCCGAGCCCAGCGCTTACGCCGACTCGTCCATCGGGATCGCAGCGAATTCGCGCAACACCAGCCGGGGCTTGACCATCCGGTGCCGGGGCTCAAGCGATTCCGGTGAGCCGTGCACGCGGCCGTTGAACTCCCCCGTCAGCAGGTCGAGCACCCCGGCGGCGACCTCTTCCACCGACTGGTCGACGCTCGACAGCCCGATCGCCGCGGCGATAGGCGTGTTGTCGTAGCCGGTCACCGGTACCCGATCGGGGTTGGCGATCATGGCGCCCAGGGCCAGCGAGTCGCTCGCGCAGAGCACCGCGTCCAGGATGCCCACAGTGCGGCGCAGCTGTTGCATCGCCGCGGTGCCCTCGGCCACACCGTCGACGGTGACCACCTCGAGCGCGGCCAGGTCGTCCTCCGACACGTCGCCGCGCTCGAGCATCGCGTCGCGCCAGCCCCGCCGGCGGTCCTCGCCGGTGCCCGAGGGGCTGGGCCAGCCGATGTAGCCGACGCGCCGCGCTCCGGCCTCCTGAGCCGCCCGGGTGGCTTGGTGCAGCCCAGCCCAGCCGTCCACATCCACCCAGAGGTGCTGCGGGTCGTCCATGTCATTGCTGCCCCACGGACGCCCGAAGGTCACGAAAGAGATCCCGTTCTCGATCAGCCACTTCGTGCGGGGGTCTCCGGCAAAGGTGGAGGTGAGCACGAAGCCGTCCACGTCGGCGCCGTCGTTCAGGCGTTGCAGCTGGGTGATCTCGTCTTCGGGGCTGGTGGCGGTGAATAGCAGCACTCGCAGGCCCCGCTTGTCGGCCTGCTCGGTGAGGGCGTGCAGAAACCGGTCCAGCACCGACCCGGAGATGCCGTCGATCATCGGGTCCAACCGAATGCCGATGGTAGAGCTCCGCCGGGTGCGCAGCCGCCGCGCCGAGGCGTGCGGACGGTAGCCCAACTGGGCGATCGCGGCCTCGACCCGCTCCCGGGTGTCGGCGCGCACGATGCCGGGCGAGTTCATCACGTTCGAGACGGTCTGGCGGGAGACGCCGGCCGCCAGGGCGACATCCGTCACCGTCGGCAATGCAGCCATAGCCGCTCCTCCCCCACGCAGGCACTGCCCGCGACTGGATCGATCCAACACCGATCCCCCACAGAATACCGCGTTTGCGACCACAAAAGGGCTCAAATTTGGATCGATCAAAGAAACTATTTGATCGATCAAATAGATTCCGCTACTGTGACCACTACACAAGCAAAAGCGCACCGAAGCGCGACAGAAGGAGCACCAAGATGCAACGACGCAACTCCCGCTGGCTGATCGGCGCAGGCCTCACCGTGGCCGGCGCCCTCACCCTCAGCGCGTGTGGTTCCGGATCCGGCTTCGGCGGCGACACCGCAGCGACCGGCGGCGAACTCACCAGCGACTCCTCCCAGGGCCTGAACATCCTCATCGGCTCCAGCGGCGACGCCGAGACCGCCTCCGTCAACGCCGCGGTGGCCGCCTGGTCCGAAGAGTCCGGCACCGACGCCAAGGTCAGCGTCGCCAGCGACCTCAACCAGCAGCTCGCCCAGGGCTTCGCCGCCCAGAAGCCCGCCGACGTCTTCTACCTCTCCACGGATGCCCTCGCCGGCTACGCGTCGAACGGCTCGCTGCTCGCCTACGGCGACGAGCTGGCCAACAAGGACGACTTCTACCCGAGCCTGGTCAGCTCCTTCACCTACGACGGCGAGTTCTACTGCGCCCCGAAGGACTTCTCCACGCTGCAGCTGATCATCAACACCGACCTCTGGGCCCAGGCCGGGCTCACGGATGCCGACATCCCCACCACCTGGGACGAGCTCGCGGCCGTGAGCAAGACCCTCACCACGCCCGAACGCGTCGGGCTCGCCATCGGCGGCGAATACGCCCGGCTGGGCGCGTTCATGGCCGAGGCCGGCGGCAGCCTGATGAACGAGGACAGCACCGAGGCCACCGCGAACAGCGCGGAGAACGTCGCGGGCCTCGAATACGCGCAGACCCTCCTCAACGACGGTGTGATGAGCTACGCCAGCGAGATCGGTGCCGGCTGGGGCGGAGAGGCGTTCGGTAAGCAGTTGTCCGCGATGACCATCGAGGGCAACTGGATCACCGGCGCGATGAAAAACGACTTCCCCGACGTCAAGTACACCGTCGCCGAGTTGCCGGAAGGCCCCGAGGGCAAGGGCACCATGCAGTTCACCAACTGCTGGGGCATCGCCGCCGACAGCCCCAACCAGGCCGCCGCGCTCGAGCTCGTCGAACAGCTCACCAGCAAGGACGCCCAGCTGACCTTCTCCGAGGAGTTCGGCCCGATGCCCTCGATCCAGTCCGCCGCCGAAGAGTGGAAGATCTCCAACCCCACCCTGGTGGCCTTCCTCAACGGAGCGGACTACGCCAAGGGCGTGCCCAACGTGCAGGGCGCCGCGGATGTCGTGAGCGACCTGAACGCGCAGCTCGAGTCGCTCAAGACCGGGGACGCGACAGCCATCCTCGACTCCACGCAGCAGAACCTCGAAGCCCTGCTGAAGTAGTCCCCATGTCGACGCCCGCACGCACGTCTCGCCGCTCCGGAATCCGGGGCGGCGAGGCCGCCTCGGGGTGGCTCTTCACCGCCCCGATGATCATCCTGCTCGGCATGTTCCTGGTCATTCCGGTGCTGATGGCCCTCTGGGTCAGCTTCTCCGACTGGAACGGCCGCGGCAGCCCCTTCTCCGGCTCGGTGTCGTTTGTGGGCCTCGACAACTACTCCGCCCTGGTCGGCGGCGGCGGCCTGGCCGAGCAGGACTTCGGCACGGCCCTGCGCAACAACGCCTGGTACGTGCTCCTGGTCGTCCCGATCCAGACCATGCTGTCCCTGTTCCTGGCGGTGCTGGTGAACCGGCAGATCCTGCGCGGCCGCGGCTTCTTCCGCACCGCGTTCTACTTCCCGTCGGTCACCAGCTCGGTCGCGATCACGGTGCTCTGGCTGTTCCTGTTCAGCGCTACCGGTGCCGTCAAAAAGCTGCTCGCCTTCGTCGGCGTCAACGGGCCGAATTGGTTCAACGACCCCAGCGGCGTGCTGCACAACATCCTCGGCGTGTTCGGCGTGCAAACCGGCCCGGCCGCGCTCACCGACAACTCGTTCCTGGGCATCTCCTTCTGGGAATGGCTCGCCGGGCCATCCGTTGCCATGAGTGCTTTCATCCTGATGGCCGTGTTCACCACCAGCGGCACGTTCATGCTGCTGTTCATCGCCGCGCTGCAGAACCTCAGCGGCGACGTCGTCGAGGCCGCCATGATGGACGGCGCCAACGGTTGGCAACGGTTCTGGCGGGTCACCCTCCCCCAGCTGCGGCCGACCCTGTTCACCGTGCTCACCCTGGGCCTGATCGGCGCCTGGCAGGTCTTCGACCAGATCTACACCGGCACCCAAGGCGGGCCGGGCAAGACCACGCTCACCCCGGCGTACCTCTCCTACCAGACCGCCTTCACCAACCAGGCCTGGGGCCAGGGCGCCGCGATCGCGTTCATCCTGTTCGTGATCATCGTGGTCTTCACGCTGTTCCAACGCTGGCTCTTGGCCGAACGCAAGGTGTCCGTGCGGCGGATGCGCCCATATCTGCAGACCCCGACGTCCGGAGGCTCCCGATGAGCACCACCGTGAGGTCCCGCGTGCGCCCCCGCACCCCCTCCCAGCGCCTGCGCAACCTGAGCCGGGAGCAACTGCCGTCCCGGGCTATCGCCGGCAGGTCGCTGCTCTACGCGATCCTGATCGTGCTCGCGACCATCTACGTCGCCCCGTTCCTGGTGCAGGTCGCCACCTCCTTCAAAACGGATGGCGATGCCGCCAGCAATCCGATGTCGCTGATTCCGCAGACCTGGTCCACGGCCGCGTACGAGAGGTTGTTCCTCAACTCGGACTTCCCGGTCTGGTTTCAGAACTCCGCGATCGTGACGGTCTTCGTCACGCTTGGCCGGGTGTTCTTCAACTCCCTCGCCGGCTACGCCCTGGCCCGGCTGCACTTCCGTGGCCGCAACGTGATCTTCGCGCTGCTCATCGCCGTGATGAGCGTGCCCGGTGTCGTGCTGCTGATCCCGAAGTTCCTGGTCATCAACCAGTTGGGCATCTACGACACCTACGTGGCCATGGTCGTGCCGCTGCTCACCGACGCCGCGGGCGTGTTCATCATGAAGAACTTCTTCGAGTCGATCCCCGCCAGCGTCGAGGAGCAGGCCCGAATCGACGGGGCCGGCACCTTCCGGGTGTTCTGGTCGATCGTGCTGCCGATGGCCCGGCCGGCGCTGGTGACCATCATCATCCTGTCGTTCCAGGGTTCCTGGAACGAGCTGTCGCACTTCATCGTGGCCACCCAATCGTCCGAGCTGACCACGCTCACCAAGGGCGTGGCCTCGCTGGCCTCCGGGCAGCTGAGCCAAGGCACCCAGTACCCGCTCAAGCTGGCCGCGGCGGCGATCATGACCATCCCGGTCGCGGTGATGTTCTTCATCTTCCAAAAACGCATCATGAACACCACCGACGGCGCCGTGAAGGAGTAGCCCCTCCTCCTCTATTCGCCCGTTCCTTAGACCCGCACCACAACACCTCTGGAGTCGTACCGTCCTCATGCTTTCCCACCCCGTCCAGCCGCTGCTCCATGATTCCGCCATCGTTCTGGCGGCGCCCACCCAGGCGTGGTCCGGGTCCGACGGGCGCACGAGCCTGCCGATCCACGGCCTGTACCACTCCGACACCCGGGTCCTCTCCGGCTGGAGCCTGCTGGTCGGTGGTGCCGCGGGCGAACCGATCGGCTCGGCCGCGCGCGGCGCCGGCGAGATGACGTTCAGCTCGCTGCTGCGCCACCTCGACGACCGCACCGCCGACCCTCGGCTGCGGCTCGAGGTCACCCGCACGGTCACGGCCGGGCAGCTGACCGAGAGCATCACGCTGGTCTCCGGTCTGCAACACCAGATCGACACCACGGTGTCGGTGCGCCTGGTGCCGGACTTCTCCGACATGCAGGTCGTCAAGGCGGGCCTGGCCAGCGCGGCCAACCGGGCCGCGTTCCCGGCGGTCGACTTGGCCGACACTCCGGTCATCGAGGTGCAGAATACGGGCGCGGGCATCCGCCTGGCCACCGCGTCGGTGGCGGCGCTCGTGCGCGTGAGTGGCGACGGCGTGCTGAGCACCGAAACCGGCACGACGGCTGACGCGACCGCCGACACCGTCACCGCCGACTGGTCGGTGACCGTGCCCGCCCGTGGCAGCGTCACCGTGCAGTGGACCGTGGACGTCGAGCACTCGGCCACCGTGGTGCAGGCCGCCGCCGGGCTGCCCGAGTGGGCCGGCGTATCCGTCACGTCCGGCGACGCCCGCCTCGGCCACTGGGTGCAGCGCGCGCTCGAGGACCTCTCCGGGCTGCGGATGGCCACAACCGCCCGGCCGGATGACCCGTTCCTGGCCGCAGGCGCCCCCTGGTTCTTCACCCTCTTCGGCCGGGACTCGCTCTGGGCGGCCCGATTCCTGCTCCCGCTGGGCACCGAGCTCGCGGCCTCCACGCTGCGGCTGCTCGCCCAGCTGCAAGGCACCCAGAACAACGCCGACACGGCGGAGCAGCCCGGCAAGATCATGCACGAGCTGAGGCCGGCCGCGTTCACCATCCCCGGCGAAGACGTGTCGCTGCCGCCGTTGTACTACGGCACCGTCGACGCCACTCCCCTGTGGATCTGCCTGCTGGCCGACGCCCACCGCTGGGGCATGGCCGACGCCGAGGTCGAGGCCCTGCTCCCGCACCTCGAGGCGGCCCTGGCCTGGATGCGTGACTTCGGTGACAGCGACGGTGACGGGTTCCTCGAATACGTCGACAGCACCGGCCACGGCCTGGCGAACCAGGGCTGGAAGGACTCCGGCGACTCGATCCAATGGCGGGACGGCAGCCTCGCCGACGGCCCCATCGCCCTCTGCGAGGTGCAGGCCTACGCCTACCAGGCCGCCATCGGCGGCGCCGACCTGCTCGACGCGTTCGGCCGGCCCGGCGGCGACACCTGGCGTGCCTGGGCCGAGGCACTGAAGACCCGGTTCCGCGAAGCCTTCTGGATCGACTCCGCCGAGGGCCGCTACCCGGCCGTGGCCCTGGATGCGTTCAAGCGCCCGGTCGACACCGTGACCAGCAACATCGGCCACCTCCTCGGCACCGGCCTGCTCTCCGCCGAGGAATCCGCTCTCGTCGCCGCCCGGCTGGTCTCCCCCGAGCTCAACTCCGGCTTCGGCCTGCGCACCATGTCAACCGACTCCGCCGGCTACTGGCCGGTGAGCTACCACGGCGGGTCGGTCTGGACCCACGACACCGCCATCGCGATCGCCGGCCTCGGCCGCTCCGGCTTCGGCGCCGAGGCGGGCATCCTGATCACCGGCCTGCTCGCCGCCGCCGAGTCCTTCGACTACCGGATGCCCGAGCTGCACTCCGGCGACGCCGCCACCGCCGTCACCGCGGCTGGCGCCTACCCGGCCGCCTGCCGCCCGCAGGCCTGGTCGGCCGCCGCCGCGATCTCGGTGCTCGGCACCGTGCTCGGACTCTCTCCGGACCCCACCACCGGCGAGGTCACCTCCACCCCGATCACCCCCGCCATCGTCGGCGACATCACCCTGCACGGCCTCAAGGCGGCCCTCCCCGCCCGCTAACCGAGCCTCCACCCGCGTCGATCGAACCCGAGCCAACCCACCGACCCAGCCACCCCGTTGATCGAGCCTGTCGAGATCCGCCGCGCTCACACTCGCACCCCCTGCTCTGGTCTCGCAGGCGCAAATCGAGCCAGATTCTTGTCCCCAGTCCAATCCGGGTGCCACGATCAACCCATGACACGGTTCGCCATCGACGCTGCAGTCGCCCTCCGCCTGATCCGGGACGGCCAGCGCGTGCCCGACCACCATCAGCTCGTGGCTCCTGCCGGGCTGCGCTCGGAGGTCCTGTCCCGGCTGTACCGCGAGGTGCGCGCGGGCCGCCTCGACGACGCCGTGGCGCGCAAGCAACTCGACGGCCTCGCCGGCCTGAAGATCCGCCTGTTAGCCGATCGGGTGTCCCGGTCCACCGCCTGGAAGATCGCGACCGAGCTCGGCTGGGACGATATCGGGCCGGCGGAGTACCTCGCCGTGGCCACCCTCCAGGCCGATGCCCTCGTGGCAGAGGACGACCGCCTGGCCGGCCAGCTGCTGGTGCCGATCGCACCCTACGAGGATCTTTTCGGGTAACCAGCCGAGGTGCGCGGGTCAGGCGCCGCACAGCGCTTCCGGGGCGACGGACGATTCAAGGACAATGGTGCCGTGATCGATGCCGTGGAGTTGTTGCCGGAGAAGCCCGAACGCGTGCCCGACGTGGAGGACAACTTCTCCGCGCCAACCCTTCGCCAGGATCTCTGGGTGGCTGACTACCTCCCCCACTGGACGACGCCAGAGCGATCCCGGGCCCGGTATGAACTGGCCGGAGCGGCCGGGCTTCGGCTGCTGATCGAACAAGACCAACCGGATTGGCGCGAGGAGGATGCGCCGCTGCGCGTGTCCAACCTGCAGACGGGCGTCTTCTCGGGGCCTGTCGGGTCCGAGCGGGGAACACACCGACACCGCCCCGATGGTCTGACGGTTCGCACCGAGACTCCGGGGCGGTTGCTGTGGGCGCCGTCGTCGGGAAGGATCGACGTCACGGTCAGCGCGAGCGTCGACGACGGATGCATGCTCGCCGCCTGGCTCGTCGGGGCCGAGAACCTCTCGCCGCAGCACAGCGGCGAGATCTGCATCTTCGAGATCGACGCCACCGCAATCGGCAAGTCCGAAACCCGAGCGCGGACCGGACTAAAAGCTCACGGGGACGATGCGCTGGTGACCGACATGGTCGAGGTCGTGGTTCCGGTGGATGCGTCCCGTCCGCATACCTGGTCGGTGATCTGGGGGCCGGAGGGAACCGTGATCGGCTGCGAGGGAGTCGTCGTCAAACGTTCCCAATGGGCACCGGACTACCCGCTGCTTCTCATGCTGGACCTATTCGAGATCGGCCCGCGCTCAAGCACCGCCGGGGCGTACCCCAAGTCCGCCTCCATCCACTCCGTTCGAGGATGGGACGGCCCGCTGTAATAGCGGTGCGGTCACCTCACGCCCCCAGTCCGAGCCCGGAATTGCGCAGTCTCACCTCAACCGAGAGACTGACCACAGGGGGACGCGTGCGCGTCACCGGTACCGACTTACGAGGAGCACCGGATGGCCGAGCAGTCTGAAGATCGAGTCGGGGTCTACCTGGACTTCGACAACATCGTCATCTCCCGCTACAACCAGCTGCACGGACCCAACCAGTTCGCCAAGGACAAGGCCCGCCACCACACGAGCGGCCATGCCAAGGCCGACCCAGCCGTCACCGCCCGCATCCAGCTCGCCATGATCGACATTGGTGCTGTGCTGGACTACGCGTCCTCGTTCGGCGCCATCGTCATCAGCCGCGCCTACGCCGACTGGTCAGCCGCGGTCAACGCGCGCTACCAGCGACAGCTCACCGACCGCGCCGTCGATCTCATCCAACTGTTTCCGACAGTGGCTTCGCTGAAGAATGGCGCGGACATTCGCCTGGCCATCGACGTCATGGAGGATTCGTTCCGTCTCGCGGACCTCTCCCACATCGTCATCGTCGCCGGGGACTCGGACTACATCCCGCTCGCCCAACGCTGCAAGAGGCTCGGCCGTTACGTCATCGGCATTGGGGTGTCAGGCGCGACGAGCACCTCGCTGGCAGCGGCCTGTCACGAGTTCGCCGACTACGACTCCCTGCCCGGCATTGTGAGCGCGGCGCAGCTCACCGCTCCCGTGCTTGAGTCGACGGATGCGCCGGCGGCAGCGCCCTCGGCGGCAGTCGTCACGACACCGACCGTCCAATCTCTGGAGACCCAGGCCGCAAGCCCGGCCGCGCGGAAAGCAGCGACCGCCCTGCTCGTTCGGGCGATGGACTTGCTCGCAAAGAATGACCAGGACTGGCAGCATGCCTCCACCCTCAAGCAGCAAATGAAGCGCATGGACCCGTCGTTCCAGGAGCGCACCCTGGGATTCCGTCAGTTCTCGGATTTCCTCAGGTCCCGTCACACGGTTGTCGAGCTCGACAAGAAGACGCCGTCCAGTCCGATTCTGTTGCGCTTACGGCCCTGATCGACCCAACCCGCGGGCATGGTGATCCGATGGGTCAGTGCGAAACAGATCGGCCCCGCAGCGATCGTTGACATCGCTGACCAGGATGGCGGGATGCGCCTACCCACCCAATTTCTGGATGCCATCGAACTTGGTTACCGACGGTGAACCTCACGCGGCAACCCAACACGACCACCCACACCCAACACCTCGAATCAATCAGGTGTTGCAACGACCCCCTGAACCCAAGTGGTGCACCTGTCCTTCGGCATTTTTGCTGCCGAGGGCGGCTACGAGCTGACTCTTGTGCTGGCCGCCAGCGCCGTCACCCTGGTTCTCGCCGGTGCCGGCCGTCTGTCTGCGGACGCCGCGCTGACACAGCGCCGGGCAGCGTGACCCTCAAAACCGCCAGCGTCGGCTCAGCGCTCACCCGAAGCTGCAAGACTTGCTGCCATGCACCCGTCAGAGTTCGAACGACCCGCGACCGAGCCCAACGCGCCTTCCGTCGCCTCGCCCGCCGACGCATCCGCCGACACCCTCGCCCAGGCCCGCACCCGCAGTCTGGCGATGTTCCGCACCCGGCGAGAACTGATCCGGTGGGACGCGGTCTCCGAATACGCCAACCAGGCCTTTGCTGGGGTGCACGAACTCCGCAGAGCGGCGCAGACCTGGGGTAGCGCCGCCCTCATCCCCACGACACAGAAGGCACTCGCCAACGTGGTCACCGTGGCGTTGCGCGCCGATGACTCCAACGGCGAGATCGGCGATCTCGCCTACGAGCTTCTCGCCCTCCACGCCGAGCTGTGTAACGCCACGCCGCCCAAGCCGACCGTGCTCGCCACCTGGCTCATCGACTTCCGCTTCGACGGCACCCAGGACTACTTCGAGCCCGATATCGCCGCCTACGCGAATGCCCTCGGCGCGGCGGGCCTGTCCCTGCTGGCCAATCGCCTGGATGAGCTCGAGGCGGCCCTTCCCCCACGCACCGACCCTTACGACTCGAACCGCTGGTTGATCGGCCGCTACCGGGAACGGCTGGCCGTCGCGAGCGGCGACCCCGACGCGGTCATCGCCAGCTTCGGCGACCTCACCCGCTCGTACCGGATGCGTGATCTGGCGAAGGCTCTGGATGAGGTCGGCGCCGTCGACCAGGCCCTCGCGTACGCCGAGCGGGCCACCCTGCTCGAGACCAGTTTTCAGGCCGAGCATGCTGGCCACTTCTGGTGCGAGCTTCTGCACGCGCACCGCCCTCACGAGGAGGTCGCAGCCCGGCAGGTTGTTTTCGACCGGTGGCCGTCGTCCAAGAATGCCCTGGCCCTCGCGCAGGCCGCCGACGAGAACAACCACGTGGAATGGAGCTCCCTCGCCGAGCCGGTCTACGCGAAACTCGAGACGCAGCATCCGGGTGAGTTGATCGCCACCCTGCTCGGCCGGGGGCTTGTCGATCGTGCCTGGGAGTCAGCCGAGCGGCTCACGACGGATGTGAGGTTGTGGACCACGCTCGTCGCCGCGCGGGAGAAAACCGATCCGGCCGCCGTGGTTCCGGTGCTCATCCGACTCATCCAGACCGACCTGGAGATTTCTAAACCGCAAAACTACAAGTCCGCGGTCGCCCGCCTACGGCAGCTGCGCCGAGCGTTGAAGGCGACGGATGCCGCGGCGCGGTTCCCGCTCATCATGGTCGAGCTGCGCGAAGAGAACCGCCGCCGGCCCACCCTGATCCAGGCGTTCGACCGCGCCGGTTTCTAGCCCCATCTCGGTAGCTCACGCAATCCCCAACTGCACCAGCAGCCGCGGAAAGTCCGTGACGAGGGCATTCCAGATGATCTGATAGTCGGTGTTCGCGTAATCGCGGGCGAGATAGTTGCGCATGGCCCGCAGCTCGGCCCAAGCGACGTCCGGGTCGGTCGAATTCGTGCGTCACTGTTCGGCGCTTCCGCGGACGCCGTTGCTCAAAGCGGTACCGCCTCGGCGACGGCGCGATCACGGATGGCGCCCTCGGCGCGGTCGCTCATCACGTTAACGTGCACGCCGAGCAGGTTCTCGAGGTCGAGGACGAGTCCGGCCGCATCGAGAATGGAGGCGTCGGGGGCGAAGGTGACGAGGATGTCGATGTCGCTGCCGACGGCATCCGTGCCCCGGGCGATGCTGCCGAAGACCCGCACGGCGCCCGCCCCGCGGTGGCCGGCCAGCTCGAGCACGCGGTCCCGCTCGCGCTGCAGCACGACCGACGGCCGCTCAGCGGTGGCGGCCAGAATGCGGGCGAGGGTCTCGGGCCGCGGCTGCACGCGGCCGGCCTCGTAAGCGGAGAGATTGGGCTGCGAAACTCCCGCGCGCAGGGCCAACTGGCTCTGCGAGAGACCGGCCCGTGCGCGCGCGTCGAGAATCCGGGTTGGCGTACTCATGCCGGGGTTATAGCTCGGGCTACAGCCAGTTGCTGGGCCCGCTCCCGGCTGGCGTCCCTAGCCATTCCGCGTTGACCTGGCGGCGCTAGCGCGGCCGCCGCAACCGGATCGGGCCCTTGGCTGTCGAGGGATCGACCACGCTCCCGCCCTGCGTGATCTGCAGCTCGCCGCGGGCGACCATGCGGCGGGCTGCCCGTCGGGCCGGCTCCATGAGGTCGCGCCACTCCTCGCCGCCGATCGCGCGCGCCGCGTCGGACGGGCAGATCGTGGCATCCTGCGCCCGCGCGCCCAGCAGCGTCACAATGGTCTCCTCCAGCCGGAGGTCTGTCGGATCAACGCCATGTGAGCGGCACGCGGCCGAGCAGTACTTCACCGCGTCCCAGTTGTCGGCCCACTTCGCGCGCCACTGAATGCGGCGCCCACACGAGGTGCAGGTCTTTTCCGCCCGATCGCCGGTGGCGTCAGAATCGGCGGGTGTGCGTTGACGGTGAGCCATGCCTTCTATCCTGCGGGATGCCCGGTCGACGCGCTCTCGTGCTTGCCGACCGAAACGTCGATCAGCACCTTCCCCACGACGCCGCTCTCCATCAGGGTGTGGGCATCCGCCGTGTGGGCAAGATCGGTGCGGTGCAGGGGCAGCCCCGCTTCCTCCCCCACGGTGAGTGCGCCGTCGATGAGGGCCGCGTTGATGTCCTCGGCCGCCGCCCGAATCGCATCCATCCCCACCGTGTAGAGCAGCACGAACTGGTAGCGCACGTTGAGGCTGAAGTGCTGGCGCACGTCGAGCGTCATCTGGTCGCCGCCGTTGTTGGCGTAGACCGCGATCGACCCGCGATTGCGGATGACCGCCAGGTCGAGCGGCGCATTCTGGGCGGGCGCGACCTCAACGATCAGGTCCACACCCTCCGGTGCGATCGCCCGGATCTGGGCGACGATGTCCGGGTCGGTGTAGGTGAGCACGTGCTGCGCGCCCGCGGCCGTGGCGAGTGCCGCCTTCGCCGGCGAGCTCACGGTCGTGATGACGGATGCCCCGGCCCACCGGGCCAGCTGAATCGCGGCGTGCCCGACTGCACCTGCGCCACCCGCCACGAGCACCACCTTGCCCGCGAGCGCTCCCGGTTGCAGCCGGCGCGGGCCGTCCTCGGCAACCGTCAACGCGCGGTGCGCCGTGATCGCCGGCACTCCGAGGCTCGCGCCCTGGTCGAAGCTCGCGGTCGCCGGCAGCTTGAAGACCCGCTCGGCGGGAAGGACGGCCTGCTCCTGCGCGGACCCGCTATTCGCCCGCTGGTACGCGGCGAGCGCCATCCAGACCCGATCGCCCACCGAGACGTGCTCCACGCCCGCGCCGACCGCTTCCACGATGCCGGCGCCGTCCTGACCGGGCACGACGTCGTCGAACGCCAGCTTCTCGCCCGGCGCCGAACCGCGGCGCGACTTCCAGTCGGTGGGGTTCACACCACTGACCACGATGCGCACCCGCACCTCGCCCGCACCGGGTTCGGCCACCGGCCGATCCACGAGCTGAAGCACGGATGGGTCACCGGTCTGGCTGTACACAATGGCTTTCATATCGAAGGCAACGTCGGTGGGACCGGAATGTTTCCCTGCGCGAGCTTCTTCTCCGAAGGTTCCGAATCAGCTGAAACGAGCTCGAGCCGCTGCGGCCATTTCCTCTGTAAGAGACCACCGTTGCCCCTGCTCCGAACCGGTCCTGGGAAATTCGGCTCGAAGCCAACGGCGGATTCTGCGCCCACTTATTCCAAGCGAAATCGCGAGCTCTTCCGGCGTCGTTCTCTGACTGTCCATGCTGAGACTTTATCGGCCGGGTGTTTGACCGATTCTCAGATCGAACGCGACGAACGCGACCGCCGCGAGCTGTTCGTGGGTGTGACGCGTGCGCGCGATGGGGTCTGGGTCGGCTGCATCGCCGCACAGAAGTCGTCTGCGTGAATGCAAGCCCAACGTCTCTGGAACGGGCCGGGCTTCAATTCCGATTCACGCCTGAGCAAGATCTAGCCGACGAGCGCTCGAATCTAGACGGCCCGAACCTCGAGCAGCACCTCGTTGTGCCGCAGGAACGGGGGCTTGAGCGGCGGGTCGAACCGGGCGAACCGGGGGCCGCCCGTCTCTGTCAGCCCTTCCGCCGCCATTGCCGCCCGTAGCTCCTCGAGGTGCTTGGTGTAGCTCTCCTCGGTCCAGCGCCCTCGGTAGCGGATGGCCGCCACCGTGCTTTCGGCAACCGTGCGCAGTTGAACCGCTGAGTTGGTCGGCCGCGGCGCGGTGTCTTCGGTGAGCCCGGCCGGCAGCACGAACCCTACCCGGTGCGTGTTCTCGGCCGCGGAGCCGGGTTGCTGCACGACAGGGGCAGTCATCTCGATCTTCGTCGACGGGCCATCCTGAACCACCGGCGCTGTCATCGAGACCTTGATTCGGGACACGTTTTCACCGCTGATGTAGGCGAACAGGGAGCGGAAGGCACGGTTGCCGGCGTCCTCGAATTCCCCGTCGACAACGACCTCGGCCAAGACATGCTCCGGGTACCGGCGCACCTCAAAGTCGTCGTAGCTCGACACCACCTCGTATGGCTGCTGCTCGGTCATCCTCCAACGGTACTCCGCTCCGTTCGACCGCGTCGGTTCCAGCTCAGCGCGACTCTTCCTCGGCGTCGAATTTGTCCCGCGCTCGCTGAACCTCGGGCAGGTTCTCCGTGGTCCACCGCAGCAGCGCATCAACGAGCTCGTTGAGCGTGTTGCCCACCGGGGCGATCCGGTATTCCACCGCCACCGGGCGGGTCTGCAGCACCACCCGTTCGATCATGCCGTTGCGCTCGAGTCGGCGCAGTGACGCGGTTAGCGACTTCTGCCCGATCGCCGGCACCGCGCGGCGCAGCTCGTTGAAGCGCAGATTCGTGCCGCAGAGCACATCGAGCACCTGCAGCGACCACTTATCGAGCACTTGGTCGAGCAGTTCGCGGTGCGGCGCATCCACCTGGAGGAGTGCGGATCCGGCCGGAGAGGTGTCATTCATGACACCTAGTCTCGTTGAAGTTCCCTTCGTGCACTAGGTAGACAGGAGATACCACCAACCGACTTCAACGAAAGCAGCCTCATGAGCGTCGAAACCTTCTCCCCCGCCAACCTGTTCCAGCCCGTGCCGTATCACCACGTCGCCATCGGCACCGGCACCCGCCACGTGCACGTTGCCGGCCAGATCTCCCGCGACGGTGACGCCACCCACATCGCCACCGGCGACCTCACCGGGCAGGTCGCCCAGGTGCTCCGCAACACCGCCCTCGGACTGGCAGGCGCGGGCGCCACCTTCGCGGATGTCGTGCGGTTGCGTTTCTTCCTCACCGACGCGTCGGCCCCGGGCCGGTTCGCCGACTTCATGGCCGGCATCGAGCTCGTCGCCCAGGAGCTGGGCCTGCCGCAGCCACTGCCGCCGGTGTCGGTGATTGGCATTGACTTCCTCTTCGAACCCGACGTGCTCGTCGAGCTCGAGGCCTACGCGGTCCTCGACTAACTGCCCCGCGGATGCCCCCCACGCCAGAGGGCGACCCCGCACCGCGGAGCCGCCCTCTGGCGAAACAAACGGAGTGGAACTAGACGGCCTCGGCCGCCGCTTCCTTCTCCGCCCTGCGACGAGCCTTCTCGGCGTCGAGCACGGCCTTCTCGGCCGCCTTCTCCTCCGCGATCCAGACGTCCCGCTTGGCCCCGGGCACCCAGCCCTTGTCCACAACACGGATCTGGTAGACGATCGCGACGCTGACCAGCACGACGGCGATGAGAATCGCGAGAACGACCGCGAGTCCGCCGCCCACTCCCACGCTGACACCCACGAGGGTGCCGAACCAGCCGAAGTCCGCGTCGCCGAAGGTGCTGTTGGCGAAGCCGAAGTCGCCGAGCACCAGCAGCAGAATGGCGGGCAGGATGGTGATGATCACGCCATTGACGAAACCACCGATCATCGCGCCCAGGCGTCCGCCGGTCGCGTTGCCGTAGACACCGGCTCCACCACCGGTGAAGAAGTGCGGCACCATGCCGGGCAGAATCAGCGCGAGCCCGAAGACCGGGTTCAGCCAGACCGCCAGCACACCGAGGGCGATGAGGCCACCGGCGAACGAGCTCAGAAAGCCGATCAGCACGGCGTTGGCGCCGAACGGGAACACGATCGGGATGTCGAGCGCGGGGCGCGCACCGGGTACGACCTTCTCGGCGATGCCCTGGAACGCGGGGACGAGTTCACCAAGCACGGTGCGCACACCGTAAAGGATGACCGCAACGCCCACACCGAACTGCAACGCCTGAGCGAAGGCGGCCATGATGAACGCGCCGGCGTCGGCGGAGCCGAAGATGTCGAGCGCATCCTGCAGCGGCAGGGCGATGAGGCCCCACACGGCGAAGACCATGTAGATGAGCACCATCGACAGCGACGTGGCCACCATCGAGTCGCGCAAAAACTTGAGTCCCTGCGGGAACTTGATCTCTTCGGTGGACTTGCTGCTGCGGCCCACGACCTGGCCGGCGGCACCGGCGGCGATGTAGCCGAGGGTGCCGAAGTGGCCGATGGCGATGGTGTCGTTGCCGGTGATCTTCTTGGTCCACGGGTGCACGAACGCGGGCATCACCACCATGATCACGCCGAGCAGCAGCGCGCCGATGAGAACCACGAGCCAGCTGGCGCCGTCGCCGAAGCCGACGGAGAGCACCACGGTGAGCATGGTGGCCATGAAGACCATGTGGTGCCCGGTGAGGAACACGTATTTAAGAGGAGTGAACCGGGCCAGCGCCAGCATCACCAGGAACCCGAGGGTGAGCACGTAGGCGCTCTGCGCGCCGAACTGCTCCTGCGCGATGGCGGTGATGACCTCGTTGGTGGGGATGACGCCCTGGGCGCCGGTCACCTCGAGAATCAACCGGCCCAGCGGGTCGAGCGAGCCCACCACTACGTTCGCGCCGGCGCCGAGGATCAGGAAGCCGAGGGCCGCCTTGAGGGCACCGCCGATCACCTGACCGGAGTTGCGCTTGAGCGCCATGAGCCCGATAGCCGTGATGATGCCGATCAGATACGCGGGCACATTGAGGATCTGCTGCCCAATGAAATTCAGGATGACGACGAGCCACTCCATTGTGTGATGCTCCTTATTCTGTGGTTGAGAGAGGGGGTGAAGGGGTTACTCGACTGCGGCGGTGAGCTTCTCGGTGATCTCGTCGAGATCGAAGAAGTTCTTGATGACGATGACCTCGGCGGGCACATCGCCGAGTTCCTCGGCCAGCTCCTCGCTGGTGAGCACGATCTCGGCGGTCTGCGCGGCGCCGCGGGCCACGCCCATGTCGGCGGCTTCAACATCCGCATCAATGCCGAGCTTGGCGAGAACCTTCTCGGCGTTCATTTTCAGCAGCACTGAGGTTCCAATGCCCATTCCACAGACGGCGACGATCTTCATGGGGTGCCTTTCGATTGGGTGTGACGTAAGAAAAGAAATCAGGGGTGGATGCGGGTGGCCACGTTACGCGGCGACGGCGAGTTCGCCGAGCACGGCGCGAACCTCGTCGGCGGTGCCGGCGGCGGTCAGGCGCGTCATCGCGGCGCTGTCGGAGAGCACCCCGGCGAGCGCCTGCATCACCTGGAGGTGTGCGTCGTGGTCTGTGGCGGCCAGCCCGATCACGAGGGTGACGGGGTCGTTGGCCTTGTTGCCGAACTCGACGGGGGTGGCCAGGCTAACCCAGCTGAGCCCTCCGGTGAGAACCGCGGGCGACGGGCGGGAGTGCGCCAGGGCGACGCCCGGGGCGATCACGATGTAGGGGCCGTGCTTCTCGACGGCGTCAATCATCTCGTCGGTGTAGGCATCCGTGGTGGCGCCGCCGGCCACGAGTCCCGCGCCCGCGAGACGGATGGCGGCCCGCCAGTCGGCGGCCTCCGCTCGGGTGTCAATCGACGAGAGGGCTTCGGCCAGGTTCAGTGCCACGAATGAACTCCTTTGTTGTTTTCGGTGCAGCCGGCCCGCGAGGGCGACTGGGATGACTGTATTAGCCTAAGCGACCTTTTGTCTACAAGTGCACCAAAGTAATTTCGGACGCCCATTCGGGCGTCGCCATCCGCGCGCGCAGAGAGAGGCGGCCGAAAGTCCCGCCGTCGCTCCGGGTGCACTCAGGCCGGCTGCGTGTGCAGCGAGACGCCGGTGACGCCGCCGCGGGTGAGCCGGCTGATGCGGTCGGCCTCGAACAGTGCATCCTGGGCGATGAGCGAGGCGCCGGTGACGCCGGCGATGTGGCCGAGTCGGGACTTCTCCACGACGAGACCCTGCAGCGCGAAGTCCCGGGCGCCGGCGAAGATCGCCTGCCGGATGGCGCTGAGGAAGGGCTCGCCGGCCTGGGCCAGGTTGCCGCCGATCACGACGGCCTGCGGGTTGAGCAGCCCCACCACATGGGCCAGGCTCAGGCCGATCTCGGTGCCGGTCTCGGCGAGCAGGCGCAGCACGGCGGGGTCGCCGTCGTTGGCGAGGCTCACGATGTCGCTGCTGGTGCGCACGCGGCGGCCGGCGCTCAGCAGTTCGCTGCGGATGACCGCGCCACTGGCGATGCTCTCGAGCCGCACGGTGCGCTCTCCCCCGGCGCGCACCGCGCTGAGCGCCCCTGCGCCACCGCGAGAGCCGCGGTAAATCGAGCCGTCCAGCACGAACGCGAGTCCCACGCCGATGCCGGCCTTGAGCACCACCACGTCCCGGTACTCGCTCCAGCCGCGGCGGGCCTCGGCGAGCGCCATGATGTTCACGTCCCGGTCCACGGCGAAGACGGCATGGTCGTAGCGGCCGGCGAAGTAGTCCTTCACCAGCACGCCCTCCCATTGGGTGTCCACCTGCGGGCTGGCCAGCCGGCCGGAGACGAAGTCGACCGGCCCGGGCACGCCCACGCCGATGCCCACCACGTCGGCGCGGGTCTTGCCGAGCCGGTCGAGCATGTGGTCGAAGACCTGGCCGGCCCACTCGAAGATCTCCGCCGGCCCCTCGCTCAGGCCGATGTCGGCCTCGTCTTCGCTGAGGATGGTGGAGACCAGGTCGGTGATGGCCAGGCGGGTGTGCGATCCGCCGATGTCCACGGCCAGCAGCAGGCCGGCATCCGGGTTCACGGCGAATTCTTCGGGCGGGCGGCCGCCGCGGGAGTCGAGTTGGCCCACGCTCATCACGATCGAGGCGTGCAGCAGCTCGTCGAGCCGACGGGCCAGGGTGATGCGCGACCAGCCGAGCTGGTCGATGAGGTCGGTGCGGGTGGTGGCACGGCCGGAGCGGATGAGGTCCAAGACCACACCCGAGCCGGTGGACAAAGCGTGTGCCATTGAATTCCCATCTTCGTGCTGATTCCGTCAGCGCTGCGGGCGGGCCCCGACGTGTTTGTTGACTTAAGTACATTTGTATACCAAAGTATCTCGCATGGCTACCGAAACGAAGAAGTTCCCGTCAACGACGACACCCATCGACCTCGACGCCCGCGCCGTCGCGAGCGCCCAAGCCCTCGCCGCCCACGTGGTGCAGGCCAAAGGACACGGACACGGCGGCACCGCCATGGCATTGGCGCCATTGTCCCACGTGTTGTTCTCCCGAGTCCTGCGCCACTCCCCCGCCCACCCCGACTGGCCCGCCCGAGACCGCTTCGTTCTTTCCGCCGGTCACGCCAGCCTTCTGCTCTACACCCAGCTGTTTCTCACCGGCTACGGCCTCACCCTCGACGACCTCGCCAAGAGCCGCACGCTGGGCTCGAAGACCCCCGGACACCCCGAGCTGCACCACACCGTCGGCGTCGAGATGAGCACCGGCCCGCTCGGCCAGGGCGTCGCCTCCGCCGTGGGCATGGCCATGGCCGCCCGGCACGAGAGCGCCGTGTTCACGCCCGGCTCCACCCTGCTCGACCACACCACCTGGGTGCTGGCCGGCGACGGCTGCCTGCAGGAAGGCGTCTCCGGTGAGGCGTCCAGCCTGGCCGGAACCCTCGGCCTCGACAACCTGGTTCTGATCTGGGACGACAACGGCATCACCATCGACTCCAGCACCGATGCGACCTTCGCCGAAGACGTGCGCGCCCGGTACCGGGCCTACGGATGGCGGGTGTTCGAGATCGACACCCCCACCGACCTCGACGCCCTCGAGGCCACCCTGCGCGAGGCCGCCGACCGCACCGGCCGGCCCACCCTAGTTGCCCTCCGCACCGTCATCGGCGCCCCCTCGGCGAAGTTCGGCGGCACCTCCGCCGCGCACTCCGGCGGTTTCGGCGCCGACGAGCTCGCGCTCGTGAAAACCACGCTCGGCTTCGCGCCCGACGCCCCGCTGCACGACCTCGTCTCCACCGAGACCCTCGAACACACCCGCGGCGCCCTCACCCGCGGCGAGCGGATGCACACCGCGTGGGAGGCCGACCTCGCCGCCTGGGCCACCCGTCAGCCCGAGGCCGCCGCCCGCTGGCGGGCCTTCCGCGGTGGCGAGGTCGACACCGCCGCCCTCGACACGGTGACGCTCGGCGAGCCCGGCGACCTCATCGCCACCCGCAAGACCAACGGCGCCGTGCTCCGCGCCCTGCAGGGCCAGGCCCCGCTCTGGGGCGGCTCGGCCGACCTGGCCGGGTCCACCACCGTGGAGGTCGACGGCGCCCGGTTTTCCGCCGCCAACCCGGCCGGCGAGTTCATCCGGTTCGGCATCCGCGAGCACGCCATGGCCGCGATCCTCAGCGGCATCGCGTTGCAGGGCCCGTGGCGCCCGTTCGCTTCCACCTACCTGGTATTCAGCGACTACATGCGCCCGAGCATCCGCCTGGCCGCCCTGATGGGGCTCGGCGCGGTGTACGTCTACACCCACGACTCCGTCGCCGTCGGTGAAGACGGCCCCACCCACCAGCCGGTCGAGCAGATCGCGTCGCTCCGCACCGTGCCGGGCCTGGACGTCGTGCGCCCCGCCGACTCCGTGGAGGTCGTCGCCGCCTGGCGCCGCATCCTCGCCTCCCCCGACCGCCCGGTCGCCCTGATCCTCAGCCGACAAGACCTGCCTGTGCTGGCCAGCACCGACACCACGATCGCCGGGGTGACCGCCGGCGGCTACGCACGCTGGCAGCACGGCGACGGCGACGACCTGGCGATCCTCGCCACCGGCAGCGAGGTGCACCTCGCCATCGAGGCCGCCACCCAACTCGCCTCGGAGGGCATCAACGCTCGCGTGGTCTCGATGCCCTGCGTCGAGTGGTTCGCCGAGCAGAGCGCCGACTACCGCGAGTCGGTGCTGCCCGCCGCGCTGCGTGCCCGGGTGGCCGTGGAGGCCGGCCGCGGCGACGCCTGGTACCGCTGGGTGGGCCTGGACGGCCAAGTCGTCTCGGTCGAAGAGTTCGGCGAGTCCGGCAGCGGCCCCGAAGTGCTGCGCCTCCGCGGCATCCACCTCGACGCGGTCATCGCCGCCGCGCGTGCCACCCTCGCCGGCACCCCTACTGCGCCGCACGGCGCCCCCGAACTCGTCACCAACTAAGGACTGATTTCATGACTCACCTCGCCCCCGATGCCGCCAGCGTCGCCCGCCTCATCGACCACACCTTGCTCAAGCCCGAGGCCACCGCCGCCGACGTCACCGCGCTCATCAACGAGGCCATCGAGCTGGGCACCTACTCGGTCTGCGTCTCCCCCTCGATGCTGCCGCTCACCATCCCGCCGGCGCCGACCTCAAGGTCGCCGTCGTCTACGGCTCCCCCAGCGGCAAGCACCACAGCTCCATCAAGGCCGTCGAGGCAGCTCTCGCCATCGCCCAGGGGGCCGACGAGATCGACATGGTCATCGACATCGGCGCCGCCAAGGCCGGCCGCTTCGCCGACGTGCAGGCCGACATCGCGGCTGACCGATGCGGAGATCGTCGCAGTCTGTGAGGCCGCCGTGGGCGCGGGCGCCGACTTCGTCAAGACCTCCACCGGATTCCACTCCGCCGGCGGTGCGACAGTGCACGCGGTGCGCCTGATGAAGCAGACCGTGGGCGACCGGGCTCAGGTGAAGGCGTCGGGCGGCGTGCGGCGTGGGGCGTGCGGCGTGCGGCGTGCGGCGTGCGGCGTGCGCAGCTTCGCCGATGCTCTTGCCATGGTCGAAGCAGGCGCAACACGCCTCGGAGTTTCCGGCAGCGCTGCGCTTCTCTCCGCTCGGCACCTACTTACTGGAATATGAGTCGCATCCCGGAGCATCCGATCTGCCTGGTGCTCGACCATTCTGCCGCGATCGCCGAATAATGAACATCTCTGCTAGATCTTTGAAAATAAGTTCGCGCATAGCGCCAGCAAAGGGCCGAAGAATCGATGTGGGATTGTCGCCCGGTTCCCCTGCTAGCGCAGGCTGCATCAAGCCGGGTGCGACTTCGGGACCAAGGGGGGCCAATCACCCCATGCTGGACTTTACGAGATCATCAGTTTGGCCGCGTGGTCACATTCATTCCGAGCACTGACTCGGGCCGGGCTGAACTCTCGCCATACCGTCAATACGGCATGACCAGGCGAGTAGTGAAGCTTTCAGACCTCACATCGGTTAGGAGGCCCAATATGGTTCACGCCTAGAGTTCGAGGTCAACCAACTTGGTGCCATCCCAACTCCAGTTCGACGCACCATGGAAATTGCTCGTTTTACTCACGGTCGCGCCGCTCCGTTCTTTCAACACCTTGGTCAATGGTCCCAGCGCCCATTCATCGCTCTCAAATAACACCCGAGAGTCGCTGATAACCTTCGCGGTGATCATGGGGTTAGATACGTACTCAATCGTCTCTCCGATCAGCTGGTTAAGAGTCCTACGAGAGTCGAATTGCGCGGACTCTCCGTCGTTCTGATTCCAATTGCTCGCACGCCTGAAACGCTTAGGAATCTCAAGAATATGCACGGTGATGAGATCAATGATGTAATCCTGACGACGTCGAATAGCCTCTGCATCCCAGACGTCTCGATCCAGGATTCGGTTCTGTGTAACTTGCAAACCCGATTGACCCGCGTACGTCTCTTTCTTGTCACCAAAAGACTTGTTGCCCAGCTCCTGGTTATGACGAATCAGCGTAATGTTTCCGACGTTGTTCACATACTCCTGATGCACTGCCTCGGGATCTTCCCCAAGCATTTGACGCCAGTCCGCGCTCATCTTCTGGGGCATGATGTGCTCAAGTTGCAACCGAGGATCGTCCCATTTCGGGCGAGCCTTCGTAAGGCTCTCCTCCGCCATAGAAAGAAGCAGACGAGGGTAGTTTCTAGAACGCCCGAGGTTGTAGAAGTTCATCGCGCGGAGCTTAGATGCCATCTCGTCATCGTTAGGCAGGCGAAGGGCATACTCCTGAGAAGAAAGCTGCCGAAACAAGGTATCCGACAAGTCCGGAGAGCTGGTGAGCTCATATAATTGGCCGCCCAGGACCGGATAAAACTTGTTTTCCGCCTGCGTTAGGCCGAGAACCCGTCGACGCAACAAATATGTCCTGACGCAAGTTAGTACTGTCACGACGTCTGCATCATTTAAAGCTTCCGCTTCCCATGCGGCTAGCACCTCAGTTAGGTAAGAATATGCAGGTGCGACCCCGATTACATTGAGGTCGAAGATGACCTGGTCGAGTCTTTGATGCCCGGTGGACTCGAGTCCGCACACGATAGAGTATGGGTGCGAAAAGCGAACGAAGCTCTCGAAGAGGGCCTCCACACTCCGCCCGCGCACAATGTCTTTGAAGGCTCCGTAGAGTTCCTTGTAGTTGTTTTCGCGTGCAACTTTGTAGCTCTTGTGCTGATCTGCTTGCATCCAGTCACGTATGAATTCGGACAGAGTTCCGGGCAGCCTCTTCTCTAGGGTTAGCCAGTACCCGTTATAGAGCGCAGTCTGCTGGCCAGTGCTTTTCCCCATCAAGAGATAGTTGCGAACTAGATCAGCAAGCGAGAGCGGTTTGCCCAGCGAGTTCATCGACTCGAATATTTCTTGGGGGTTCTCCCACGGGTTTCGATCTGGTTCAAGCTGTATCGAGATGATGCTGAATCTCATCAGGCCCTTCTCGAGGAGGTTTTTCTTTTCCGCATCGGGGAGCGGCTCAATGGCCTTACGGAAAAACAAGTAGTTCTGGTGTACGGCAGAGTTTTTTAGCGTTGCAGGCACATCACTTCGAAGAACGAGGAGCTTGTAGGCTTCCCAGTCGGTCTCGACCTGCTTAAGTTTGATCTTGTACTCGACGCTATTGTCAGCTCGGTCATTCTCTAGGTAGCGCCTTTGAATAGTCTCTTGGTAAGCGGGATCGTCGATACTGTCCCGCAGCGCCATAAGCAGAAGCATCGTGGTTGTAATACGCTGCTGGCCGTCAGTAAGTACGTATTTATCTGGAAGCCCGAAGCCTGCTTCTTCTACTACATAAACAATGCTGCCAAAGAAATGTTCTGTCTTCACGTCTGTCAGGTTCGACGCAGCGACCTTCTTGACGTCGGAAAGTAGAACTCTGCAGTTGTCCGTCAGCCACTCGTAATTTCGCTGATATGGAGGAATGAAGAACGTAACGTCATTATTCGAGAGAGAATCAAGCAAGTACATCGGGTTTGCTTTCAATGGAATTCCTGTTCAGTCTCGGAGACTCTTGCTCTCACTGATTCCGGAAAGCCTAGTGAGAGGTGATTTACTGGCGTCCAATACTCTCACTGTCCATAGCCGGGTTAACGCCAAATAATGCAAGTGGGCTGGTCACCTCCTAGGCAAGTTCACTCCTTGTCCTCGAACACGACCGTTCCATGACGGCAACAGTGCGTTTCCAGCGGCCGTGCACCGCGGCGCGCTGGCACCAACGACGCATTGACAGTGCCACGCATGCGCCAGGCCGTGGAGCCTCCATCCTCAGCCGCCGCCAGGACCTGCCCGTGCTGGCGAGCACCGACCTCACCGCCGCCGGGGTGACGGCCGGCGTATACCTGCGTTGGAAACACGGCGACGGCGGCGACCTGGCGACCATCGCCACCGGCAGCGAGGTGCACCCTGGCCATCGACGCCGCCACCCGGCTCGCCGAGGAAGGAGTCAACGGCTTTTGTCTGGCGGGAATTTACGCGGCTACAAAATGTGACCGAGCTGAGCCAAGCGCCTCAACGGAATCTAAGAACCGATTCCACCCCTCGTCCCAGTCGCCGATCTTGTTGATGGTATCTCCGAACGTCTTGCTTTTCCCTACCTCCTCAGCGGTCATACGTCCGTGAGCGACGGCATTCCGTCCTTCACGAACCTCCTGAAGCAGGAAGAAAGCCTTACCCAAGGTCGCGGCCCACCCGCTGATGGCGAATACCTCACAGAACAGGGTGATTTGCGACTCGTCCATGAAACTGCCGTCGTCCGGGAAGATCGCAGTATCAAGCGTTGATGCCGGTAGCTCCAGGTGTTCGGATACCTTTGGACCGCATTTGGACCACAAGTTCTTCTTCGAGGCGCTTTGAACGGAGGAAAGGGCGCCAGAGATACTCAACAACCTGATTCCCGGCGCCAAGTTCTTGCGCTTTCCGCGATAGGTCGCTGCTGTTTCTAGCAATTCTCGCGCTAGGGAGTGCACCAATTTCTCGTAAGCCGCAAATAGCACCACCATCGCTAAACCGCGCGACTCCCGGCTGATCCCTAGACTGCCGCCAGCCACGGTGCTTTCGCCCACCACGACTAGGGTCTTCGCTAGTGCCATTTGTGCGTTGAATTCCGAACGAATAGATACGACAGAAACTGATCTCATCGAGCTAAGAAGCGGTCACGGGCGAACTCAATCCGGTTGCGAACCTGGACACGCGAATTTGTTGCCCCAGTCGTCGACGCTGTCATCGCCTCACCCGTAACCCAATCCGGGTTTCGCGTCGGCGCGACATCGGAATTAAGTCTGAGCGCCAAGGCGGCGCCCACCGCTACTCCTTCGAACAGGTTGACGGGAGTTGTGAGGCGATTGTTGCGCCTGATGCCCTGCGGAAAGCTCTCAGCGAGGAAGTCGAACGTACCGCGAAACTCGGCCTCCCTACTGGGCGAATCGTGAAATCCCTCAGAAGCCTTTTCTGCATACTCGTTTAGAAAGTTCTTCACAGAGTGATCAAAGTTTTGATACGTATCCAAATATGCAAAGAACCGCAGTACGAACTCCTGAGGCGTGCCATCTTTCAGTTTGTTTGCTGGCACGTTCACGACCGCCTTGAACGATCTGTATTCACTCATTTCAGTGACGAAATTAATGAAGTCGCCTCTGAAGACACACTCCCGAACCTCCTGATCCGTCAAACGCAGGCCACCGGTGTTCAGTCTCTCGAACAGGTCGAACCGGACCTGCTTCGAACTCTTGTCGTTGAGGACGATGACCTTGGCCGGTCGGTCAACCAGAATCCCCTGGAGGTCTGTAGGTAGCTCAACAAAAGAGAGACCGTTGAGCAAGGGCAGTTTTTCCAACCCGGTTAGCACGGCCGGTTTGCCATTCAGTCCCGATGCCTNCACGTGCCGGCTCGTCGCCGATAAAATTCACAAGGGACAACAACCGCTGGAGACCGTCGACCACTTCCCACTGCAGCTGTTCGCCTATCGGCGAATTCGTCGCCATGTACAACGGTGGAACCGGCACTCCTAGCAAGAATGATTCGATGAGAGTCGACTGACGAACGTGATCCCATCGGAACTGGCGTTGGTATACCGGCGCGACTTCGATGCGGTTTCGTCCGACTCGTCTGACGAGCTCATCGATTGTGACGTCATAGGAGTCATAGTCGACCTTGCGGCGTTGTAAATCGAGCTGCTCGCGTATCTGTCCACCGTCGATCAAGATGCCCCCTGGTGCTCTCCCGAGGGTCAAATTGCCCATCGCTGCTACCTTCCCCCGAGAGTAGTCCTACTTCTATGCGTCAGTCGACGGACAGCTCCACCGCCCGCTTGAACTTCGACGTGGGCGAGGAAACCACTGGTTACCCCACCACCATCGACGCTAGCGCGGGACGACGCTGGCCAGCACTGATAGCCCGCCAATGTGCCGTCTCCACGATAACTGCGGGCCAAGAGGTCAACCTCTTATGGGCCCGAGCACGACGTAAGCGGCTGTACCAGAAGCCAATCACCTCACTCGGCAACCTCCTCCCGCGAACGGCCGATGCGCTAACTATTGCGCCAGCCCGCGCAAAGTAATTCGAGAGGGCGAGATTCGCGCAGGCATTCCGTTTGTATCCACTCGACATCAAAGGTCTAGCCTGGCGGTGTGTGACCAACGGGATGTGAAGAATTCGCTCGTGCTCCAGCCAAGTAGATTAGTCTCTGAGGATGCGGGATACGGACAGCTGGATGGACACCCCCAACTGCCCTGCTTGCATGCTCAGAATGTTGCTGTGTGGACCGGTTGAAAAACCGTACTGGTACTGCCCCAATTGCAACCTGCGCAAAATCGTTTAGCAATCAGTTCAGCTACTCCTCTGGGCTGCACGCCAATCCAGGTCACTTGAACGCGATGGCACAATCTGGGTCGAAAACCTTGGATATGCTCTTTCTATCGAGGAGGAACGGAGCAACCGACCTTGGACATTCGATTTTAACCCGGCTCTGTCAGCACATCAAAGACATCGTCGGGCAGCGCCTTAATGTACTCGATCCGGGAGCGGATTGCCGCCTCGAGGTTCGCCAGTGATAGCCCAACGGACGGCTCGACAAAATCCGAATCCCCACCTTTGGCGGTTACGAGCGCAACGGCGTCGTAGTTGCCTTCCACGACCATTCGCTCGAAAAAGATGCGGTAGCGCTCAATGTACGAAGCTCCGGTGAAGACCGGGTCCGCTGGGAACGGCATGTTCCTCGGCACTGCAACGGGAGCCAGTGACTTTGGCGCACGCTCAACGAGCATGATGAATCCGAACCAAGGCTTCAAACGCCCGAACAGTCCCCGTTCCACCGCCATTTGAGAGTCTGCTGCCAGGCCGAGCGCTTCCTCAGTCCGGTTGTTGAAGTTGTTCCCAAATGACGGACCTCGCTGGGATTTAAACTCCATGGCAGCGATCAGGGATCCCCGATACAGGACGAGTAAGTCCCAGTTCTTCGCAGGCCGAAAGTATGCTGGCAGGTTATTGTGACCCGTGGTTCGTACTTCAAGTTCAATTTCGGGGTCACCCCGCCAGAGCATAGCGAAAACCTCCTGCATGGCGTCCATCTGCTTGCCGCCGGTGACTGCGGCGCGGTTGCCGGTGTCTTTAACGCCGGTCAATTGGCCCTGCTTCGCTTGCTGCAGATCAAGGCCTTCCCAGTAGCCCAGAACGGCGGCTCGCCAGATCTCGTTCGATGTCAGCTTGCTCATGGTGCTCTCTCTTCGGCAATTGTTATTCACGAGCAAGCGCCCGCTTCGCGAATCGCACGCGCGCCTCGATCTGGATTAGAAGGGTCTCAGCGGTCGCCGCGGGTACCGGTTCGTCGTAGTTTACGAACCCCTCTTGGTCCACCCAGGTAACCGCCATCCAACCAGCGCTATACGCACCAGTTAGAACGAATCGCTCCACCGCGATCGCCCACTGATCGCCGTAAGTCATGCCGTCGAAAATCGGGTCAGTGCGGAAGAGGGGGGTGCCGCGAGTCCGGACCGGCCTGGAAAGACTCGGATCCGAACCGAAGACGACGCAGAAAGCGTTCCAAACAGGCAATGCTCCGAATGAGTGGTTCAGTTCCTGCGCCGCCCTGGCGTCGAAGGAATTGCCGAGGGCTTCTTCGATTCGGTTGTTGCCATTATTCCCTTCACTGCCTACCTGCGACTTGAGCTCCACGACGCCAACCAAATGGCCTTTGTGCATCGCCACCACGTCCCAGTTTTTCGATCGCCGGTAATAGCCGGGGATCGCTCTGTCGACGTGAACCTCGTCATCGGCGAGTCCCGCGCTAATGAACATCTGCCGGACAAATCCGGCGAGCCTGACCATGTGGCGCGCATCTCGTGCCTGGGCTCCGCCCTCTCTGCCTGCGATCCTATGCCGCTCGACGGCTTCGTCCTTCTCTCTCCAAAATCGGTCGAAAAGCTCAAGAACCGCCTCGCTCTGCTCCATCAGCCGTTCCTCAGCGTGGTTTCGCTCTCACCAGGCAGCATTCCGTATGCTTCCTCGGCTGCACGCGTCGCCGCGTCGCGGTCACTTGCACGGAAGGCGTCGCGAAGTCTGTCAGCGACGTCCGCCGAGATACTGTCTGGAGCTGGCACGGTGATCTTACGAAGATATTGTGCTTGGAAACGTAGTGTGCCTCCACGCATTTTGACGCCGTAAGCGCTGATGAAAGCCTCGGCGATCCTCGAAAGCAGTAGGCCGCCGAGCACCTCCATATCCCAGGTCGTCGACGTGACGTAGTACAGATTATGGTGTGGGTAGTACCCTCCTGGCTCCAGCACTGGCGTGATCTGGGCCTTCATATCCTGCAAAAGAAGCTTTGGCTTGGCCGCCAGCCCCGGATAAATCTTGTCAATGGTGCGGTGCCAGTTGGCTGGATTTCTTTTGGCCACGAACCGCTTCGCTACAGCGTCATGCGAGCCTAGAGTCGCCGCGAATCTCGGGTATAATTCCAGGTCAACGAGCACACCCTTGTCGTCCCACGGATTCAGCATGACGCTGGTTGGAGTCTTCAGATGACCTGCCCTGATGTCGTCCGCCATAACGATCGGCAACAGGCGATCCTCTTCCACGTCGACGTTGGCGTCACGAGGCACGATATAGGCCTTATCGGCGCCCGTTGCAACGCCGATGCTGATTCGAGTCGTTCCGTCTGCCTCTAATGTCTGGAAATCTTCTTGAAGCCGCTCGAGTAGCTTGATTGTTCGAGGCCGGCCTGCGGGCCAAAAGTCCGCCGTCTCGAACCAGCTCGGGAGCCGTGCTCCCTCCCATCCGTTTCCTGCGACCTCTTCGACCTCGCCTTGAATGAACGCGAGCGCCTCACGGGCCGATTCTCCGTCGAAGGATCCCGTGGTTTCGATGAATGTCGCCGGACCTTGCACGGCGTTCGCGAGTACCGTAATCGCGGGATATGCCGACACTTCCGTCTCGAAAGCGTCCACGTCGTGCATCTGCCAGACAGACTGAACTGAGTATCCAGAGACAACTAGGCCTCGAAGGTGTTTGCCGTACGCGTTCCGCATCCAACGGTCAGCGCAGATGAACCCGAGCATGCCCCCCGAAGCTAAAAGCCCGAGAGAGCGCTCGTAGAAGCCGACGTAGATATCGGCGCGTCCGCGCATAGTCTTCCATCGGGCGCGGTATTTGGCCTCGACAGTGTCGTCCAAGTCCTCCGTGCGTATGTACGGCGGGTTGCCAACAACGAAGTCAACGCCACGCGGAACGTCATCCAGCAAGAAATCACCGGCGTGTAGCCAACCGTTTGCGAGGCCTATTGCTAGTTTTTCGCTCGCGCCTTCGGCGATCAACAGCTCAACAGCTTTGGCGCGGCAACTCTCTACGTGCTCGCCCTGGAGGTCTAGCCCGAAGATTGCTCCGTCGAGCTCGGCTAGGTCAATTCCGTGTAGACGTGCCGACGCGAGGAGCCGCTCGACTGCTGGCACAAAGAAGGCTCCAGAACCAACTGACGGTTCTACGAGCCGCATTTTCGCGAGGTCACGATCAGCGGTATATCCCACGAGATCCAAAATGGCTTCTACAACCCAGAGGCGCGTGAACACCTCGCCGTACTCAACCTCAAAGGGAGCAGCGACCGCCATGGATTCCTTCCAACGCTCTGCCTGGTGCATGAGCAGCAATGCAAGGCTATCGGTTGCTGCCGACCCAACTGCAGAAGGCGGCTTGCAGCTTCTCTGGAAAACGGAATGCCACAGCTCAGAGGAACCAATCTGGCTAAGGCTCTTGATGACCGCACGCTCGATCCCGCCAGAAGCTGCGAAGTCATTGCCGCAACAAGCCGACCGGTGGCGGCGATGGGGCTGATCGGATTAGGGCCGTGGCTGATCTTCAAGCGGCGGAAGTGGCTGTAAGGACGCTTTGTACCGCGAGGCTGTCGTCGATTTCAACGGGAGAGTCGAATTCGCCGAGGCTGTTCGGGTACCAGATTTCGATATCTACGGTTCGGAGCAGATCGAGTAGGTCCCGAGCGGGCTTCGTGGGCACCAGCACGGCAAGACGAGTGTCGGCCGGCATGAATCGGCGATAGTCCAATAGTTGGCCGATAGCCATCCTGACCGACTCGCGCGACGAGTCAGACTTGGCCTCGAAGAGCACGTTGGTCGTCGCGTCAAAAAGATCCGTGTATATCGAGTTCGACTGTCCAGCCGGCCGAATGTGGTGACGGTGCACTCGGTGGTCCCGAGCTTCGAGTGCGCCGCGTAAGACGAGGACGAGTTCAGCCTCGGGTCGATGCACGACAACCGTCCGAGCGATTGCCTCGTGCGCTGAATCAACAGACGTGAACGCCTCGATATCTATCTCGCGGGTAAGCGCGGTGAGCGTAGCCACATCGAGAGCGACTTCTTCGACCTCGGCTCGAAGAGCTATGGGAAAGTGACTCCGATCTCTAGCTGCCACTAGCGCTGGACCTAATGGAAGTAGTCGGAATACGAATACCGACCTCGCTTGGCCATGCTGGTCAGGCGCGACCTGCGTCTCAAAAGGGAGTTCAGGGTCGACCTTGAACTGCCCTATGTACTGTTGCCGTGCTGTGCGTGTCCCCGGCTCAAACCCGTCGGCGATGAAGACCCTTAGGTCCCTTTCGTCGCGCGAGTGGTCACGGAGGGCCTGGTTACCCACTCGCATGCGTTGGTCACCCGTTCGACCCTCGCCCGTGTAGAAGAAGACCGAGCCGTCCTCATTCCAGCCGTCGTATTCGTACCCATAGTTGCTGCCTTGAGCTGGATCTGAGTAGAGAAACACGTTCGGTGAAAGAGCTGATGGCTGTATTCCACCAAATGTGGCGCCACCATAAAGATCCTGTCGCTCCTGCCGGCCGAGGTAATCCCCTGGAACGAGTTCCCAACGAGCGACCAGCGGCAGCCCTTTGGAACCGGCCTCCGGGAGGCCGTTCATATATAAACGCACCGGGTTCGACGCGCCTTTTCGAACCGGAAGTCGGCTGACGCTAGTCCCGACGAGATGTGAAAGCTCTGGCGCTTCTGCACCGTCGAACCCCCACCGGCCCTCTTGGCCTGCCATGGGAGAAGGAAACCACGTTGATGGCCTAAAAACACCACGTACGATTCCGCCAGCAACCCCGAGGACAACAGCTGTCGTTTCCCGGGTTTCCGGGCCTACCCGCCAATGCCCTCGCGTCGCTTCGAACACCTCAGCCATGGAGGAACCAGATTCATAGGCCTGATTGATCACGAGGATCAGCGTGGGTTCGTCGATCGGCGGAAGTTCGGCCGGCAAGAATTCGATCGGCAAAGACAATTGGAGCCCCCATTTTGAGCAATTGCATTGCTGCTCATCCGAAACGTATCGTCGACCGACCGACCGTTATCGGAGGAGAGATACCCCAGTTGGGGAGACATTTTTGCGCCAGGCTATGCCGTCCGTCCTTCTGGATGTGATCGCCGACGACCGCAAACCGGTGGTGGCCGGCTGGGAAGCGCCATCGACGATGTCCAGAAACAGGTCTTCAGCGGCAACCTGTCGGCATCCCGGCGCATCTACGAGCTGCTGGTCGCCAAGCAGGCCGATGCGTTTATAGCTCTGCAAGAGATCGCGCTTACCGCGCACGCCAACTTGGTGGCGCAGCAGCAGATCTGCGTCTCTATCTGAAAGAGGATGCGCTCATTCAGGATGCGGACGGCTTCTGGGGCTCCTCCGAGGGCGGTTATGAAATTGCCGTGATCGACCCCAGCGACGCCACCCAAGAGATTGAGGTCCCCGGCGCATGGGACATGCCGGCGATCCAGTCGCTCACCGTCAGGGACTACACGCCGCCCAATTTCCCCGCACTGGGTTCTGCCGCGCTCAACTGAGCGCTTCAGGCAATCGGCAGCCGAACTACCGAGCGCACGCGTTGGATGAGCGTGTCCGCTGGGCAGACCTGCTGCTCCGTCCGCCCGGCGTCGTCGATCTACAGAATCGCCCTACGGCTTCTCGCGGATGAGCACAGACGGAGGCGAGGGCACTAGCGTCGGCGTCATGGCAAACGAGAGGGCCTCGGTGGCGAAAGCGAAGACACCAGCGCGGCGCTATTCGAGAACGTCTGTTCTCGCCTTTCCGGCCGGACTGCTCGGGGTGTTCCTGCCGGCACCGTTCAGCGTGCTGCTCGGCGGCATCGCGATGCTCCTTACCGGCGCGCGTGCCCCATCCGTGGTGCCGTTGTGTGGGAGCGGCGCCGAAACCGTCACCTCGACCGCAGTGACCTCCCCAGGCGCGACGCGCCAACGTCGGTCGAGGTGCGGGTAGACGTCTTGAGCAGCACGAAGCCGACGGCGGCGCTCCACAGCGTGAGGGTATCGAAGGCGACACGTTCGATGAGTCCCCGGCCCAACGCCAGGGACGGCCCGCCACCGAGGACATCGACGAAGAGAACGAAGCCCAGAACGGACACGATGAGGCTCACGATCGTCAGGGCGGAGATCCAGCGCGCAGCAGAGTTGCCTCGGGAGGCGACAGCGAGCAGGATCATGCCGACCCACTGAGTGACGGCCTGCGCGAGGGCCACCACATCATGCGCTTCAGGATGCGTGTCCCAGGGGAACACACCAACCAGCATCACGAACACACCGCCCGCCGCGAGGAACGCCATGGCCACTCGACCCGTGCGCAGCCGTGGCCAGGCAGACCAGAGCAGGAGTGAGCCGATCAGGAGCGTCGCTCCCACGACGATGAACGATCCGTTCACCAGCAGGTGCGCCGGAGAGCAGATGTAACGCTCCACGCGGGTACCGACATCGAAGGTGTCACAGGTGGTGACGCCGAGATCGCTGATCAGGTTCGACGTCCACGAGTACCGCTGTGGCCACTGCGCGGCCGCGATCAGCTGGGCCGGCACCGTAACGAGGCCAGCGATCCAGAGCAGTGCGCCCCATCGAAGTTGTGTCATCCCACGACCCTACATTCGCCGCGCACGTGGGGCGGCCGCATCCGTTGCCTGAGCGCTAGTGTCGGGTAGGCCGATTGTGGCCGAGCGGTCCGGTGGCGGTCGCGGCGATGGGGGTAATGGGGTTGGGGCTGTGGGGGATCTTCAAACGGCGCAAGTGGTTGTAAGCCGGCAGCATGGGTAACAATCATCGGGTGATCGTCGCCGACACCGGCCCCTCTTGGGGGTTGGTGCCGGTCTGCCGGTTCCTGAAGGATGAAAGAGCGCGCATGCGCCACCTAGGGGGACCATCCATTGACAGATTTACGCAGCCGCGTGCCCGCGCAAGGGCTCATGGCTATGGTGCTCAGCTCCCAGGCAAGCGGCGACGTGACGCCATCCCCACGACCGGGCATGATTCGCCTCAGCGAAGAGGCCCGACCCTGGTACACCGGGGCAATCGGGGAACGGGTGGTGGGGAGAGTTCTCACCGAGCTCGGACCCGACTGGACAGTGTTGCACTCGATTCCGGTCGGGAGCGGAACGAGTGACATCGATTACGTGGTGATTGGTCAGGCGGGCGTGTTCACGATCAACACGAAACACCACCCGGGCAAGCCAGTGTGGATCGGCGGGAAGGGAATGCGGGTTGGCGGTCACAAGGTGCCGTACATCCGCAACGCCACCCACGAGGCAGCACGCGCTGCAGTTCTGCTTTCGGCGGCCAGCGGGATGACCGTTCCCGTCACATCCGTCATCACTCTTGTCGGGGTCAGGAACATCGTCACCAAGCGCCTGCCTGACGGCGGAAGCGTTGACCTGCGCATCGTCACGGAGCGGCAACTACTTCGCACGCTACAGACACGGCCGGTGTTCAGCGCAGAGCAGGTTCAACGGATTGTGGACGCGGCGGTGCTGCCCGGAACGTGGCACAAGAAGCCACAGCCAGCCGAAGACGGCATCGCCATCAATCTGGCGTTCGAGACTCTTCACGACGGCGTCTCTGTGATGGACGCACGCATCCGACGTCGCGCCTATTGGGCGGGACTGTGCCGGAGGCTCGTTCCGGTCGTGGTGCCGTTCGGTGCGGCTGCCGTTCTGTATTGGTGGATGACCGGCCGCTGATCGGCGGCCCTACTCTGGGCGTACTCGTGGAGCGGGCGACCACGCCCGTTCGCAAGGGGCTGTTGAACAATGAGGCAGACGCACGCCGCGCTCAGGCAGCCGTTAGAGGGTGCTCGCACACCGGCCTAAGCCCATAGCCTTAGCCTATGAACCTTCGTCCGTTCGCCCCGATGACTGTCGCGCTCCTCCTCCTCACCGGGTGCTCGGCCCCCGCACCCGATGCCAACACCGCAGCCTCCGACTCACAGCCCGAGGCGGCCACGGCGGAGCCAACCGAGGAGGTCCTTGTCACGCCGTTGGACCTTGCTGGCGAGTGGAAGCAGACGAATTCGAACAGCACCGACGCCTACCAGACGGCGACCATCACGGGCGAGCAAATCACCGTCAACTGGGTGAACGACGCTGAAGCCACGAAGGCTGTCTACTGGATCGGCTCGTATGCTGCGCCGACCGAGGACACCGAGTCGTACTCGTGGGACTCGCAGGGCGACGTTGCGCAGATGGAAAACGCCATCCTGGCCTCCGGTGACTCAGCAAAAACGTTCACCTACAAGGACGGCGTGCTGACGTATGAGCTCACGGCAATGGGCGTGACCATGACCGTCGAGATGAACCGGCAATAGCTTGTTGTCACCCCGCACTGGGGTTGGCGAGTGCGACCCGTGCACTTCTACGCTTGAGACAGCGTCAGTCGGCGCGCCCACACGACGGGAATCCCCTTGACTCTGCCTGCAGCCGGTTGGTACCAAGATCCTGAGGACAGTGCGCTGCTGCGGTGGTGGACCGGAACGGACTGGTCGGCCCAGCGGCGCTTTGCAGAACCCGTGCCGCCGCCGCCCGCCTACGGTTATGGGCCCGCGGCCGGGTCGACCTCCGCACGGCCGGCTTACGTACCCATGGCGGGGCACGGGTCGCCCACAATGTACGCCACCCCGCCGACCCGCAGGGAAAAGGATCGCGAGATCCGCCGGAACAACTCGATGGCCTACACCGGGCTGGTGCTGGCCCTCGTCTCGTGCCTCCTCAATCCCTTGGCGATCCCGAGCATTCTGGGCATCGTCTTTTCGGCGATTGGCATCGCGAAGTCCGCGGAACTGGAAGGTGCTGGGCGTCAGCTTACCGGCCGGGGCACGGCCATCGCCGGGCTCGTGGTGGGCATCGCGTCCACGGCCTATTTCCTCTGGAGCTTCTCGACGATGCTCTGAGGTAGGCCGACACGTCGAAGCGCTGACGATCGGGCACCCGGCGGCCGGTGTCAGGGGCCTGCTCTGGCCAAGCACGTGGCCGTCGCTCCCGCACGAGGTGACCACCGTGAGGTACCGTCGAGGTGACATCCGTGACACGGAGAACATTGGGGGAAGGGGAGCAAAGGTGAGAGGCAACGGTTCTCCCGCGACGATGCAGGATGTCGCCCGCCTCGCCGGAGTCTCGGTCAAGACCGTATCCAACGTACTGTCGGGGTATGAGCATGTCAGCACGCGCATGCACGACAGGGTCATGAGCGCCGTGACAGAGCTGGACTACGAGATCAACATCTCGGCCCGCAACCTGCGGTCGGGGCGCACCAAGGTCATCGGGCTCGCCGTTCCCGAACTCAGCCAGGCCTACTTCGCCGAACTTGCGGATGCCGTCATCCGGGCGGCGAAGGCCCACGACTACACCGTGCTCATCGAGCAGACCAGCACTGACAACGACGAGATCGCCACGGTCGCCGCGATGCGCCGCCACGCGATCGACGGCCTCATCTTCAGCCCCATCGCGCTGGGGCCCGGCGACGTCAGCGGCTTGTCCGTGGATTTTCCCGTGGTGGTCTTGGGTGACTGGGTCGAGGGCAGCCCCGCCGACCACGTCACCCTGCCCAACACCGCCGCCATCCGCACCGCCACGGAGCACCTGCTCGACTTGGGGCGCCGCCGAATCGCCGTGGTCGGGGCGCATCCGGAAGGGCCGGTCGGCACCAGCGCCCTGCGATTCAACGGTTATGCGGCGGCGCTCGCGGACCGAGGTATCGACATCTCACCCGAGTTGGTCGCCGACGTTCCGCTCTGGCACCGGTCCGATGGAGCGGCGGCCGTGACTCAACTCCTGGCTGCCGGCATCCGGTTCGACGGTCTGGTCTGTTTCAACGACGCCCTCGCTCTCGGCGCCATGAGCGCGCTGCAGCAAGCGGGCCTGCGCGTACCCGAGGACGTCGCCGTGGTGGGCTTCGACGACATCGAAGACGCACGCTTTTCCACCCCCGCCCTCACCACTATCTCCCCCGGCCGGGAAGAGCTCGCCCGACTGGCCGTGGACCGGGTACTCGCCCGCATTGCCGCGGGCGACGACGTTTCGGAGTCTGTGCACATGGAGGTCGGCTACTCGCTCGAGGTGCGCGCCTCCACGGTTCCCGCCCCCGCGAGGCCAATTCCAGCCACCGCGGAGGCCCAACTCCACAACTGAGGAGGCCGCTGCTCGCTCGGTGCCATGAAGGTGTTGACAGCGCCCAGGCGATGGCGTACCTTCAAATTTACATCGATGTAAATTGCATTGAATGTCCACTTACAAAAGCTTCCCGACAACGCCGTGGGAAGCAGATAGCAGGTACCCAGTGAAGAAGCTGATGGCCGCCTTTGCGGTCTCCGCCGTCGTCGTTTCCGGTCTCACCGGATGCGCCGCCGCCGCCCCCGCCGCCAGCGACGGCCCCATCGCCTTGACCTTCTGGCACGGCTACACCGAGGCCGACGGTGACGTGCTCAACGGCATCATCGAGGACTTCAACAAGTCGCAGGACGGCGTAGTGGTCACAACCCAGACCAAGACCTGGGCCGTCATCGATGACACCCTGCTGACGGCCCTGTCCTCCGGCGAAGGACCCCAGATCGTCGCCATGCCGGCGGAGCGCCTGCCGGTCTACGCGTCCAAGAAGGCCCTCGTCAACCTCGATGACTTCTACGCGGATGACACGAGCAACACCGCCGAGCTGAACACGGAGGCCGTGGCGATGGAAACCGTCGACGGATCCAAGTACGGCGTGCCCACCGGCTTCGTTCCCCTCTCGGTGTTCTACGACAAAGACAAGCTGGCCGCCGCCGGCATCACGACGTTCCCGACCACCTGGGACGACTGGGTCGCCGCGGCGAAGGCCACCACGGTCGATGCCGACGGTGACGGCACGCCGGAGCAGTACGGCATGGCGCTGCCCGACCACGGCACCGTCGGCAACGGCGTCTGGGCCAGCCTCTTCGAAGGTGGCGGTGGCTCCATCACGAACGACGACGGCACGAAGGCCACCGTGGACTCGGCCGCCAACATCGACACCCTGACGTACTGGGCGGATGCAGTTCAGAAAGATGCGATCTCCCCGACCGGGCTTGACGGCATCGACGCCGACGCCCTCTTCACCTCGGGCAAGGCCGTCATGCACATCGGCGGACCGTGGATGACGGGTCTGGCCACCGACGCCGGCATCAACTACGGCATCGCAGCCATTCCGGCCGGCCCCAAGGCCTCGGCCGCATCAGCGATCGGCGTCTCGATGGCCGTCACCGCCCAGGCAGACGACGCCGAGCAGGCGGCCGCGGAGAAGTTCCTGGCCTACTTCAACGAGAAGGATGTGGCCACAGCATGGTCACTCGGCTCGGGCTGGCCCGCCCTGCGCACCGACGTGACCTCGGCCGATGTCAACGCGAACGCCACCGTCGCCGCCCTCACCGAAATCTCCGACACCAGCCGGGCCCTCCTGCCCGGCGTCGTCAACAGCACCGACGTTCTGACCGCCGTTGACGAAGCCACCCAGAAAGCCCTCGCCGGCGGCGACCCCGCCGAGCTCCTCACGGCCGCGCAGGCAGCCGTGCAGCAGGCGCTGGACAACTGAGCGGGAATCCGATGACGACCTCATCTCTGCAACGGCGCCGACCCTGGCGCCCGCCCGGCCAGCTCGGCGGCCGGCGACCGCTCAACGACGGCTTCCGCCGCCGGGCCGTCGTCGTCGGATTCCTCGCCCCGGCCCTGATCATCCTCACGGCCTTCGTCGGCTGGCCGATGCTCTCGGCCCTCCGGCTCTCCTTCACCGACGCCAGCGGCTTCGGGCAGGAAACCTGGGTGGGCCTGGAGAACTACGCCCGGGTCTTCACCGATTCGAGCATCCTGCAGGCCATCGGCAACACCGCGTTGTACGCCGTGCTGTTCACGCCCGTCGCCCTGATCGCTGCGCTGGTGCTCGCCCTCGCGGTGAACAGCCCACAGCTGCCGTTCCGCGGATTCTTCCGCACCACCCTGTTCTTGCCGTTCATCGTGTCGCTCGCCGTCGCCGCGTTCGCCTGGTCCTATCTGCTCGACCCGCAGATCGGGCTGCTTAACTACTGGCTGCAGGCGGTGGGCATCCGCATCGGCAACGTTCTCGAAGATCCGGCGCTGGCCATGCCCACCGTGGTGCTCGTGGCCGTGTGGAAGAGCTTCGGTTTCTACATGGTGATCTTCCTGGCCGGTCTGCAGGACATTCCCAAGAGTCTGTATGAGGCGGCGTCGCTCGACGGGGCCAACGGATGGCGCCGGTTCACGAACGTGACCTTCCCCATGCTCAGCAACACGATGGCCTTCGTGGTCGTCATCGCCCTGATCGCCGCGCTGCAGGCGTTCGACCAGATCTACGTGCTCACCGGCGGCGGCCCGTACCGCAGCACGCAGACGATCGTGATGGAGATCTACCAGTCGGGGTTCAAAGATCTCGAGCTCGGCTTCGCCTCCGCGTTGTCGTACGTGCTGCTGGTGGCCACGCTGCTGCTCAGCCTCGTGCAGTTTCTGTTCTTCGGTCGGCGTGGAGAGGACACCAGCTCATGACCAGCACCCTCAGCCGGGCGGCACTCTCCACCCCGGCATCCGGCCGCCGCACCGTTCGCCGACGCCCACCTCGGATCAGGGTGACGCGGGCGCTCTATTTCGTCGGCTTCCTGGTCGTGACGGCGGCGATCATGCTGCCCGTGATCATCATCGTGTTGACCGCGTTCAAGCCGGCCGCCGAAGTCAACGCCTTCCCACCCACGCTCACACCGACGCACTGGACGCTGGACAACTTTCGGGCGATCTTCTCCGAGCTGCCGTTCGCGCGGCTGATCGGCAACAGCTTCGTGTTCGCCGGCGGGGTCACCCTGTTCGCCCTGGTGTTCGACTCCCTCGCGGCCTACGCGTTGGCTCGCCTCGATTTTCGGGGCAGCAAGGTGCTGTTGATCGTCATCATCGCCAGCCTGATGATCCCGTTCCAGGCCACGCTCATCCCGATCTACCAGTTGATCTCCGACCTGGGCTGGGTGAACACCTTCGCCGGACTGATCCTGCCGCGGGCGGCCGACGCGTTCGGCATCTTCTTTCTCCGGCAGTTCTTCCTGTCCCTCCCCCGGGACCTCGACAATGCCGCCCGCATCGACGGCGCCTCCGAGTTCCGGGTGTTCTGGAGCGTGGTGCTGCCCAACGCCATCCCGGCGCTGCTCACGCTAGGCATCTTCACCTTCGTCAACAACTGGAACGACCTACTCTGGCCGTTGGTGTTCACCACCGAATCGGACCACGGCACCATCACCTCGGGCCTGACCCTTCTGACCGGGCCCGGCGGCATCATCCCGCAGGGGGTGATGATGGCCGGCGCCCTCATCGCGGTGTTGCCGCTGGCGATCCTCTTCCTCCTGGTGCAGCGCCGCTTCATCGAAAGCGTCGCAAGCAGCGGCCTGAAATAGCCCCGCCGTCCTCTTCTGACCCTCTTCACCACTGAATCGAGCAACATGACCTGGTTTGACGACGGCCGACTGCACTTCGCGGTCGGCATCGAGGACACCTTCGTGCCGCAGTCCCGCCCGGGCGAGCGAGCCATCGATGAATACGAGCTCACCGAGCACTACGCGCAGTACGCCGGCGACCTGCAGCTGGCCAGCGACGTGGGCGCCGAGCTGGTGCGCTGGGGGGTGCCGTGGCATCGCATTGCCGCCGAACGAGGACGGTGGGACTGGTCCTGGGTAGACGGCGTCATGGCCCAATTCGCCGAGCTTGGACTCCGCCCCGTCATCGACCTGCTGCACTACGGCACGCCCCTCTGGCTCGAGGGCCAGTTCTCAAACCCCGACTACCCCGACCACGTGACCGAATACGCCCAACGTTTCGCCGAACGGTACGGCGACGTCGCCACCGATTACACGCCGGTCAACGAACCCGTCATCCACGCCCTGTTCTCCGGCGAGTACGCCTACTGGCCGCCATACCTCTCGGGCCCCACCGGCATGGTCAGCATCGCCACCGCACTCGCCGAGGGGTTCGTGAAGACCCAGCATGCGATTGCGTCGGTGCTCGGCGACCGGGCCACCTTCGTGCACGTCGACGCCGGCATCCGCTACTCCGGTGCCCTGGATGCCCCCGAGCACATTGACACCGTGACGCGGCTGCGGCACCAGGGCTTCCTCGTGGAGGATCTTGTCACCGGCGCCGTCGGGCCCGGCCACCCGCTGCTCGGCCAGCTCGAGCGGGGCGGCGCCGACGACACCCTCCTCGATTGGTTCCGCGCACATCCGGTTCGACCCGATGTGATGGGCGTCAACTACTACCCGCTGCACTCCACCGAGGTGTTCGAGGCGGGCATCCACCACAGCGGCGGATTCGCCGACCCCCGCCCCTATGAAGACACCGGCACGGAGGGCCTGAAAGAGGTACTCACCACCTGGGCCGACCGATATGGCGCACCCGTGATGCTCACCGAGACGAGCGTCACCGGCACGGTCGCACAGCGACGCCGGTGGTTGGATGCCTCGGTTGCTGCGCTGCACGAGCTCCAGGCCGACGGCGTGAATGTTGTGGGCTACACCTGGTGGCCGCTGTTCGACATGTACGAATGGACCTGGCGCCACACCGAGGCACCCCGCGCCGACCACCTGCTGACGATGGGCCTGCACGACCTGGTGGAAACACCATCCGGGAGTCTCGCCCGCCGGCGCAACCCCGTCGCCGATACCTTCCAGCGGCACGCGACCGAGGCCCGCCTGACCCGCTCCGCGGCGACTGCCAACTCGGCCGACGACGTCGCCTGACGGCTGGAGTACGCCAACCTGGCTCGGGGCACCGCGCTCGCCGACCAGCGTCGACAGAACGGGCAGGAGCAGCCCTTTGATGTACGGATGTGGTGTCTCGGCAACGAGATGGACGGCCCGTGGCAGATCGGGCACTGCTCTGCCGAAGACTACGGCAAGCTCGCCGCCCGGACCGCGAAGGCCATGCGCGCCTTCTACCCGGACCTGCAACTGGTGGTCTGCGGTTCGTCGAGCTCGACCATGCCGACCTTCGGCGAGTGGGAACCGGTCAACGAACCGTGCGGGGTGGTTCTACCTGTCGCAGGCGATTCCGTCGCCATCGCGGTCAAGGGCGCAGGTGTCGGAGCGCGTGTGGAAACTGGCAACTACCGGAGTGGTCGGAGAAACTCCCGCAAGTCGACGGCGAGCAGCTCGGGCTCCTCATAGGGAGCGAAGTGACCGCCGCGGGGCATCTCGGTGTACTGGGTCACGGAGTAGGTGCGCTCGGCCCAGCTGCGCGGCGGCCGGGCGAGGTCGTGCGGGAACACGGCGACAGCGGTGGGCACATCCACTCGGCGCACGCGAGTGGTGAGCCCGGTGGCGAACTCCCAGTACGGCCGGAACGAGGTGGAGATGGAGTTGGTGAACCAGTACAGCGACGCCTGGGTCAGGAGGAAGTCATCGCTGAAGCGTGTGGACAGGTTGCCGCCACAGTCGCTCCAGGCCCGGTACTTCTCCACGATCCAGGCCAGCAGGCCGGCCGGCGAGTCCGAGAGAGCCGGCGCGAGGCTGAGCGGACGGGTCTGCTGCTCGTGCTGATAGCCACCCTCGTCGGCCACCCACTGCTGCGCCGCCCCCAGGTAGGCCTGCTCGGCTGCGGTGAACGTGGCTGGGTCGGCGTGACCGGGCGCGGCCACGGCGAGCAGGTGGATGCCGACCACCGCTTCGGGGTGCGCCTCCGCCAGCCGCGACGTGATGCCGGCGCCCAGGTCGCCGCCGTGCGCGGCGTAGCGCTCGAAGCCGAGCTCCTCGGTCATGAGCCGATGCCAGAGCTCGTGGGTCTGCTCGGCATGGGTGGGGCGCTGCGGGGAGAACGGGAACCCGGGCAGGGCCGGGATGATGACCGTGAACGCATCCTTCGCCGATCCCCCGTGCTCGGACGGGGTGGCCAGGCGGCGGGCCAGATCGACGAGTTCCAGGGCGGTGCTCGGCCAGCCGTTGGTGAGCACCAACGGCAGGGCGCCAGGGGTCTCGGCCTCGAAGCGGAGATAGCTCAGCGGGGTGCCGGCGATGGTGGCGCGGTGCCAGGGCAGTGCGTTGATGCTGGTTTGCTGCGCGGTCCAGTCGAAGCCGTCGGCCCAGTACTCGACCAGGCGGCGCAGTTCGGTCTGGTCGGTGCCGGCGGTCCAGCCGGTGACCGGCCAGTCGGGTGACCAGCGGGTGCGCCGGAGCCGGTCGCGCAGTTCATCGACGTCGTTCTGGGGCACATCGAGCGAGAATTCGGTGTTCATCAGGCAAGTCTCGCCTATGTAGGCGGTTTCGACGCGTTACTGGAACCGGTCCGACGGTCCTCTACGCAAGTGGCCTTAAGAAAGGACCATCGCTGCTGGAAGTGTTGTCTCCATCGAGCATCCGCTCGTCGCAGCCGGCGATCGTGCAGTCGACCTGCCCGGGTTCTGTGCCACCGACCGAAGGAACTGCCTATCTCCTCCACCGCTTCGCACCCCGCGCCGGCCGATTTCGACTTCATCATCGGCGACTGGACCGTTCATCACGAACGCCTGGACGGGATCTTCGCCGGCGCCGACACGTGGACGGCATTCGAGGGGCTCTCCTCCACGAGCAAGATCCTCGGCGGCCACGGCAACCTCGAAGACAACCTCCTCAAGCATCCCTCGGGTGACTTTCATGCGGTGGCGCTGCGGTCCTACTCCGTCGCTGACGACGAGTGGAGCATCTGGTGGCTGGACGGCCGGAACCCGACGCAGCTGGATACGCCGGTGCGCGGGGCGTTCCGGGACGGCATCGGTACCTTCGTGGCGTCAGATGTGCTGAATGATGTGCCCATTCGGGTTCGTTTCATCTGGGACGCCACGGGTACGCATCCGACCTGGGAACAGGCGTTCTCGAACGACGATGGTTCGACCTGGGAGACGAACTGGCGGATGAAGTTCACGGCCGTGCAGAACGCAGCCACCAGCTGACACGGGATGGCTCCGCCGCAAGCACCTTGACGAGCGCACGTTCCTGCTCCGATACGCGACAATCCTGCCGACTCTCCTCCCGGCTGAGTGGGGCTGACAACGCTCCTGGACGCATCGCCCGGGGTGGGGACTTCGGTGCACCTCGTGTGGCTCCCTCTTCGCTCAGCCCCGGCTGTGCACTGGTCTGGCGTTCGCCGGGGGTTCTCCGACCTCATGGATGGTATGGCCGCCGCAGGCCGTCTTGGTTACGCTGGCCCGCTCGATGCGCGACACCATGAACCATCGCATTGCGTCGCGCAGTCGGCACCACCCGACCAGGTACCACTGGCCGTTCGTGGAAGCGAAGAGCACGGGTTCGACGTCGCGTGCGGTCGTGGTCCCATCTCCCGATGTGTAGCGAAGACGGAGTACTCGCTGCTCGACCATCGCCTCCTCCAGTGCAGATCTGATTGCTCGTGAAGAGGAGGGAGACGCGTTGACCCAGACTCGCCGGGCCAACTCGTCGGCTCGTCCTCGGGTTCGGGGATCGAGGACGTCCAGAATCTTCTGGACGCCAGCTGCGGCCAGATCTGCGTACGGGGCATCAGACGCGGCGGACACGGCCGCCATGAGCGCCACGGCCTGCGCAGGAGACAGGCTGACAGGAGGCAGGGACGCGCCCACGGCCATCCCGTAGCCACCGCCCGGACCTGGGCGCGACCAGAGAGGCGCACCGCTGTTCTCTAACGCCGCGAGGTCTCTCTTGACTGTGCGCACGGACACGCCGAACTCTCTCGCCAGCCGCTCGGCGGAGCAACCCCGCGATCCGTTGCGGCGTAGCATCTCGGACAACGCATGGAGTCGTTCTGTTCGCTTCACCGTTCAGCCCGCAGCAAATTCATGACACAAATAGTGACACACACCTGCCCGTAGCGCCTACGAAGGTAGTGACATGACAACTACAACGAGCAGCCCCACCATCATTCTCATCGCCGGCCACTGGCTGGGCGCTTGGGCGTGGGATGAAGTCCTCGAACACCTGAAAACCGACCGCTCTCGGGCAATCGCGATCACTCTGCCCGGTCTCGACGGGGACGATCCTGAGGGGGCGGCGAAGACTCTCGACGATCAAGCCGCAGCGATCCTGGACGTCATCGCTCGACTCAGGGAGTCCGAGGATCAGCCCGCGATCATAGTCGCCCACAGTGGGGCAAACGCCCCCGTCAGCCTCGTCCTTGACCGGCACCCTGAGCTTGTCCGTCGGGTGGTGTGGGTCGACTCCGGCCCAGTGGCCCCGGGAAGCGTCTACGCCCCAGACCTCCCGGAGGAGGTGGAGGAGCTTCCGCTGCCGCCCTTTGACGTTCTCGCCCAGCAGGCGAGCCTCGAAGGGCTGAGCGCAGAGGTCCTCGAACGCTTCCGGGCCCGGGCGGTCCCTGAGCCCGGCCCCGTGCTTCGTCAGCCCGTCGAGCTCACAAACGACGCCCGGCACACGGTGCGAACCACCCTGGTGTGCTGCTCGATCCCGAGCGCGCAGGTGCTGGAGCTGGCCCGAGCAGGCAATGCCATGTTCGGCGAAGTCGCGAACCTCGAGCACGTCGACGTCATTGACCTCCCAACGGGCCATTGGCCTATGTGGAGCCGTCCCGGCGACCTCGCCAAGGCCATTCAGTCAGCGGCTTCTCGAACCGAGTGAACGACGTGTCCGGTCAGTGCAACGAGTAGCCGTGGTGGGTGTTCCCGCTGGTGGTGGATGCTCGCGAGAGCGGTCGTGTGGTTGCATCAGCGGATTGAGGTGACCGCAGGGCCGCCTTCGCGTGTCTGAGAGGGCATCCATGCGGGCGAACAGTGCGGCGCCTGACCCGCGCACCGCGTATCGGGCGGACGGGATGCCGGTGGGGCTGGTCGGGGTGGCGGGAGGCTCGGGGTAGCGGGCAGGTCGGGGCGCCGGCCCCACGTCTCAAAGGCTCAGTTGGTCGCACCAGCGCCGGAGTAGCCGAGCTTCTTGGAGATCTCAGCGGCTGCCTGCTTCATCACCGGCTGGAGCGCGCTCATGCGCTCCAGCGGCATGTAGGGGGTGATGGCCGAGATGCTGATCGCCGCGACGACGGCTCCGCTGCCGTTGCGCACGGGTGCGGCGACACAGCGGATGCCGGGTTCGTTCTCCTCAAGGTCCAGGGTGGTTCCAACCAGGGCGTAGCCCGCCATCCGTTCCAGGAAGAGCGCCTTGACCTCGGGCGGCGTGTCCAGGGCGTGATGTTCGCTGTCGAAGACGCTACTCCATCTGCCGGGTTCGTCGAGGAGGAGTGCCTTGCCAATTCCGGTCTGGGTGAGTGGCATTCGATACCCGATCCGCGAACGCATCTCTGCGCCGCGGGAGCCGGAGATCTTGTCGACGTAGAGCACCTGCCCGTCTTCCTCGATGGCGAGGTGAACGGTGTCGAGGTACTTTCGGGACAACAGTTCCAGGTACGGTCGTGCCACGGCCGACGCCGGGCTTTGGTACAGGGCCTGGAAACCGAGCTCTATCAAGGTGGGCCCGAGGCAGTAGTCCGCGCCAAGGGCGCTGCGCACATACCCGAACTGCTGCAGTAGCTGAACGAGCCGGTGTGCGGTGCTGCGGCCGAGCCCGGTGGCTTCGCAGACCGACTTGAGATCCGTCGCGCCGTTGCTGATGGCGCGGATGATCTCCAGCCCGCGGGCGAGCGTCTGGGTTCCGGGTGGTGGGGTCGGCAGACCGGGTCGATCCGTGATTTCCAGTTCGCTCATGCGCACGCCTCTGCTCGGTGAACCCTCAGTCTATCCCGATATATGGAACGTCATTTGAGATATTGGGATAGGCGGTCCAGTGTGATGTGCGAGAGCGGAAGCAGCATCACCGCGAACCGAACCTGAGGGAACACGAATCAATGACGAGTCAAAGCCGCGCACGACTGATTGCGCTGGACTGGGGTACAACCTCGTGCCGGGCGTTCCTGCTGGGTGATGACGGCGCAGTCCTGGCGGAACGTCGCCAACAGTCTGGTGTGAAGGCGCTCACCGCCTCCGCCGCATCCGCCGGGACGCCGCGAACCCAGGCCTTTGAGCGGGCTTTCGAGCAGCTCTGCGGGGACTGGCTCGACCTCTCGCCGAAGCTCCCGGTCATTGCCTGCGGCATGGTGGGCAGCAACCGCGGATGGGTGGAAACTCCCTACCGTTCGCTCCCGGTTGACCTCGTCGCGAGCACGTTCGTCATGACGAGGGTGGCCACGCGGGACGGCTCGCTGGTTCACATCATCCCCGGCCTGATCGCCGACCAGGCTGTGCCCGACGTGATCCGCGGCGAGGAGACCCAGGTACTGGGCGCACTGGGTGTCGCTGCCGGGGTCGACAACGCCGGACTGGACCGCATAGTGCTTCTGCCGGGCACGCACTCGAAGTGGGTGCGCGTTGCCGGCACTACGGTCACGGCGTTCAAGACGTTTATGACGGGTGAGTTTTTCGCCCTGCTCTCGACCGAAAGCACCCTGTCCCAACTGGCGTCGACCTCCGGGGAGACCGACTGGGACGCGTTCGACAAGGGCCTGGATGTTGCCGCGTCGGCGGCAAGTGGCGGGGGAATTCTGGCCACGGCGTTTTCCGCCCGCACCTTCGCCATGACCGGCGGGCTCGCCGCCGACCAGGTCGAGGACTACCTCTCCGGCCTGTTGATCGGCGACGAGGTGGCCGCGGCCGCGCCGCTGTGGCAGGGCGTCCACGTCGACGAGGTTCTCATCTGCGGCGAGGCGGAACTCAGCGAACGCTATCGGCGTGCGCTGGTCAAGTTCGCTCTACCCACTCCGCGCGAGGTCAGCGATTCGGCCGCCACCGGAATGTGGCGGATCGCCGTCGCGGCGGGGCTGGTTCGGCAACACGACCCGTCTCGTCACGCGTCACCGGACTCCCCCGCTTCGCCCACGGCCAGTGCGCCGCTCCGCACCACCCACCTACCGAGAGCCAGGAAATTGACAGAAGCATCCAGCGTTACGCCCCGCGCCGAAATCGGCCTGATCGCCATCCTTCGCGGGCTCACCGTCTCCGACGCCGTCTCCGTCGGCGAATGCCTCTACGAGGCCGGCTTCCGAACGCTGGAGGTTCCGCTCAACTCCCCCGACCCACTCCCGACCATCAGCGCACTGAAAAAGGCGCTGCCCGCGAACTGCCTGGTCGGGGCCGGCACGGTCCTCACTGTTGAACAGGTGCGGCAGTGCCATGATGCCGGAGCGCAGATCATCGTGTCTCCCAACACCGATACCGCTGTCATCGCCGAAACGGTGCGCCTGGGCATGCTGAGCTTCCCGGGCGCCGCCACACCGAGCGACGCGTTCGCCGCGATCGGCGCCGGCGCCACCAGCGTCAAAATCTTCCCCGCAGACCAAGTGGGGATCAACGGGCTCAAAGCCTGGACTGCAGTCGTACCCAAGCACATCGATCTCATCCCGGTAGGTGGCGTCGACGCCGCCAATATCGGCGAGTGGATGTCCGCCGGAGCAACCGGCTTTGGGATCGGCTCGTCACTGTACAAACCAGGCATCGCTGTCGAGGACCTTCGCCAGCGTGCTGTCGCCATGATGGCAGCCTGGACATCTGCGCTCGACTCGACAAGGAAGTCAGAATGAAGATCACCAAACTCACCACCTACTCGGTTCAGCCGAGATGGCTCTTTCTGAAGATTGAGACCGACGAAGGAATCGTCGGGTGGGGCGAACCCGTCCTGGAGGGTCGAGCGGCCACCGTCGCAGCAGCCGTGGAAGAGCTCTCCGACTATGTCATCGGCAGGGATCCGCGCAACATCGAAGACATCTGGACCGTGCTGTACCGCGCCGGCTTCTACCGTGGTGGCGGTATCCACATGAGCGCACTCGCCGGCATCGACCAGGCCCTGTGGGACATCAAGGGCAAGGCCCTCGGCGTGCCCGTGCACGAGCTGCTCGGTGGCAAGGTGCGCGACAAGATCCGCGTGTACTCCTGGATCGGCGGCGACCGGCCGTCTGACACGGCGGCCGCCGCACGGGATGCGGTCGACCGCGGCTTCACCGCCGTGAAAATGAACGGCACCGAAGAACTGCAGTTCATCGACACCTGGGACAAGGTCGAAAAGTGCATCGCCAACGTGACCGCCGTGAGGGAGGCCGTGGGAACCAACGTCGGCATCGGCGTGGACTTCCACGGGCGCGTGCACAAGCCGATGGCGAAGGTGCTCATCAAAGAACTCGAGCCGTACAAGCTGATGTTCATCGAGGAGCCGGTTCTGAGCGAGAACGTGAGCAGCCTTCTCGATGTCATGCGCAACACCCCGACGCCCATTGCCCTCGGCGAACGCCTGTTCTCCCGCTGGGACTTCAAGGACATCATTTCCAGCGGCGCGGTGGACATCATCCAGCCCGACCCGTCCCACTGCGGTGGCATCACGGAGACCCGCAAGATTGCTGCGATGGCCGAGGCCTACGACGTCGCCGTGGCGTTGCACTGTCCGTTGGGCCCGATCGCCCTCGCCGCCTGCCTGCAATTGGACGCGAACCTCTACAACGCGTTCATCCAGGAGCAGAGCCTGGGCATCCACTACAACAAGTCCAACGACCTTCTCGACTACGTCGTGGACCCCTCCGTGTTCGCCTACAACGACGGCATGGTCACCATTCCCGATGGGCCGGGCCTCGGCATTGAAGTGAATGAGGAATACGTCATCGAGCGCGCCAAGGAAGGTGCTCGCTGGCGCAACCCGGTGTGGCGTCACGCCGACGGCTCCTTCGCGGAGTGGTAAACCGATGACAAACTCAGTGAAATCCCGTCCGTCAGAGCGGATGGCTGCGGCCGGCTCCACAAAGGCCCGCTATGTGATCGCGGTGATGCTCTTCGTCACCGTGGTGATCAACTACATGGACCGGGCAAACCTCTCCGTGGCGGCGCCGCTGATCTCCGAACAGTTCGGGCTCGACACCGCCCAGCAGGGCCTCCTGCTGTCGGCCTTCGGCTGGACGTATGCCGCTCTGCAGTTGCCGGGCGGATGGCTCGTCGACCGGGTGCACCCGCGCCTGTTGTACCCGGCGTGCCTGGTGTTGTGGTCCCTCGCCACGATCTTCATGGGCATGGTGGGCAGCTTCGCGGCGCTCATCATCCTGCGGATGGCGGTGGGTGTCTTCGAGGCCCCCGCCTACCCGATCAACAACAAGGTGGCGACGCGGTGGTTCCCTGAGAGGGAACGTGCCTCGGCGATCGGGTTCTATACATCCGGTCAGTTCATCGGCCTGGCGATTCTCACCCCGGTACTCACCTGGCTGCAGCACGCGCTCAGCTGGCACTGGGTGTTCGTGCTCACCGGAGCCATCGGCCTGGTGTGGGGTGTGGTCTGGTACCTGGTGTACCGCGACCCGAAGGACTCCAAGCGGGCCAACGCCGCCGAGGTCGACTACATCCGCGATGGTGGCGGGCTTGTCGACGTGCCACCCGTGCGCAAGGGGCGGCAGAAGATCTCCTGGGTGGACATGCTCATCGTGCTGCGTCGCCGCAAGCTCTGGGGTATCTACCTCGGCCAGTTCTGCCTGACCTCCACGCTGTGGTTCTTCCTCACCTGGTTCCCGAGCTACCTCGTGAACTACCGCGGGATGGACTACATCAAGAGCGGGTTCCTCGTGTCGCTGCCATTCCTGGCCGCGCTCGTGGGTGTGCTCCTCGGCGGAGTGCTCTCGGACAACCTCGTCAAGCGTGGGTTCAGTCTCGGTACGGCCAGGAAGCTGCCCATCATCACCGGGCTGCTCCTGTCGATGACGATGATCGGTGCGAACTTCACGAACGACACCACCCTGGTCGTGATGTTCATGTGCATCGCGTTCTTCGGCAACGGGCTCGCGTCGATCACCTGGTCGCTGGTGTCGGCGATGGCTCCGGCACGGCTGATGGGCCTGACCGGTGGCATGTTCAACTTCATCGGCAACCTCTCGGCAATTGCCACCCCGATCGTGATCGGACTGCTGGTGTCGAAGACAGACTTCGCTCCTGCCTTCGTGTACATGACCGTCATCACCGCCGCGGGCATCTGCTCCTACGTCTTCCTGGTGGGAAAGGTGGAGCGCATCACCGAGTAGGCACGTTGCAAACGGCAGAGGCTGCCCCCGGTGGATTGTCACCGCGGGTAGCCTTTGCGCTTCTGTTGATCGTGCGCGACACCACGAGGCGCTGGTCACGCGGCCTGCTCACACCGGCGTTGGCTGGGAGGCTTCTTGCCCACGAAGTGCTACGGTATCCAAGGCCCAGGCAGGGCCACGACAATCTTCGATCGAAGGCGGGTGAGCGGCCATGGCTGGTGATAGTCCGCGCTCCACTCCCTCCGCGGGTGTCGTTTTCGCCCTGACCTTCTAGGCCGGGCACCGCGCTGGGGTGGCGCGCTACTGAACCTCCTTTGCGAGGTGGCCTTTGGTGTGCCGTCGTTTCTGACACGCCTCGGCCGCCTCAGGCCTACTCACGTGCTCTCGTCGACCGAACGACGGAGTAGGACCATGGCACTCATCGACAACGGCATCTACGTGACCGGGCAGCGCACGTCGAGCCCGCAGAGCCTCGACGAGACGTACCAGCAGTTGCGCGAGTGCGAGGGGATGGCCTGGATCGGGCTGTACCGGCCCGATGCGAACGAGATCCGCGGCGTCGCCGACGAATTTTCGCTGCATCCGCTCGCCGTGGAAGACGCGCTCAAAGGCCACCAGCGGGCCAAGCTGGAGCGGTTCGGCGACACCCTCTTCGTCGTGCTGCGGCCGGCCTGGTACCTCGACGCCGAGGAGCGTGTGGAGTTCGGCGAGGTGAACGTGTTCATCGGGCCCGGGTTCGTCGTGACCGTGCGGCACGCCGAGAACCCCGACCTGGCCAACGTGCGCCGGCGGATGGAGTCGAACCCGGCCCTGCTCGCGCTCGGGCCAGAGGCCGTTCTGCACGCCGTGCTCGACGAGGTCGTGGACGCGTACGCTCCGGTGGTCGCCGGGCTGGAGAACGACATCGACGAGATCGAGAACCAACTGTTTGGCGGCGACCCGTCGGTGTCCCGGCGCATCTACGAACTGCTCAGCGAGGTGATCGACTTCCAGCGCGCCACCGGGCCGCTGCGCGGCATGCTCGAGGCACTGCTGCGCGGTTCGGAAAAGTACCAGGTGGATGTGGAGCTGCAGCGCTCGTTCCGGGACGTGCTCGACCACGTGCTGCGAGTCACCGAGCACGCCGCGTCATTCCGGGCACTACTGGAGAACGCACTCACCGTGCACGCCACCCTGGTGACGCAGCAGCAGAACGACGAGATGCGCCGACTCTCGGAGGCCGGCCTGGCCCAGAACGAGGAGACCCGCCGGTTGTCGGAGGTGGGTTTGGCGCAGAACGAGGAGGTGAAGAAGATCTCCTCCTGGGCGGCGATCCTCTTCGCGCCAACGCTGGTGGGCACAATCTACGGGATGAACTTCGACAACATGCCGGAGCTGCACTGGCAGTTCGGGTACCCGGTGGCGGTCGCGGCGATGGGGCTGATGGGGTTGGGGCTGTGGGGGATTTTCAAGCGGCGGAAGTGGTTGTAGGGGCGTTGCTGGGCAGCACCCCTGGTCGGCGGGTCAGCGGGAGGGCGCGCCGAGCTGGGCGGAGAGCTCGGCAGCCACGCGGGCAGTGAGGGCACCGGCCTCATCGAGGTGGGCGCCCATGCGGGGCTTGGGGGCGCTCACGTTGATGGCGGCCACGATGGTCTGGCGAAAGTCGTAGACCGGGGCCGAAACGCCAACGACGCCCGTCTCGAACTCCTCGTCGACCACGGCGTAGCCGCGCTGGCGGATGCGACGCATCTCGCTCTTGAGGCTCGTGAAGTCGGTCACCGCCGGCGGCCTGAGGCCCGCCGACGTCGGCACAGCCGCGCCGAGCCCTTCGCGCAGACCCGGCGCCGGGCCGATCACGGCCGCATCGTGGCCGTGTGCTTCGTACCAGCGGCGCAGGTCCTCCTCCGCCCAGTCGCTCACCAGCACCCGACCCGACGAGGTTTGCCAGGCCGCGGTGCTCACGCCCAGCCAGCCGACCCCGCGAAACGCGTACTCGCTCATTTCGCTGGCGATGGTGAGCACATTTCCCCCGCGCAACACGCACAGGTTGGTGGTTTCCCGGGTGGCCGTCACCAGCCGTCGCAGGTACGGCACGGATGCCCGCACCAACCGGGACTCCAGCGTGCGGGCGGCCAGCGCGTACAGCTGGTAGCCCAGCTGGTAGGTCTGGGTGACGGGGTCACGGGAGACCAGGCCCGCCTCGGCCAGGGTCGCCAGCGTGCGCGACACCATCCCCTTGTCGCGGCCCACCAGCTCGGCCACCCGCACAACGCCGAGTCCACCGGCGGTCTCGGCCTCGGCGGAACCGAGCACCTCGAGCAGCTCAAGGTCTCGACGCAGGCCCGCGGAGTTGCGCCGCGGCCGCCTGGAGCTCGATTCATCGCCGGTGAGAGTCATGGCACGACAATAGGCCGTTGGTTGCCATTTACACAACCCTTGTTGTGATACCGAGAACTCTGTCGTAATCTCATCACATCGACCCGCCGCTTCAACGACTGAACGGCGTCAACTCAACGAAGAGTGAAGGAGGTGAAATCGGTGACTCAATTTGATTTCAGCAAGCTGGCGGCGTTTTGGATCTCCCGCTGGAACGACATCATCGGCCTCGTCGTCGAACACATCACGGTGGTCGCCATCGCGCTGGCCCTCGGCACCATCATCGGAGTGGGCCTGGGCATGCTCGTCTGGAACAAGCCCGTCCCCCGGTCGGTCACCATCGCCGCCGCCGGGGTCGCCCTGACGATCCCGTCGTTGGCCATGCTGGCCCTGCTCATCCCCACCTTCGGCCTCGGCTGGGTTCCCACCGTGATCGCCCTGGTGATGTACTCGCTGCTACCCATCGTGCGCAACACGGTTGTGGGCCTTCGCGAGGTGCCGCCGGCCGTGATGGAATCCGCGACGGGGATGGGCATGAGCCCGGCGCAGGTGCTCTTCACCGTGCAACTGCCGATGGCCTGGCCGGTCATCCTCACCGGCATCCGGGTGGCCGCCCAGCTCACCGTGGGCATCGCCGCCATCGCCGCCTACGTGGCCGGGCCGGGCCTGGGCCAGTTCATCTTCCAGGGCCTCTCCTCCCTCGGCTCCGTCAACGCCCTCAACTTCGCCCTCACCGGCACCCTGGGCGTGATCGTCCTGGCGCTCATCATCGACGCCGTCTTCGTCTACATCACCCGCTACACAACCTCGAGGGGTCTCCGTGCCTGAGTCAACCGACACCACCATCACCCAGATCGCCCGCAAGACCAGCGGCGCCGAAATCGTGCTCGACGCCGTAAGCAAGACCTACCCGCACCACCCGGTGCCCGCCGTCGACAACTTCTCCATGGTCGCCCAGCCCGGCGAACTGATCATGTTCGTCGGCCCGAGCGGCTGCGGCAAGACCACCACCATGAAGATGATCAACCGCATCATCGAACCCTCAAGCGGTTCCATCCGCATCGACGGCCGCGACGTGCTGTCCCTGGACCCCAACGAGCTGCGCCGCCACATCGGCTACGTGATCCAGCAGATCGGCCTGTTCCCGCACATGACCATCGCGGAGAACATCGCCGTGGTGCCCAAGCTGCTCGGCTGGACCAAGGCTAAAATCAGCGACCGCGTAGACGAACTGCTCAGCACCGTGGAGCTGAACCCGGCCGACTTCGCCAACCGCTACCCCAAACAACTCTCCGGCGGGCAACAGCAACGCGTCGGCGTCGCCCGCGCACTGGCCGCCGACCCGCCCGTGATGCTGATGGACGAACCGTTCGGCGCCACCGACCCGATCACCCGCGAGAAGCTGCAGGCCGAGTTCCTGCGTCTGCAGGAGACGATGGGCAAGACCATCATCTTCGTCACCCACGACTTCGACGAAGCCATCCGGCTCGGCGACCGCATCGCCGTGCTCAGCGACCGTAGCCAGATCGAACAGTTCGACACCCCCGCCAACATCCTCACCAGCCCGGCGAACGACTACGTTGCCTCCTTCATCGGCCACGGCGCCGCCCTCAAACGACTCGCCCTGATCCCGGTCCTCGAAGCCCGGCTCGGCCCGGTCAGCGCCTCCGCCGGCGGTCCCCTCACGATCAGCGCCGACGGCACCCTCCGCGACGCGCTCGACTCCCTCGTGCTCACCGGCCTCCCGGCTCTCACCGTGACGGATGCCCGCGGCACGCCGATCGGCTCGCTCAGCATCGACCGCATCTCGGCAGTGCTCGGGGCCGAGGTTCCCCTCGCCCCCGCAGCATCCGCCAGCACGACGGCGACGGCCTGACCATGGTCGTGCACACCGTTACAGAGCTGCAGACGGTCATCCGCCCGCCGCAACCCTCACGCAACGCCCGGGTGCGGCTGCTGCTCACCCGCGTCGCCACCCCGGTGGTTGTCGTGCTGGTGCTCGTCGGCCTGCTGCTCTGGGTGGCCAGCCTGCCGTTGGACTCGATCGAGCAGCGCACGCTGAACTGGGGGTACATCAGCTTGCGCATCCGAGAGCACCTGGGGCTGACCCTGGTGGCGTCCGCGCTCGTGGCGGTGTTGGCCATCCCGGCCGGGATTCTTCTCAGCCGCACCCGCAATCGCGTGCTCCGTGGCGCAGTGCTGGGTCTGGCGAACATCGGTCAGGCGACCCCGGCCATCGGCGTGATCATCCTGCTCGCGATCGTCTGGCAGACCGGCTACCTCACGGCACTGGTCGCCCTGGTGATCTACTCCTTCCTGCCGGTGCTGCGCAACACCCTGGCCGGCATCGAGCAGGTCGACGAGAAGATCGTCGAGGCCGCCACCGGCATGGGGATGACCCGCAACCAGGTGCTGTTTCGCATCGAACTGCCCCTGGCCGTGCCGGTGATCCTGGCCGGCCTGCGCACCGCACTCGTCTTCTGCGTGGGCGTGGCCACCGTGGCCACTTTCATCAACGCCGGCGGCCTCGGCGACATGATCGTGAACGGACTCAAGCTGCAACGCTTTCCGGTCTTGATCACCGGCGCCGTGTTCGTGGCCTGCATCGCCCTGCTCATCGACTGGGTGGCCGGTCTGGCCGAAGACGTCCTGCGCCCCCGCGGCACCTGACCGGCTCCCCCGCGACTCACCCTCCTCCCGCTGCACCCACACCGCAATCACAAGGAGCACCGCCATGAAAAAGACCACCGCCCTACCCCTGCTGGCCGTCGCGGCCATCGGCGCCCTGGCGCTCACCGCCTGCTCAGGTGCCGGCGACGGCAGCGCCGCCGCCGCCGGATCCCAGGGCAGCGAGCTCAAGGGTCTGACGGGGACCATCGGAGCGAAGGACTTCTCCGAGCAGTTCATCCTCGCCTACCTCACCAGCGACCTGCTCAACGCGCACGGCGCGGACACCGAGGCCAACATCAAGGTCGTCGGCTCGGCCAACGTGCGTTCCGCCCTCGAGAGCGACGATTTCCTCGGCTACTGGGAGTACTCCGGCACGTCGTGGATCACCTACAACGGCAACACCGCCCCGGTGCAGGGCGCCGAAGCCCAGTTTGCCGCCACCAAGGAGGCCGACGCGAAGAACGGCATCGCGTGGCTCGACCCGGCCCCGCTGAACAACACCTACGCGTTCGCCATCCGCTCCGACAAGGCCAAGGAGCTCGGCGTCACCTCACTCAGCGACATTGCCGACCTCCCTGTCGAGGAGCAGACCTTCTGCATCGAAAGCGAGTTTTCCACCCGCGACGACGGCTGGCCGGGGCTCAAGGCCGCGTACGGCATCGACGTGCCCGACTCGAACGTGTCGATGCTCGACACGGGCGTGATCTACACCGCCACCCAGAAGGGCGACGACTGCAACTTCGGCGAGGTGTTCCAGACGGACGGCCGGATCACCGCCCTCGACCTCGTCGTGATGGATGACGACGAGCAGTTCTTCCCCGTCTACCAGGGCGCGTTCACGCTCAAGCAGAGCGTGCTCGACGAGCACCCCGAAATCGCCGACGTGATGGCGCTGATGTCAGACAAGCTCACCACCGAGGTCATGCAGGGCCTCAACGCGAAGGCGGATGTCGACGGCGAAGACCCCAAGGTCATCGCCAACGACTGGCTCACCGAGCAGGGCCTGATCTAATGCCCGAACCCCTTCAGCTGGGCGAGAGCTTCATCGGCGACGGCGTCACGGCCGCGCATGTGAACACCGTCTTCGGGCACCGTGAAGGGCCGGCGGGGGTGGCGTGGGCAACCGCTCTCGCCACCCCCAGCCAGGGGCACGTCCCCTTCGTCGCGGTGCTGCGGCCCTCTCTCCCGGTGAAACCGCTCACTTTGTTCGTCACCAAGGCCGCCCCCGCGACGGACGCCCACGGGGTCATGATCTGGGGTCCCGCCCAGGCCGGTATCGCTGCCGGCGTAGCGGATGCCCTCGCCGATGGCGTCATCTCCCGGGAACAGGCCGACACCCACGTCATCATCGCCGCGGTCTGGGTCAATCCCGGCGCCGACGACGCCGAGACGGTGTTCGCCAACAACCGGCTGTCGGTACGTACCGCGCTGCACAACGGCGCTCTCGCGCTGCCGAGCACCGACGAGGTCATCGCTGCCAGAAACTCCCCGGTCAATCCCTTCTTCACCCCGCAGGCTTAGCGGCCCGCCGCACCCAAGGAACCCCTATGAAGATCACAGCGATTCGGCTCACGCGATTGATCCTGCCGCTCGACCCACCGTTCACCGCGGCCTGGGACCCCAGCCCTCGCACGAGCTTCCCGGCCACCCTCGTGACAGTTGAGACCGATGCCGGCGTGGTCGGTTTCGGCTCCGGCGACACGATGGACGGGTTCGAAGCCTACGAGCACCTGTTCGTCGGCACCGACCCGCTTCAGATCCTCAATCAGGTACGCCGGTTGGAGACCATCAACTTCCACGGCGGCCGCTACTGGCCGCTGGAGGCCGCGCTCTGGGACATCATCGGCCAGGTCGCGGGCCTGCCGGTGAGCGTGCTCTTCGGCGGGGCGCGAGACCGTCTGCCGGTCTACGCGTCCTGCGGGGAATTGAAGGCTCCCGGCGCCAGGGCAGATTCGGCCCTGGCCGCCCGGGAACGCGGGTTCAAGGCCATGAAGATCCGCATTGCCCGCAACCAGATCGCCCAGGGCATCGCCGCCGTGCGCGCCACCCGCGAGGCCGTCGGCGAGGACTTCGACCTGATGGTGGACCTCAACCAGATGTGGCGGATGAGCGGCGACATCGAGGCCGCACTGCCGCTGGCCCAGGTGCACCGCATCGCCGACGAGCTCACCGACCTCGGGGTGCTCTGGCTGGAGGAGCCGCTGCCGCAGGCCGACGTGGCCGGCGCCCAGCGCATCCGCGCGGCCACCGGCATTCAGGTGGCCGCCGGTGAGATGGTGCGCAGCATGGCCGAGCTCAACACGCTGATCGAGGCCGACGCGTACGACATCTACCAGCCCGACGTGGTGCTCGCGGTCGGAATGTACCGGGCCAGGCAAGTGGCAGAGTCGGCCAACCTGAGGCACCGCCTGTTCACCCCGCACACCTGGAGCAACGGACTCGGCCTGCTCGCCAACCTGCACGTGGCGGCCGGCGTCGACGCCGGGCCGTACCTCGAGTTTCCCTACGACCCGCCCGGTTGGACCCCGGACCGGCGGGACTTCTTCATGCAACCGCTCGACATCGATGCCAACGGCGACCTGCTCGTGCCCACCGTGCCGGGTCTCGGCGTCGTCATCGACCACGCCACAGTAAGGAGGTACACCGTATGAGCACGCTCACTCCCCTCGCCCCGGCGATGTCCTGGCTCGAACGCTCGCTGGCCCTTCGGCCCGAAACCCGACTGTTCATCGATGGCGAGTTTCGGCCGGCCCATGATGGCGCCACCTTCGACACCCTGTCACCGCGTGACGGACGACTGATCGCCGCCGTCAGCAGCGCGGGCGCCGTCGACGTCGACATCGCCGTGCGCGCCGCCGCCCGAGCGTTCGAATCCGGTGTGTGGTCCAGAGCCAACCGGCGTGACCGGCAGAAGGTGTTACTCCGCCTCGCCGACCTCATGCTGGAGAACCTCGAGGAGCTGGCGCTGCTGGAGGCACTGGACTCCGGGCATCCGATCGGCGACGCACTACGCGTGGACGTGCCCAACGCCGCCCGCACCGTGCGCTGGTACGCTGAGGCGATCGACAAGGTCTACGACGAGGTGGCCCCCACCCCGCGGAACGCCCTCGCCCTGGTGACGAGGGAGGCGCTCGGCGTGGTGGGGGCTGTCGTGCCGTGGAACTACCCGCTGATCATCACCGCCTGGAAGATCGCCCCGGCCCTCGCCACCGGCAACTCCGTCGTGCTCAAGCCCGCCGAGCTGACCAGCCTCTCCGCGCTCAAGCTCGCCGAGCTGGCCGCGGAGGCCGGCCTGCCCGCCGGAGTACTCAATGTGGTCAGCGGTGTCGGGGAGGTGGCCGGACAGGCCCTCGGCCGGCATCCGCTCGTGGACAAGATCACCTTCACCGGCTCACCCGCCGTGGGCCGCGGGTTCTTGCGGTACGCCGGGGAGTCCAACGGCAAGCAAGTGGCCCTGGAACTCGGCGGCAAGTCACCGCAGGTGGTGCTCGCCGACGTGGAAGATGTCGCCGAGTGCGCCTCCGCTGTGGCCTGGGGCATCTTCTACAACGCCGGGCAGACCTGCCACGGCGGCAGCCGGCTGATCGTGGACGAACGGGTGCACGACGCCCTCGTCGACCAGGTGCTGCGGGTGGGCCGCGGCCTCGTGTTGGGCGACCCGCTCGACGAGGCCACCCAAATCGGTGCGATCGCCAGCGCCACCCAGCTCGATCGGGTGCTCGCCTACACGGATGTCGCCGAGGCCGAGGGCGCCACGGTGCACGGCGGCCGCCGGGTGCGCCCTGACGGGCTCACTGACGGCTACTACGTGGAACCGACCGTATTCGACTACGTCGACAACACCGGCCGGATCGGCCAGGAGGAAATCTTCGGACCGGCCCTGTCGGTGACGACCGTGCGCGGCGCGGCCGAGGCCGTGGCCGTGGCAAACGAGAGCGCTTTCGGCCTGGCCGCCAGCGTCTGGACCGGCAGCGTGACCACCGCGCACACCGTGGCCCGCGAGCTACGCGCCGGCACCGTCTGGGTGAACACCTTCGACGTGGCCGACGTGATCACTCCATTCGGAGGATTCAAGAACTCCGGCAGCGGCCGCGACCGTTCCCTGCACGCCTTCGACGCCTACACGGCGTTGAAGACCACCTGGATCAACCTGGGCGACTCGCCCCTGACCGCTGATTGAGAGCGCCGACCACCATGACGTCCCCCACCCCACCGACCCGCATCGGGTTCATCGGCCTCGGCAACATGGGCTCGGGCATGACCCGCAACCTGCAGAGGGCCGGCTACCAGCTCATCGTCAACGACATCCGCCCCGACTCCGCCGAGGCACTGATCGCCGGCGGCGCCCTCTGGGCCGACTCCCCCGCCGCAGTGGCGGCCGGCAGCGACGTGGTGATCACCATGTTGCCCACCCCACGGCACGTGGAGGCAGTGCTGCACGGCAGCACCGGGATCCTCGCCGGCCTCGCGGATGGCGGCGCCTGGGTGGACATGTCCACCTCGGTGCCCGAGGTGGCCAACCGGGTGCGGTCCGAAAACGCGGCACGCGGACTGCGGGTGCTCGACGCACCGGTCAGCGGGATGGCTGTGGGTGCGGCGAACGGCCGACTGCAGATCTTCGTCGGCGGCGACCCCGCCGACGTGGCCTGGCTGCGGCCCGTGTTCGAGGCGATGGGCGATCCGGAACGGATTCTGCACGTCGGCGGGCACGGCGCCGGATACGCGGTGAAGCTGATGATCAACCAACTCTGGTTCTCGCATCTGGTGGCGACCGCGGAGGTGCTCAGCATCGGAGTCAAGGCGGGCGTCGACCTCGCCACCCTGCGCACCGCCCTCATCGCCAGCCCGGCGAACAGCAACTTCATCGAGCATGACGTGCTGTCCATTCTCAACGGCGGGGATTACGACGAGGGCTTTGCAATCGCGTTGGCCTGCAAGGATCTCGGGCTGTCGATCGACCTTGCCCGCGCGGTGGGGGTTCCCGCCGAGCTGAGCGGCCTGGTCGAGCAGATCTACCGCCGCGCCCGGGCGCAGTATGGCGACCGGGCCGGGGAGATGACGCCGGTGCGGTTGTACGAGGAGCTGATCGGGGTGGACCTCCGACTGGCCCCGGACACGTCGCCGGTGCCCACGCCCGCGGCTGGCGCTGCTACGGCCGCTGCGACGGAGACGGGACTGGCCGCATGAGCGGGCTCACGCCCACCGGGACGGCCACCGCGTTGGCTGCCACCGGCCTCGCGCCGGCGCCGCGACCGTTGCACGAGGTGCAGCTGACCCTCGATCCCAAGCCAATAGCCCACTTCGGCCGCGGCACCGTCACCGAGGTCGGCCGGATCACCGCGCAGACCGGGGCGACCCGGGTGCTGATCGTCACCGACCCGTTCCTCGCCGCCTCCCCCATCGTCGCCGCGGTGCGCACCTCTCTCGAAGCCGCCGGCCTGGCCGTGACCGTGTACGGCGGCGTCACCGCCAACCCAACCACGACCTGCGTGGATGAGGGCAGCGACCTCGGCGCTGCCGTGGCCGCCGAGGCGATCGTGGCTGTCGGCGGTGGCTCGTCGATGGATGCCGCGAAGGGCATCGCGCTCGGCGTGATGAACCCGCAGCGCGGGACCGGCCTGGACTACAGCAGCGTGTTCGAGCACCTGGCGCTGCCCATCGTGGCGGTGCCGACCACGGCGGGAACCGGCGCCGAGGTGAATGCCTTCGGCGTCATCACGGATGTGGCCAGCCACCGCAAGTTCTACGTCGGCCACGACAGCGCCCTGGCCCGCGCCGCTGTGCTCGACCCCGACCTCACCGTGGGCCTGCCGGCCGCCGCGACCGCGGCGACCGGGATGGACGCGCTCGTACACGCCCTCGAGTCCTACCTTTCGGTGCGGTCGAACCCATACAGTGACGGCATCGCGCTGCAGGTGATCTCTACTGTGGCCGAGTACCTTCCGCGCGCTGTGGCCGACGGCTCCGACCTCGAGGCGCGCGCGGAACTGCTGCTGGCCAGTCATGTGGCCGGGGTCGGGTTCTCTCATACCGGGCTCGGCCTGGTGCACGGGATCGCTCATCCGCTCGGCGGCCAGTTCAATATCCCGCACGGGTTGGCGCTCTGCCTCGTCATCGAGGGCGTGCTGCGGTTCAACCTGGCCGTCCGGGAGGACCGCATCGCCCGGGTGGCGTTCGCGCTCGGCGTGGGTAACACCGCCGCGCCGACCGCGGAGAACGCGGAGGCAGGCATCCGTGCGATCGCCGACCTCGCCCGGCGGGTGGGAATGACCGGCCCGCTGTCGAAGTTCGGCGTGACCGGCGGCGCGCTGGCGTCGTTGGCCGCTGACACCCTGGCCGACTCGGTCACCGTCAACAATCCCATTCAGCCCACCGCCGACGACGTCGTGCGCATTCTCAAGGAGTCGCTGTGACCCTCTCTACTGCCGTACCTGCGGCCGGTTCTACCGCTGAGGCCGAGCGGGCGTTGATCGCATCGGTGCCCACGGGACTGTTCGTCGGCGGTCAGTGGCGGCCCGCCAGCGACGGCGGCACACTCGACGTGCACGACCCGTCGACCGGTCAGGTTCTGCTGAGCATCGCCAACGCGACCCCCGCCGACGGGCTGGCCGCGCTCGACGCCGCGGTTGCAGCCCAACGCGGCTGGTTGCGCACGGCGCCACGGGTGCGGGCGGAGATCCTGCGGTCGGCGTTCGAGGCCGTCACCCGGCGGGCCGATGACTTTGCCCTGCTGATGACACTGGAAATGGGCAAGCCACTCGCCGAAGCGCGCGGTGAGGTGGCCTACGGCGCCGAGTTCCTCCGCTGGTTTTCGGAGGAGACCGCGCGTGTCTCTGGCCGGTTCGCCACGGCACCCGACGGCAACAGCCGCCTCCTGGTGACCAAACGGGCGGTTGGTCCGTGCCTGTTCATCACGCCGTGGAACTTTCCGTTGGCGATGGCGACCCGCAAGATCGCTCCCGCGATTGCGGCGGGGTGCACGATGGTGCTCAAGCCGGCCGCGCTGACCCCGCTCACCGCGATGCTGTTCGCGCAGGTGTTGCACGAGGCCGGCCTGCCCTCTGGGGTGCTCAACGTGGTGCCGACCTCGAGCGCGGGCGCAGTCACCGGCCCACTGATCCAGGACCCTCGGCTGCGAAAGCTCTCGTTCACCGGTTCGACCGAGGTGGGGCGCCGCCTGATCAAGGATGCTGCTGATCAGGTGCTGCGGGTGTCAATGGAACTCGGCGGCAATGCCCCGCTCATCGTTTTCGAGGATGCTGACATTGATCTGGCCGTCACCGGGACAATGCTGGCCAAGCTGCGGAACGGCGGCGAGGCGTGCACAGCGGCCAACCGCATCCTCGTTCACGAGAGTGTCGCTGGGGAGTTCACGGAGAAATTGGTCGACCGGATGCGGGCGCACACGATCGCCCGCGGCACCGACCCGGCCTCGAAGATCGGCCCTCTCGTCGACGAGGGCACCCGCGACAAGGTTCACGAGCTGGTCACGGACGCCCTCGAGGCCGGGGCGACCCTGGCGCTGGGCGGGCGGAAGGTCGACGGGCCCGGCTACTTCTACGAGCCAACGGTGCTCACCGACGTTCCGGCCGGCGCGCGCATCCTGCGCGAGGAAGTGTTTGGGCCGGTCGCGCCGGTCAGCACGTTCAGCACTGAGGCCGAGGCCATTAACCTGGCCAACGACACTGAATTCGGCCTCGTCGCCTACGCGTTCACCCGGGACCTCAACCGCGGGCTGCGCCTGATGGAGGAGCTCGAGGTGGGTATGTTCGGCCTCAACACCGGGATCGTCTCGAACCCTGCCGCCCCCTTCGGCGGCGTCAAACAGTCCGGCATCGGCCGTGAGGGCGGAATCGAGGGCATCGAGGAATACCTCGAGACCCGCTACGTCGGAATCGCTGACCCCTTCGCCGAGTGACCCGCCCGCCGCACGCTGGTGGGCATGAGCTACGAGACGAACTTCGACAGCAGGCCGGAGCCGCACTGGGACTTCGGGTACCCGGTGGCGGTGGCGGCTATGGGGCTGATGGGGGTGAATGCATTCCGCTCGGCTGACCTCGCGAGTACCATTCCGTGCAACCGTGACCGGCTCGCCATACCTGCCAGCGCGGAGCCACCCAGAGGAGTGCACCATGCGTGCAACCAGCGAAAACACCGGCGGGACCCCGTCGGCGGGGATCGCGGCCGGGAACACCGAGCAGACAGCGTTGCGCGCTGGTGGACTGGCGGCCGTCGTTGCCGGGCTCGGCGGCATCGCCTGGTTCACGCTCGAGCTCCTGCCACCGGTTCTCGGCTTCGATGACACCGACAACCCCGCAGTGAGCCTCGATTATCTGCGCCAGTACCCGCAGTTTTATCCCCTTGCCGGGGTCGTACTTTTTGCTATGGCAATCGCATTCGTCGTGGCGAGTTTCGCCGTCTCAGATGCGCTTGCACCACACACAAGCAGTCTCACCCGCCGAAGCCTGAGCGCACTCGGAATCATGTCGGCTGCGTTCCTCTTCATGCACGGGGTCTTGCGCGCCTCGGTGGGGCCATTGCTCTACATCGACGGAATGAACAGCAGCTGGGGTGAGTCCGCCTACCTCACCATTCAGACGTTGGGAATCCACGGTTTCGCCCAAGCGAGCCTCCTCGTGCTCTGTGTCTGGACCGTGGGCATCAGTATCGCCGGGGCACGCTCCCGCGCCCTGCCGATCTGGATCTGCGTCCTGGGAATCATCACCGGACTCCGGCTCGTGGTGGTCATCGCCGGTCCAATCCTGACGGCAGCAAGCATCGACTTGCCCGAGGTTTTCTGGCTTGGCTCGGTGGCACTGATTCCGCTATCCATGCTCTGGTGGCTTGGGCTCGGCGTGGTGCTGCTTGTCAAGTCCCGCCCCCACCGCGAGCAGAGACCTGTCAGTTCGGAGCTGTGAGCTACGTCGAGTGTCGCCGGGCCTCAGAACAGCCGAGGACGGTGAAACGGCCTGCGGTGTCATCGGGAAACCGCCTTCCGTGCGCGAGCGGTGGCGAAGGACTGGAATCGGTCTTGCGGTCCGGCACAGAACTGGTCCTGGTTGAGGACCACTTTTGTTGACTCCATCGGTCAATCGTTCGATGCAGGCGGTGGGCGATCCGCACCAGGTGCTCACCGAGGAGACCGCGCGGGCGGTGTTCGGGTTGTCGAGCCGGGTGCTCGATGACCCGACCTCGGGCCGCCCGAGACCCAGTGTGTCAACTTGCGGATGGCTCCCATCCGTTGGTCGAGCTCGTCGAGACCCCGCAACCTGCGGATGGCTCCCATCCGTTGGTCGAGCTCGTCGAGACCACGCGACCTGCGGATGGCTCCCATCCGTTGGTCAAGCTCGTCGAGACCCCGCGACCCGCCCTCTGGGACGGGACCCACAGCCATCCGCCCGTGTTGTGCGGGTCAGGCGCCGTTATGCGGGTGGCACGCCACCCGCATAACGGCGCCTTACCCGCACAACGCGAATCGGGCCTCGGGCACCCCTCATCCGCGCCCTGTATGCTCTCTCCCTGGCTGCGCTGCCACTCGGGCGCGCGAGCCGGTCGAGTAGAGCGAGGTACGGCACGTGAGAATCCCCCAGTCCCGAGGTCCTGTGAGCGCCGGCCTGCTCGAGCTCCTCCTCGAGAATTCTCCGACCGCGACCGAGGCCGACCTCGCCGCAACGCTGCGCGAGCTCACCGCCGCAGCCCTGGGCGAAACCGCCGATCTGCTGCAGGACGACGACCTGCAGACCGCCCTCTTCCTGGCCTACGAACTGCGCTACAGCGGACTGCGCGGCGTCGACGACGCCTGGGAGTGGCACCCAGAGGTGCTCGCGCTGTGCGCCAGCATCGAACCCGAGTTCGAGAAGGCTCTGCGCGAACGCGCCCTGATGCCCGAGCTGCCCGAGCCGGGCGTGGAGAGCGTCGCCGCCGCCCTGTTCGAGCTGACCGGTTCGGACACCGGGCCGAGCGTCTCGCGGTACCTGGCGAAGAAGGCCACCGACGAGCAGGCGCAGGAGTTCCTCATCCTGCGCTCGATCTACCAGCTCAAGGAGGCCGACCCGCACACTTGGGCGATCCCCCGCCTGCGCAGCCGAGCCAAGGCCGCGCTGGTGGAGATCCAGGCCGACGAGTATGGCGGCGGCCGGTTCGACCGCATGCACTCCGAGCTCTTCGCCCGCACGATGCGCGGCGTGGGCCTGGACGCCACCAACGGACACTACGTCGACGTGGTTCCGGCGATCACGCTGGCCTCCAGCAACATGATGACGATGTTCGGCGCCCACCGCCGACTGCGGGGCGCCATCGCCGGGCACCTGGCCGCGTTGGAGATGACGTCGTCCCAGCCCAACCGGCTCTACGGCAACGGTTTCCGGCGACTCGGCTATAACGCTGACGTCACCTTTTACTTCGACGAACACGTCGAAGCGGATGCGGTGCACGAACAGATCGCGGCCCGCGACCTGGCCGGTTCCCTCGCCACCGACGAACCCGAGCTGCTCGAGGACGTGTTCTTCGGGGCGGCCGCCGGACTCTACGTGGACGGCCTCTCCGGCACCCAGCAGCTCGACGCCTGGACCGCGGGCACGTCGGCGCTGCGCGCCACGGAAACCTCGAGTATGCCGGCATGACCGAGCCCGACGCCCAGCCCGCCAAGCGGTGGGACGACCAATGGGAGGACCGACCCGCGATTGGCGCGGACGAGCCCGTGAGCATCACCGCGTACCCGAATGGTCCCCTGCTGGTGCGGGGCACCTTCGAGATTCTCACACCGACGGGCGAGGTGATTCCGCCGCGGCGTAAGACGGTTGCGCTGTGCCGCTGCGGCGTGTCTACGCTCAAACCATTCTGCGACGGCAGCCACAAGGCCATCGGGTTCAAGACCGAGCAGGAACCACCGGCCCCGCAGCCGCCGCTGCCCACCTGATCTGCCGCTCGGCCGATCGTGGGTCGAGCTTGTCGACACCTCGTCACGGATCTCGACAGGCTCGACCAACGGGATGGCTGCGATTCGCAGGTCGACTCGCCAGGTCTCGACGAGCTCGACCAACGGGATGGTTGCGATCCGCAGGTCGTCGCACCGGGTCTCGATAAGCTCGACCAGCCGGAAGGGGATGTTTGCAATTGAGCGCAGACCCCCAGGGCGGCAACCCGGGTGGGCGACACACGGGCATCCGTCAGGGGTGAGGGCTGCTCACTGGTACGTTCAACGTACGTGTCGTCGCGGCCACCAAGGGATGTACCGACACGATCCAAGGAAAGCAGTCTCATGGTCGCAGTCGGGGAACGATCCACGTTGAACAGAGCCGGTCGCAGGTTGACCGCGGTCGGGTCCACGCTGCTGCACCGACCCACGGGCGTGCTTGAGGGCACCCGCTGGCTCTTCACCTGGCTGGCGCTGCTGTCGCTGGTGTTCAGCCTGCCCGGCATAATTCCCAACGTCACGGCAAACCGGCTGGACCTGCTCCTGGCGTCCGCATCCACGGCTGCGCTCTGCGGCTCGTGGATCTACAGCCTTGTGCGGCAACGGGTGCCGTTCGTCCTCGAGGTGCTGGATGCCTTCGCGCTCACCGCGTTCGCGCTGGCCGGGCCAGTGCCTCTGGCTGCGGCCCCGCTCATCTTCGCCGCCGCCTGGCTGCGCACCTTCTACGGCACGCCGTGGCGGTCGGCGGTTCGCGGCGTGCTCTACACGGCGGCGGTCGTGGCCATCACTGTGCTCTGGCCGATGACGCCGGGGCACGCGACGGCGCCCGACCCCGCCCGGCAGGCGGCCACGATCTCGATCATGCTGCTCATCACCGTGGTGACGGAGCAGATGCGCACCGTGCTGCAGGCCAACGACTGGGCCATTGAACGCGACAAGGCACTCACCGAGACCGGCGCCAAACTGCTCGGCATGACCGATGCCAACGCGATCCGCCTCCTCTCCTGGACCACCGCCGGCGAGCTGGGTGCCACCACCCCAGGGTTGCGAGTGCTCAAGGTGGTGCGCCACAACGGCCTGCTGCAGGTCGGCGCCCACACCGGCGACTTCATCGAGCCGCCGCCCACAACATTGCCCGGCGACGTGCTGCGCAGCATCGAGAACAGCGGCGAGGCGCAGATCATGCGTTCGGGCCCGCTCAATGATGCCGTGGGCCAACCCCTGGTCTGGGAGTGCGTGCCGCTCACCGAGCAGGAGGAGGACGCCTGGCTGCTCGTGGGTGCGCCGAAGCGGATCCCCGAGGGCACCATATTGTCGGTGCGTAGCCTGGTGAACCAGGTGAACCTGGCGCTGCGTAACAGCCATTCGCATCATCAGCTCACCGCGCAGGCGCAGCACGACGCTCTCACCGGACTCGACAACCGGCTCTCGTTCACCGCCCGGCTGGGCGCCCAACTCGCCCGCACCGACACCACCGAGGCGCTGCACGTGCTGTTCCTCGACCTCGACGACTTCAAGGATGTCAACGACCAGATGGGGCACCGCGCCGGCGACGCCGTGCTCATTGAGGTGGCCGAGCGGCTGCGGCACTGCATCCGGCCGCAGGACATCTGCGCCCGGCTTGGCGGTGACGAGTTCGCGGTGGTGCTCACGGGCACCACGGATGCGGCCGCCGCGGCGATCGCGCAGCGCATGGTGGGCTCGCTGGCCGCGCCCATCATCGTGGACGGGCGGCCCTGCCGGGTGGGCGCCAGCGTGGGCGTGGCCACGGCCGCTCCCGGCGCCGATCTCGAGGAGCTCGTTCACCAGGCCGACGTGGCGATGTACGCCGCCAAGGCCCACGGCAAGGGCCAGGTACAACTGTTCAAGCCGGGGCTGCTGCAGGGCGAGTCGTCGCTGGTGTCCTTCGAACGGCAGCTGGGCCGGGCCGCGGGCGCCGGCGAGCTCGAGGTGTACTACCAACCGATTGTGTCACTGACGGACCTGCGCTGCACCGGTGCCGAAGCCCTCGTGCGGTGGCAGCATCCGGAGCGGGGCCTGCTGAAGCCGGAAGAGTTCATTTCGCTGGCCGAGTCCAGCGGCGCCATCCTGGGCATTGGCGCGTTCGTGCTGCGGCGCTCGTGCGCTGATGCCGTGACCTGGCCGGAGGCCCGGCCGGGGGTGCCGATGACGGTGCACGTGAACGTCTCGGCGCGGGAGCTTGAGAGCGACCACTTCGTGGACTCGGTGCTGTGGTGCCTGGCCGACAGCGGGCTGCCCGCCCAGCGTCTGGTGCTCGAGCTCACCGAGACCGTGGTGCTGGAGTCGCTCGCGGCGGTGGAGCGGCTGAAGACCCTCGCCGGCCACGGCATCCGCGTGGCGATCGACGACTTTGGCACCGGATACTCGTCGCTGTCGACGCTGCGTTCGCTTCCGATCTCGGTGGTCAAGCTCGACGCGAGCTTCGTGTCCGGCGCGCTGAGCAACCCGGTGGACCGCACCGTGGTGGAGGCCATCGTGCAGATGAGCGCGAAGCTGGGCATCGACAGCATCGCGGAGGGCGTGGAGCGGCTGGACCAGCAGGAGCTGTTGGCGCAGTTCGGTACCGACGCGGTGCAGGGACACCTGTACTGCCCGGCGGTGCCTGATGCCGAGCTGCGCGGGTGGCTGGCCCGCGCCGACACTCTCCCGTTGGAGCCCGTCCCGTCGGTCTAGCCGTCCCGCTGGTCGCGCTCCCGTCAGGCGACCTCTCAGACGCCACCGCCCATCCGCGAACCGTGAGAAAAGCACCAGGATGCGAGCATTTTCGGTGCTTTTCTCACAGTTCGCGGAGGTGGCGGGGCGGGCATCCGGTCAGCTGCTGCGCAGCACCTCGTAGCTGGACTGGGTGAAGCCCGCGCCGAGCTCTCGGGTGCCCACGTGCCGCAGTTGCACGTCGCCGTCGAGCGGGCCGAACAACGGGATGCCCGCGCCGAGCAGCACGGGGGCGCGGGTGATGGTGATTTCGCGGATCAGGCCAGCCCGCAGGAAGCTCTGGATGGTGCGCCCGCCGTCGACGTACACCCGGCGGTGACCCTCGGCGACGAGGGTGGCGATCACGTCGTCGAGCGTGGCGTGTGCGGTGGCGTCCGGCTCGGACTCGACGTCGAAGCTGCGCAGCAACGTGCGGCTGAGCACGAGCACCCGCTTACCGGCGTAGGGCCAGTCGACAAAGCCGCGCACGGTGTCGAACGTGGCACGGCCCACGACAAGGGCGTCGACGCTGGCGAAGAACTCGTCGTAGCCGGTCTCGCCGATGGCGTCACCGGCGGCGACGAGCCAGTCAAAGTCGCCGTTCTCACGGGCGATGAAACCGTCGAGGCTGGTGCCCACGAAGACGCAGCCGATCAGGGACGCGACGGGTGCGCCCGACTCAGAATTGGTGGTCATGCCAGCACGTTAGCAGCGGCCACCAACGCAAGCGAGGGGTGCGGCGGCTACCGGCGCTTCCGGCCGGCCAGGAAGGTTCCGCCGCCCAGCGCCAGCGCGATGGCCACGGCGATGGGCACCGGAAAGTTACCGTTCACCCACAGCGCCAACACCAGAAACAGCACGGCGACGGCCACGGCCGCGGCGACGGGAGACCACGTCGACTTCTTCGCTGTGGTCATGGCGTCAGGCTATCGGTAGGGCCGGAAACTATTCGTACGCATCCTGCTTTCGTCGGCGCTCCGGCACACGGTACGGTCAGCGTATGGATCGGAAGTACCGGGTGTCGACCGGGGGCGTTGGCCAGCCGGATTCCGGCCTGGATGACGAGAGCGCGCAGGAATCGCGCGACCTCGAGGCCACTCTGAAGCACGGCTTCCGCAAGCGCCGGCTGCTGCTGACCGCGACAGCGGGCCTCATCGTGGTCACCGGGTTGCTCGTGCACTTCTCGACCACGGGCATCGTCGGCGATTTCGTCGGCGACGCGCTCTATGCGGTGTTGGTGTACCTGGTCCTGTCTGTTGTCTTCGTCCGCCGACCCAGCTGGCAGGTTGCGGTGGCCGCGATCCTGCTCTGCGCGGCACTCGAGGTCTTCCAGCTCACCGGTCTGCCCACCAGCCTCACCGAGCTCTTCGCGCCGTTCCGGTACCTGCTCGGTACCACGTTCAATGCACTCGACCTGGTCGCCTATGCGGTCGGCGTGCTCGCCGCCACGGGCGTGAGCACCTGGCGTCAACCGGACTGACCCGGAGCACGCCGCTGGCCGCGGCCGGGCTGACACCGGGCGTGGTGCGTGTCAGCCGCCCAGCATCGCCTGCGTCGCGAGCAGCGCTCCGCCCAGGGAGCCGGCGCACACTGCCGTCGTCCCGGCGGCCGCCCAGAGCACCCGGCGGATCCGTGCCCGCCGCACCTGCCCGTCGAGGGCCTCGAAGCGGGTCATCACGTCCGCCGGGGCCGGGGTCGGATGCTGGCGCCAGGTGGCCGGGCTGTCCAGGATCACCACGGCCTCGGCGATCTCGTCGTCGCTGAGCACCGGCTGCAGCTTGAGCAGCCACCGGCGCAGGGTGCGGGCATCGAGCACCTTCACCTGCACGGGCTTGTCGCGGAAGGTGATCTGCTTGGGGTCGACGAGGGCGATCACCGGTTGCACCGGCGCGACCAGCGGCATCCGTTCGCGCAGCACCGTGGTGACGCGTTCGGCCTCGTGCTCGGCGGCGGGCAGGTAGGCCTTCTTGTGGCCGGAGACGGTGACCGTGCGGGTGCCCACCCAGATGTGCTTGCCGCAGTGGTGCTTGGTGTTGATGGTGAATATTCCGCCGGGGCCCACCAGGATGTGGTCGATGTCGGTGTCGTTCTTGCCGATCGGCACGGCGTGGAACGCGGTCCAGTCCTGGGGCAGGGTGGCGAGCATCTTGCCTACCGTGATCTCGCCCTGCGCGCCGAGGTACCAGCTCACGCTTTCCGGGCACAGCGGCGACTGGCCGAACAGCCGGGCCACCCTGGTGCGCGGGGGCACCGCCGACTGACGGGACAGGAGATGCTCGATGACCAGCTGAGCTGCGATGCGGTTGCGCATCGCGGGTGGGTGCAGGGTCACGTTGCTCCTTTGGACGCGCCCGGACGCGGCTGCGCCAGGGAGACCGCGTGGACGGTCGGTCTGGCCGGGACCACCACACGGATGTGCGCCGCTTCGGGGCGTGCAGACCATCCAGGGAGCGGTGCGGGCGGGGCGCCAACCACGTTCGGTGATTTGAGGTTAGCGAGCGGACAGGGCCCGGCGGCACCCCCACTTTGGGTGGCGGCGCACAGCGGATGGCCGTGGGCCCGGTTCGGGCGCGACAAACCCGCGTCCGCACGCACAACTGTTGCCCGTGCGGACTTTTGCGTCCGGCGCACCGGGCGCAAAAGTCCGTTTCGGCAACAGTTGACGCCGCGAGGTGAAGGGCTAGCGGAGTGCGACGGGCGGGGCATCCGGCAGGATGGCAGGGAGGCAGCAACACCGAGGAGATCACCATGGCCACCGCCACCGCCGCGACACCGACCATCACCGCCCGCGCCTGGGTCGTGCTGGCCCTCGGCGTGGCCGCGCAGACCGCGGGCACGGTCTTCGTCAGCGCCCCCGCGTTCCTCATCCCCCTACTGCACACCGAACGGGGCCTCTCCCTGGCCCAGGCCGGACTGCTCGCCGCGATACCCACCTTCGGCATGGTCCTCACCCTCATCCTGTGGGGCGCCCTGGCCGACCGTATCGGCGAGAAGTGGGTGATCACCGGCGGCCTCATCCTCACCGCTCTCGCGGCCGGCGGAGCGATCCTCGCGGACGGCTACGTCGCGCTGGGTGTGTTCCTGCTGTTGGGCGGCATGGCGTCGGCGAGCACCAACTCCGCCAGCGGACGCATCGTGGTGGGCTGGTTCCCCAAGCACAAGCGCGGCCTGGCCATGGGCATCCGCCAGATGTCGCAGCCGCTGGGCGTGACGGTCGCGGCCGTGACCATCCCGGTGATCGCCGCGGATGCCGGGGTGGGGGCGGCCCTGCTCGTGCCGTTCGCGCTCACCGCGGTGCTGGCGGTGGCGTGCGGGATCGGCCTGGCCAACCCGCCCCGGCCGGCCCCGCGCGCCGGCGCCCCGGTCGCGCGGGCCGGCAACCCGTACCGCTCCAGCGGCTTCCTCTGGCGTATCCACGCGGCATCCGTCCTGCTGGTGGTGCCGCAGTTCACCATCTCCACCTTCGGGCTGGTCTGGCTGGTCAGCGACCAGGGTTGGGATGCCCTCGCCGCCGGCGTGCTGGTGGGCGCCGCGCAGTTCGTGGGCGCGATCGGCCGCATCGTGATCGGGGTGGTCAGCGACCGCGTCGGCAGCCGGGTGCGGCCGCTGCGCTGGGTGGCGGTGAGTGTGGCCAGCGTGCTGCTGGTGCTGGCCGCGGTGGATGCCGCGCAGTGGGGCGCCACCGCCGTGGTGTTCGTGCTCGCGACGACGTGCACCGTGGCACCGAACGGGCTGGCGTTCACGTCGGTGGCGGAGATGGCCGGGCCGGGCTGGTCGGGCAAGGCCCTCGGGGTGCAGAACACCGGCCAGTTCATCGCCGCCTCGCTGGTCGGGCCGCTGATGGGCGCCCTGATCGGGGTGGTCGGTTACCCGCTCACCTTCGCGGCGGCGGCGGTGTTCCCGGCGCTCGCGGTGCCAGTCGTTCCCCGCGCCCACGCCGAGCACGACCACCTGTAGCGCCGCCGGCACCCGGCATCCTCGAGTTGCCGAAAAGTGCCCCCTCCGCACGTGCGACGGGGCAGAATGCGGCAACTCGGCCAGCAACCCCCGTCACACCGCCCCATGTGGCGGACCGCGCCCGCTGTGGTGGGTGCACCCCGTGTGGCGGAATGCGCCCGCTATAGCTGGTGCGCTCCGCCACAGGGGGCGCAGCGAGCCCCATGCGCCGCCCCGAAACCGTCGCGAAGGCAGACGCGCAGGTCGGCACCTCGTCGAGCGGGCAGCGACGCCGGGGGCTTGAACCAGCCGACAAGGTCTGATTGCATGGTGCAACCAGTCCCGAGCCGTCGGCGCCGCGGGGCAGCTCCCTAGAGAAGGGCACGGCCGTGATCGGTTTTCACGCTTCCCACGAACAAATCGATCCGCGCACGCTGCTGGCCGCGGTGAAGCACGCCGAGGAGGTGGGCTTCACCGCAGCGATGTGTTCGGACCACATCGCCCCGTGGAGCGTTCGGCAGGGCCAGTCCGGTTTCGCCTGGTCGTGGTTGGGCGCGGCCCTGGAAGCCACCGACCTGCCGTTCGGGGTGGTGAACGCCCCCGGGCAGCGGTATCACCCGGCCGTGATCGCACAGGCGATCGGCACGCTCGGCCAGATGTACCCCGGCCGGTTCTGGGCGGCGCTGGGCTCGGGCGAGAACGTGAACGAACACATCACCGGCGAGCACTGGCTACGCAAGGACCTGCGCAACGCCAGGTTGGAGGAGTGCGTGAAGGTGATGCGGGCGCTGCTCAACGGCGAGGAGGTCAGCCTGGACCATTACGTCAGCGTCGACAGGGCCCGGGTGTGGAGCAGGCCGGACACCCCGCCGCCGCTGGTGGCCGCGGCCGTGTCGGCGGCGACCGCCGGCTGGGCGGCAGCCTGGGCCGACGGCCTGATCACCGTGGCGCAGCCGCCCGAGACCCTCAAGCGGGTGCTGGATGCGTACGACCAGGCCGGCGGCACCGGCCGACGGGCCCTGCAGGTGCATCTGAGCTGGGCGAGCACCGACGAGGAAGCCCTTGCCATCGCGCACGACCAGTGGCGCACCAACGCCTTCGATCCGCCCGTGCCGTGGGACATCGACACCCCCGAGAACTTCGACGAGATCTCGAAACACGTCGCCGCGGAGGATCTGCGGGCATCCGTGCTGATCAACAGCGACCTGGGCTGGCACGCCGACCGGCTGGCCGAGCTGGCGGGCCTCGGGTTCGACGACATCTACCTGCACCACGTGGGCCGGAAGCAGCAGAGGTTCCTGGACGCCTTCGGCGAGCGGGTGCTGCCGCAACTCACCGGCGCGCTCACGGCGAAGGCGGTGGGGGCATGAGGATCTCGGATACCAGCGACCGCTGGTGGAAGAACGCGGTGATCTACTGCCTCGACGTGGAACGCTACCTCGACAGCAACGACGACGGCTGCGGGGATCTGCGCGGCCTGGCCCAGCGCATCGACTATCTCGCAGAGCTCGGCATCACCTGCCTGTGGCTGATGCCGCTCAACTCCAGCCCGGGCCGGGACGACGGCTACGACATCACCGATTTCTACGCGATCGATTCGCGGCTGGGCAACTTCGGCGAGTTCGTCGAGGTCATCCGCACCGCCAGTGACCGCGGCATCCGGGTGGTGATGGACCTGGTGATCAACCACACGTCCGACCAGCATCCGTGGTTCCTCGAATCCCGCTCGAGCACGGATTCGCCGTACCGGGACTACTACGTCTGGCGCGATAACCCGCCCACCAAGGACCAGCCCTCCGCGTTCCCCGGCGACGCGAAGAGCATCTGGGAGTTCGACAAGAAGACCAAGCAGTACTACCTGCACAACTTCTACAAGCACCAGCCCGACCTCAACATCGCCCACCCGCCGGTGCGCGACGAGATCGCCCGCATCGTGGGATTCTGGACCGAGCTGGGCGTGTCCGGCTTCCGGGTGGACGCGGTGCCATTCCTCATCGAAGCCAAGTCAGAGGCCGGCGGCAAGGACTCCACGGCGGACGCCTCGGACGAACCGCTGCCCGACCCGCACGACTACCTCGCCGACATCTCCGGGTTCCTCGCCCGGCGCAACAGCGAGGCCATGATGCTCGGCGAGGTGAACCTCAGCCACAAGGAGCAGCTCGCCTATTTCGGTGCGGGCGAGCGGCGGGAACTGCAGATGCAGTTCGACTTCGTCGTGATGCAGAGCATCTACCTGTCGTTGGTGCGGCAGGACTCCAGGCCGCTGGGCACAGCGCTGGCCGACCGGCCGGAGCTGCCCGCCGACTGCCAGTGGGGCAACTTCGTGCGCAACCACGACGAGCTCACCCTCGACAAGCTCAGCGACGCCGAGCGGCAGGAGGTGTTCGACGCGTTCGCGCCCGACCCCGGCATGCGGCTGTACGACCGGGGCATCCGGCGCCGGCTGCCCACGATGCTGGGCGGCGATGCGCGGCGCATCCGCATGGCGTACAGCCTGATGTTCTCGCTGCCGGGCGCGCCTGTGCTGTTCTACGGTGAGGAGATCGGCATGGGCGAGAACCTGGCGGTAAAGGACCGGTACGCGGTGCGCACACCGATGCAGTGGACCGCCGGTGCCAATGCGGGTTTCTCCCGGGCGCCCGCCGACGAGCTCGTCACCCCGGTGGTCACCGGCGCGTTCGGGCCGGAGTGGGTGAACGCCGCCGACCAACGCCGCGACCCGGACTCGCTCGCGCACTTCATGCGCACCCTGATTCAGGCCTACCGGAACTCCCCCGAGATCGGCTGGGGCGACCTGACCGTCCTCGAGCACGGCGACGACCGGGTGTTCGCCCACCTGGTGCGCGCGAACATCGGCTCGATGCTGGCGGTGCACAACTTCGCGGACGTGCCGGTCGAGCTCTCCCTCACGCTGCCCGACGTCGCCCCGGGTTCCCGGCTGGTGGACATGCTGCACAACGGCGTCACTCCGATCGACGACGGTGAGTTGACGCTTCGCCTCGACCCGTACGGGTACCGGTGGCTGCGCATCACCAGCGACGCCGACACCCGGCTCGGCTGACCCGCGGCCGTGTGGTCGAATAGACCCGATGCATACTCCCCCAGCCCCGCCCGCCCGCACCGTCATGGCCCCCGATAACGTGCAGATCGCCACCTACGAGTTCGGCGACCCGGATGCCCCCACCGTGCTCGCCGTGCACGGCTTCGCTTCCAGCGCGCTGGCGAACTTCCACGCCACCGGCTGGATCCGCGACCTGGTGCGCGAGGGTTACCACGTGATCGCGATCGATCAGCGCGGGCACGGGCAGAGCGACAAGCCGCACTCCGCCGACGGCTATTCGATGGACCTGCTCGTCACCGACGTGCTCACGGTACTCGACACCTTCATGCTCGACGAGGTCGACTACGTGGGTTACTCCCTCGGCGCCCGCGTGGGCTGGCACGCCGCCCGCTTCATGCCCACCCGCATCGACCGTGCCGTCTTCGGTGGCATCCCCGACGGCGACCCGCTCACCCGGTTCCGGGTCGACCAGGCGCTGGCCCTGGTGCACGACGGTGTGCCGGTGACGGATGCCCTCACCGCCGCCTACCTGAAAATGGCCGGCGCCATCCGCGACAACGACCTCGAGGCACTGATCGCACTCGTGGAGGGTATGCGCGACGGCCCCCAGCCGCACGCCGCGAACGCGCCCGAGCAGAGGGTGCTCTTCGCCACCGGCAGCGAGGACCGCATCCTCGAGGCGTCCCGCGCCCTGGCCGAGGCGACCCCGCGCGCCGCGTTCTTCGAGATTCCAGGCCGCAACCACTTCAACGCGCCCACCTCCCGCGCGTTCCGGGATGCCGCGATCGAGTTCCTGGGCCTGCCCGGCTCCCACTGAGCCCGCACACGGGTCGTCGAGGCGCTGTAGAAAATTATCGGTGATTTCGCAAGAACTTGCGTAAGCTCGGGCTCATGTCCAGACGACTCGCCGAAGTAGCTCGCAAGGTCGGCGTCAGCGAGGCAACCGTCAGTAGGGTTCTCAACGAGAAGCCGGGGGTGTCGATAGCGACCCGGCAGGCCGTGCTTTCGGCCCTCGACGTGCTCGGTTACGAACGACCGACCAAGCTTAGAGGCGAGCGCGCCCGCCTCGTGGGCCTGGTGCTGCCCGAATTGCAGAACCCTATCTTTCCGGCCTTCGCCGAGATCATCGGAGGCGCCCTCGCCCAGAACGGGTATACCCCCGTCCTGTGCACGCAGACTGCCGGCGGCATCACTGAAGCCGACTACGTCGAACTCCTCCTGCAGCAGCAGGTGTCAGGAGTGATCTTCGTCGGCGGGGCCTACATGCAGCAGGGTGGCTCGCACGAGCACTACCGTCGCCTTCGAGACCTCAATCTCCCCACAGTGCTCGTCAACGCGCCCATCGACGACTTCGGTTTCGCCACGGTCTCCTGCGACGACACGGCCGCCATCGACCAGGCATTCGCACATCTGACCGAACTGGGGCACACCCGGATCGGCCTCCTCCTGGGCCCGCGAGACCATGTTCCGTCTCAGCGCAAACTGGCCGCCGCGCAGCGCGCCATGGCCAGGACCGGCGGACATCTCGACGACGATCATGTCGCCCACTCCCTCTATTCCCTGGAGGCCGGGCAAGCGGGGGCAACCCGGCTGCTTCGGTCAGGCGTGACCGCGATCGTGTGCGCCAGCGATCCGATGGCCCTCGGCGCGATCCGGGCAGTGCGCCGGGCGGGTAAGAACGTTCCCGGCGACGTATCGATTATCGGCTTCGATGACTCGGCGTTGATGTCCTGCATCGAACCTCCGCTCACGACGATCCGCCAGCCGATCGAGCACATGGGCCGCATGATCATGGAGCTGCTGATCCGCCAGATCAAGGGGGATTCGGCGTCCACTGAGGAGTTCTTCTTCGAACCTGAACTCGTGGTGCGGGCGTCGACAAGCCGCCCGCACACGTGGAACTAACCTCCGCCGACGCACGCAATCGGTGCAAATCCACGCAAGCGACTTGCCGTTTGTAGAAATTTTGCATCATCTTGTCAATAAAGCTACGTTTCAATAGTTGCCAACGCAGGTGACTCAGGTTGCCGCACAATCGGCCTATTGAGACGAGTACGAGCAGTGACGCTTCCCGCAGCATCCCCCGACCGCCGCACGGTCGTCTCCGACGATCTCTGGTGGCGGAGCGCGGTCATCTATCAGGTCTACGTGCGCAGCTTCAGTGACGCCAACGGTGACGGCACCGGCGACCTCGCCGGCGTGCGCGGCCGGCTCGGCTATCTCAAGCAGCTCGGCGTCGACGCCCTCTGGTTCAATCCCTGGTACCCGTCACCCCTCGCCGACGGCGGCTACGATGTCTCCGACTACCGCAGTATCCACCCGTCATTCGGCACGTTGGGTGAGGCCGAAGCACTCATCCAGGACGCGCTCGCCCTTGGCATTCGCACCATCATCGACGTCGTCCCCAATCACGTCTCCGATCAGCACCCCTGGTTCCAGGCTGCTCTGGCCGCCGGCCCTGGCTCCCCGGAACGCGAGCGCTTCTGGTTTCGTCCCGGTCGCGGCATCGACGGAAACGAACCGCCCACACGCTGGCCCTCGAACTTCGCGGGCGACACCTGGACCCGGACGGTGAATCCCGACGGCACCCCCGGCGAGTGGTACCTGCATCTGTTCACCCCCGAACAGCCCGACCTCAACTGGACCCATCCGGATGTTCACCGCGAGCACGAGGAGATCCTCAAGTTCTGGTTCGACCGGGGTGTGGCCGGGGTGCGCATCGACTCGGCCGCTCTGCTGGTGAAAGACGAAACACTGCCCGAGGTGCCGCAGAACCCCGCGCCCGGTGAGCACCCGAACACCGACCGCGACGAACTGCACGACATCTACCGCAGCTGGCGCGCTATCGCGGACTCGTACGAGGGCACTCGCGTGCTCGTCGGCGAAATCTGGCTGCCCGACGTTGACCGCTTCGCCCGCTACCTGCGTCCCGATGAACTGCACACCGCGTTCAACTTCGACTTCCTCGCCCGGGCCTGGAACGCAGCCGAACTTCGCGAATCGATCGACATCACCCTGACCGCGCACGCCCCAGTCGGCGCACCGAGCACCTGGGTGCTTTCCAACCACGATGTCACCCGACCGGTCACCCGGTACGGACGCGAGGACACGACGTTCGCGTTCGCGACCAAGCGGGCCGACACACCCACCGACCTGACCGTCGGATTTCGCCGGTCTCGGGCTGCGGCGCTGATCACGGCCGCCCTGCCGGGCTCGCTCTACATCTACCAGGGTGACGAACTGGGACTGCCTGAGGTTGAGGACATCCCCGTCACGCTTCGTCAGGACCCGATGCATTTCCGTTCGCTCGGCGTCGATCCCGGCCGCGATGGGTGCCGGGTGCCGTTGCCGTGGTCAGGTGACGACGCACCCTTCGGGTTCAGCCCCGACAGCGCACAGGTTCCCCCCTGGCTCCCGCAGCCGGCCGAGTGGCGTGGCCTCACCGCCGAAGCCCAGCAGGCCGATCCGTCGTCCATGCTGCGGCTGTACCAAAGCGCCCTGCGGATCCGGTCCGACGATCCCGATCTGGGCGACGGCCGATTCGCCTGGCTGCCCGGTGCAGCTGACGTCCTCATCTTCTCTCGAGGCGAGAGATTCCTCCTGATCGCAAACCTGGCGGCGGAGCCCATCGCGCTACCCGACCACGAGTACGTGCTGCTCACGAGCGAACCGCTCGTCGACAGACTGCTTCCCTCCGACTCCACGGCCTGGCTCCAGGTTTCCGCCGGCGCCAACGAGAACTCCGACCGGGCGCACCACCCGGCCTGAGTTATCAGCATGTCCCCAGTCACACAACGAAAGGAACAGACAATGAAGTCACCAACAAAGATCGTCACCCTCGTGGCGGTCACGCTCGCGGGAGTCGGGCTGCTCTCCGGCTGCACCGCGAACGCCGCCGACAGCGACGGCACAACAACCATCAAGGTGGTCAGCCTCATCCCCGGAACCGAGCAGGCCGCGTTCGACGCGTTCGACGCCCAGGTCGCCCAGTTCGAGAAGGCCAACCCCGACATCAACGTCGAGGGTGTCGAATACGAGTGGAGCGCGCCCACCTTCGCCGCGCAGCTGGCCGGCGGCACGCTTCCCGACGTGTTCCGCATCCCGCTCACCGACGCCAAGACGCTCATCGCCAACGGGCAGCTCGCGGACATGACCGCACAGGTTGAAGCCCTGCCGTACTTTGACACCTTCAACCCGAGCGTGCTCAGCAACGCCCAGGATGCGGACGGCAACATCTTCGGAGTTCCGCGCGAAGCCTACGGAATGGGCCTGCAGTACAACCGGGCGCTCTTCGTGGCGGCCGGACTCGACCCTGACGCTCCGCCGACCACCTGGGATGAAGTGCGCGAGTACGCCAAGATCATCGCCGACAAGACCGGTCAGGCCGGCTACATGCAGATGACCCAGAGCAATACCGGCGGTTGGCAGCTGACCGCGGCCACTGTGGCCCGTGGCGGCGCCATGGAGGAAGTGGCCTCGGACGGCACTGTCACCGTGACGGCCGACAACCCTGCCACGAAGGAGGCCCTCACCTACCTCCAGGATCTGCGCTGGACCGACAACTCCATGGGCAGCAACTTCCTCTACGACTGGGGCACCATCAACCAGGCGTTCGCCGCCGGCCAGATCGGCATGTACACCGGCGGGTCCGACCTATTCACCTCGCTCACCCGCGAGAGCAACATGGATCCGGCAGACTTCGGTCTCACCGCGATCCCGCTGACGGATGCGAAGGACGCCGGAGTTTTGGGCGGCGGCACGCTCAACGTCGTCAACGTGAAGGCCGACGACACCGTGAAGGATGCGGCCATGAAGTGGATCGCCTTCTACGACCTGAACAAGCTGGTCGACAAGGATGCTGCCTTGCAAGACGCACAGACGCTCGCCGAGACCGACCAGGCCGTTGGAACACCCGCTCTGCCGGTCTTCGATCAGGCCACTCTCGACCAGTCCCGTGAGTGGGTGAAGGAGTACATCAACGTGCCCCAGAACCAGGTTGCCTTCTTCGCCGAGGGCAACGTCGGCCGTACCATCGTGGGCGAGCCGTCCGCGCACACCCAGGAACTGTACGGCGCTCTCGACACCGCCGTGCAGTCCGTGCTGACCGACAAGAACGCCGACATCGACGCCCTGCTGGACACCGTCAACACGACGATCCAGCCCCTCGTCGACGCCGACTGACCTCTTCCAGGTCAGACCCGAATCAGCCGGCGGGGATCTCGCATCCCCGCCGGTCGGATCGGCCCCCATTTTCTTCTGAGCACTGCCCCGCTCCCCGAGACCGCCTCGCCTTACCTCCGCTCACGAAAGACGACGATGACCGCACTGGATGAACGCCCCTCCGTAGTGGATCCGCCCCAACCGGCTGCGGCCACTAGCCAGCGACGTCGGCCGTCCACCCCGCGCACGTGGCTGCGCAACGGCGGGCTCAGCAACTTCTTGTTCCTCGTTCCGATGCTGCTGATCTTCGGGATGTTCTCCTGGTATCCCATCGTGCAGTCGTTCGTGATGAGCTTCCAGAAGACCAACCTGGTCACGGCCCCGAGCTTCGTGGGGCTGGACAACTTCGTCAAGGTGTTGCAGGACCCCCTGTTTCTGACAGCTGCGCAGAACACGGTTTGGTTTGCCATGCTTGCCCTGCTCTTCGGCTACCCGATCCCACTCATCGCTGCCGTGCTGATGAGTGAGGTGCGCCGGGCCAAGGGCCTGTTCAGTGCCCTGGCCTACCTACCTGTCGTGGTGCCCCCTGTGGTTGCCGTGCTCCTGTGGAAGTTCTTCTATGACGCCAGCCCGACCGGTGTCTTCAACAGCATTCTCGCCATCGTGGGAATCGGCCCACAGCCTTGGATCCAGAGCATCACAGCTGCGATGCCCTCGCTGGTGCTCGAAGCTACCTGGGCGGGTGCCGGCGGCACAATCATCATCTACCTGGCCGCGCTGACCGGGGTCGCCCCCGAGCTCTACGACGCCGCCGAGGTCGACGGTGCCTCCATCTGGCAAAAGATCTGGCACATCACCCTGCCGCAGCTGCGCGGCATCCTGCTCATCACCCTGATCCTGCAGGTGATCGGGACCGCCCAGGTGTTCCTCGAACCCTTCCTCTTCACCGCGGGCGGTCCGGCGAACTCCACAATCACCGTGCTGTTGCTGATCTACCGCTACGCCTTCCAAAACAGTCTCGGCGGCGATTATGGCGCCGCCACAGCGTTGAGCCTGATGTTGGCGATCTTCCTCGCCGTCCTGTCCGTGGTCTACTTCCGCCTCACCAAATCCTGGAGCCAGAATTGAGCAAGACAAAGATCGAGGATCCCGAAGACCGCGGGATCGTCTCCGTCGCCGATTGGACCAAGCCGCGCATCCGCCACACCATGCGCGCCAGCCACGCCGTGCTCCTCGTCGTGCTCGCCGTATCCGGGCTGGGGCCGCTGCTCTGGCTCGGCAAGGCAGCGCTCACGCCGACGCAGGACACCCTGCGCACCCCGTTGGCGATCTTTCCCAACGGCATCGAGTGGCAGAACGTGGTCACCGCGTGGTCCACGATTCACCTCGACGTGCAATTCGCCAACACACTGTGGGTGGCAGCCGGGTCGTGGGCGGTGCAGATCATCGTGGCGACAACTGCCGGCTACGCCCTCTCCATCCTCCGTCCCAGATACGCGGGGGTGCTCAATGCCCTGGTGCTCGGCACACTCTTCGTGCCGAGCGTCGTACTGCTGGTGCCGCTTTACCTCACGGTTCTCGACGTGCCGTTCGTGGGCATTTCACTCATCAACACGTTCTGGGCGGTCTGGCTGCCGGCCGGCGCCAGCGCCTTCAACGTGCTGCTCGTCAAGCGCTTCTTCGACAACCTGCCTCGCGAGGTCTTTGAGGCCGCGCGAACGGATGGCGCGAGCTCCTTTCGATTGTTCTGGTCGATCGTGCTGCCCATGTCCAAACCCATCGTGGGAGTCGTGTCGGTGTTCGCGATCATCGCGGCCTGGAAAGACTTCCTCTGGCCCTCGCTCGTGCTCATCGACCCGTTGGTGCAGCCGCTCTCGGTGCGACTGCCCGCGCTGCAGCAGAGCATCGAACTGGGCGTCTATCTCGCGGCACTGGCCATCTCCAGCATCATCCCGATCCTGCTATTCCTGGTGTTCCAGCGCATGTTCCTACGGGGAGCCGGCCTGGGCGGAGCGGTCAAGGGTTAGGTCGGATCAGCTGGCCGGCAGACCGCGGCCTGATGCCGGGCTCGGGCCCGAGGCCGTTAGCTCGGCTTGGTGGCCTTGATGATGGCGCCGTGCATCTGCGGGGCCACCTCGTGGGTGAAGTCCACGCTGACGTCGGTGAAGCCCGCCGCAGCCAGCGCCAACCGGTACTCCGCGTCGGAGAGAGCCCCGGCAATGCAGCCCGCATACGATCCGCGTTCGATGCGTTCGCTCTCGCTGAGCTGGTTCTCGGCGACCACATCGGAGAGCCCGAGCCGGCCGCCAGGCGTGAGCACCCGGAACATTTCCCGCACGACGGCGTTCTTGTCGGCCGAGAGGTTGATCACGCAATTGGAGATGATAACGTTCACCGTCGCGTCCGCCAGCGGAATATCTTCGATGAAACCCTTGAGGAACTCGACGTTCGTGGCGCCGGCCCTGGCGGCGTTCGCGCGGGCCAGGGCGAGCATTTCGTCGGTCATGTCGAGCCCGTAGGCGAACCCGGCGGGGCCCACCCGGCGGGCGGAGAGCAGCACGTCGATGCCGCCGCCGGAGCCGAGGTCGAGAACGGTCTCGCCGGGGCGCAGGTCGGCCACCGCGGTCGGGTTGCCACAACCGATGCTGGCCAGCATGGCCTCGTCGGGCACCTCGGCAGACTCCGCGCCGGTGTACAACGCCGAGCCGAACACCGCGCTGGTCTCCAGCGGCGTGCCGCAGCACGAGCCGCCACTTACGTCGGTGACCTGCAGGGCCTGCGCGGCGTAACGCTCCCGCACCTGCTCGGTGATGGCGGACTTCTCGGTCGCGGTCTTCTCGGTCATGGGTGATCCCATCCCTGCTCCATATAGACGGTTATCGATATAGCCAGTATGGAGGGAAGATCGACGCCCGTCAATCGGGCCGCGCCGGGCAACAGTTAGGCCGGTGCCGCGAGATGCGGACTCGGTCAGCGGGACGGGATGCGGCGGTATCCGTCGCTGCCAACGGCCACCAGTGTGCAGACGACACCGATGGCGGCCAGGGTGACCAGTACCGCACAGGCGAGGACGATCATCCGGCCGCGCTCCGGGACTCGGACGGCGCAGGCACCGTCAGGCCGGCCGCCGAGGAGGCCGTGCGCGCCGGATCCGCTGGTGCGGGCGGCGCGATGCGGGCGGCATACGCGCGCGCCGCGGCGGACACCGGGGTGCCCGGCGCGGTGAGCGGCGACGTCTCCGGCGCCAGGGCCGTCAGCCGCAAGGGCAGTACCCCGGCCCAGACGGTGAGGTCGTCGCCGTCATCCACCGCCTCGGAGGCGCCGTCCGCGCGCACCTTCACGCTGGCCTCGTCCAGGGGCAGCCACAGTACGAGCGTCGCGGCGAGCTCGCGCTTGGTCATGTCGCGCACCTCGGCCCATCGGCCGGGCATCAGGTGGTCGGAGACGACGCGCATCGCCTCCATCTTGTCGGCATCCGCGACCACCGTGGGCGTGCCGAACACGACCGCGCTGCGGTAGTTCATCGAACTGTCGAACAGGGACCGGGCGTAGACGAGACCGTCCAGGTGAGTCACCGTGACCGAGATCGGGGTGCCGGATGCCATCGCGCGGAAGATGCCGCTGCCGGTGGAGCCGTGCAGGTAGATGGCGTCGCCGCCGCGGCCGAAGCCCATCGGCAGCACCAGCGGCAGGCCGTCGCGCACGATCGCGACGTGGGCGACGAGGGCGTCGTCCAGGATGCCGTACAGCTCGGCGCGGTCGGTGCGCTGGCGCTCGGGGAGACGAGTGACCCGGGTGCCGGCGGTGATGGGCAGGTCGCCGGTCGCATCGTTCCGGGGCTGTATGGAGTGGGGCATGCTACTAGGATCGGCTGCAGAGTGGATCAGCAACAGGGCCACTTCTGGCCACTTCGACTAGACCGGTTGCGCTGGCGCCGCTGAAGTTTCTCCACACGAGACGAGGAACCCGATGAACGCACATGAGCTGCCCATCGTGCTCGATCGCGCGTCGGAGCTCCCCCTCGCGGCGCAGCTCGCCACGGCACTGCGCCGGGCGATCCTCGGCGGGATCCTGCGGCACGATGAGGCCCTGCCATCCACCCGCGCCCTCGCGGCCTCGGTGCGGGTGTCGCGCGGCACCGTGGTCGCCGCCTACGACCAGCTCGCCGGCGAGGGCTACCTACTGGCGCGTTCAGGCTCGGCGACCCGGGTCATGGTGGAGCGGCACGGAACCGAGCCGGCCGCCGGCCGTGGCCTGGACGCGGCGACGATCATCGGCATAGACCTCGATGGACGCGCCCTCCTCCGCACTCCTGGGACAACCGCGGCCGTCGGCGCACCCGCCTCGGCGGAGCCAGCGCCCCCGCAACCTCGCTCCCTCACGCTGATCGACCTGGCCCCCGGGCATCCGTCGACCCGAACCCTCGTCGACCCGGCGTGGACCGCCGCCTGGCGGGCCGCCGTGGCGGCATCCGGACGCAGCGACTCGCCGCCCTCGAGCGGCACCCTCGAGCTGCGCAGCGCGATCGCCGAGCACGTGCGCCGGGCGCGAGGACTCGCCTGCCGGCCGGATGACGTGATCGTCACGGCCGGCACCAGCGACGCCCTGGCCTGCATCGGGCTGGCGCTCGCGACACGAGCGAGCGGAACTGCCGGCGCTTCGACCCGGGCACCGCGCATCGCCGTCGAGGATCCCGGCTACCCCACCGCCCGGCGGGTGCTGCGCCGGGTGGGGGTCGAGCTTCTGCCGGTGCGCACCGACACCGACGGCATCGACCTGGCCGAGCTCGCGGCGCGCACGCCGACACCCCACGCCGTTCTCGTCACCCCGAGCCACCAGTACCCGCTGGGCAGCAGTCTCTCGGTGCAGGGCCGGCTCGACCTGCTCGACTGGGCCAGGGCGTCGGATGCCGTGGTCATCGAGGACGACTACGACAGCGAATTCCGCTTCGACGCCATGCCGCTGCCGGCCGTCGCCACTCTCGACACGTCGGGTCGGGTGGCGCTGGTCGGCAGCTTCTCCAAGACCGTCACGCCGTGGATCCGCTGCGGCTACATCGTGGCCACCGGCGACCTCGGCGCGGCACTGCGCGAGGTGCGGGACGACCTCGGGCCGTCGGTGTCGGGGGTGCAGCAGGCGGCACTCGCCCACTACCTCGACAGCGGTGGACTGGCCCGCAACGTCACCAGGGTGCGCCGCGAATACGCGCACCGGCGCGCCCTGGTGATCGACAGGCTCGGCGCGCTGCCCGGAGTGCGACTGGCCGGCCTCGACGGCGGCCTGCACGTTGTGGTGCGCACCGACGGGGTCGCCGGGGCGGATGCATCCGCTCTCGTCGCCCAGGCCGCCGCCCGCGGGGTGCGGGTCGCGTCGCTGGCCGACTACGCTGTCGTCGACCGGGGGCAGCGGGGACTGGTGCTGGGCTACGGCGCGCCCACTGACCTTGAGCTGGGCCGCGCGCTCGACGTGCTCGTGGAGCTGCTCACTGCGCCGACCGACGACTGCTGATCGGCGGCGTCCCGCGCACGTCGCGACCCTTACGTTGGTCGAGCTTGTCGAGCCCTCGCAGGCCGATCTCGGGGACGCACCCACGTGGCACGACACACACGCACGTCACCGGGTCTCCTTCGACAGGCTCAGCACGGCGTCGACAAGCTCGACCAACGGGCCGGGAACATACTCGCTGATCACAGCAGTTTCAGCTTGCCTTCAGCGGCGTCGGCCAGACTGGCAGCGGCGGCCGTGTGGCCGACCGACTGACGAGGGGGCCGGATGCGAGTCCTGGTGGTGGAAGACGAGGCGCGGCTCGCGACCGGGCTGAAACACGGCCTCGAGGCCGAGGGCTTCGCGGTCGACATCGCCGGCAGCGGACCGGATGGGCTCTGGTTGGCCCGCGAGAACGAGTACGCGGTCATCCTGCTCGACATCATGCTGCCCGGGCTCAGCGGCTACCGGGTCTGCGAGACCCTGCGCACCGAGAAGAACTGGACCCCGATCCTCATGCTCACCGCCAAGGACGGCGAATGGGACCAGGTCGAGGCCCTCGACACCGGTGCGGACGACTACCTCACCAAACCGTTCTCCTCCGCCGTGCTGCTGGCCAGGATGCGTGCCCTCATCCGCCGCGGCACCGGCGCCCGCCCCACCGTGCTGCGGGCCGGCGACCTGCACCTCGACCCCGCCACCCGCGCGGTGACCCGGGGCGAGACATCCGTTGACGTCACCGCCCGCGAGTTCGCGGTTCTGGAATACCTGATGCGCAATCTGGGCACCGTCGTGAGCAAGCGTGACGTGCTCGACAACGTCTGGGACTACGACTTCGAGGGTGACCCCAACATCGTGGAGGTATACGTGCGGCACCTGCGCAACAAGGTGGACCGGCCCTTCGACCGGGCCGCGATCGAGACCCTGCGCGGCGCCGGCTACCGGTTGGCGGCCGACGGTGGCTGAGCGGCGCCGCACCCGATCGCTGCGCGGCCGGATCACCCTGGTCTCCACCGCGATCGTGGCCGTCACCCTGGTCGTGGGGGCCGTGCTGTTCGCGCTCGTGCTGCGCGAAGCGCTGCTGGACGAGGTGCACACGGCCCTCGAACGCGACCTCGAGCAGATCGAAACCGAGCTCGATACCGGCAGCGGCGTCGGCGGCCTCGACACCGACAACGACGATGTACTTTTCCAGATCACCGACGGCTCCGGCGCCCTTCTCGCCGGCAGCGAGGCGCTCGAGGGCCGGCTGCTCAGCGTTGACGACGGCGACAACGCGCAGATCATCCGGGTGCCCGACGACGACACCGACTACCTCGTCGTGGCCGAAAAACAGCACGATGACGTCACCGTCGTCGCCGGACGCTCGCTGGAGAACGTCGACGAGGCGGTGGCCACTGTCGGCACGCTGCTGGCCGGGGCCGTGCCCCTGCTGACCGGGATCGTGGCTCTGCTCACCTGGATCGTGGTGGGCCGGGCGCTGGCCCCCGTCGAACGCATGCGCCGGGAGGTCGACGCTGTCACCGCCACCAACCTCGACCGGCGCATCAATGACCCCGGCCGCACGGACGAAATCGGCCGGTTGGCGCACACGATGAACAGCATGCTCGACCGGCTCGACACCTCCCAGCGAGCCCAACGGCAGTTCGTCTCGGATGCCTCGCACGAGCTCCGTTCACCGCTCGCGTCGCTGCGCCAGTACGCCGAGGTGGCCCAGGCGCATCCCGACCGGGTCAACCTCGACGACCTGTCCGAGGCCGTGCTCGACGAGGGCGACCGGCTCGAGCGACTCGTGGCGGGCATGCTGCTGCTGGCCCGGGTGACCGAACGCAGGGCCACGGCGACCGGCACGGCCGTGGATCTGGACGACCTGATGCTCGCCGAGGCCCGCCGGCTTCGCGACACCATGGCCCTCAGCATCGACAGCACCGGGGTGGGCCCGGCCCGGGTGCACGGTGACGAGAACCTGCTCGGGCAGGTGGTGCGCAACCTCGTCGACAACGCCGCCCAACACGCCTCCGGACGGGTGAGCCTGTCACTCGGCCCGGTCGACGGCCAGGCGCTGCTGGTCGTGGAGGACGACGGCCACGGGGTGCCGCCCGGCGACCGTGACCGGGTGTTCGAGCGCTTCGTGCGGCTGGACGAATCCCGCGCCAGGGCATCCGGAGGCACCGGGCTGGGCCTGGCGATCGTGCGGGAGAGCGTGCTTGCGCACGGCGGCACGGTGCGGATCGTCGACAGCGGCCTCGGCGGCGCCCGGTTCGAGGTCCGCCTGCCCGCCGTTGACGAGGCCTGACTCCGGTTTCTGAAGGGCCGTTCAGCGGGCTTCAGCCTGGCTTCAGCGCTCGCTTGGCACAGTGGGGTCATCAGCCACGGCATCCGTGGGACTCACGAACAAGGGACACACCGTGAAGAAGAAGACCATCTGGATCACCAGTGCCGCCGTTGCCACCGTTCTCGTGGTGGGCGGCGCCGGCCTGGCCATCGCAGACCCGTTCGACAGCCCGGTCGACGCTGACGGCCCGCTCACCGGCAACGCCCTCGACCAGGCCAGTGCCGCCGCACTGGACGCCGTCGGCAGCGGCACGGTCACCGACACCGAGACCGAGACCGGCGGCACTGACCCGAACGCCTACGAGGTGGAGGTGACCCTCGCCGACGGGACCGAAGTTGATGTGGCGCTGGACAAATCCTTCGCCGTGCTCTGGGTCGACGACGAGGCCGGCCGCAGCGACGATGACGGGACCAGCGACAGCGGCGCCGACGACTCGGCCGGCCGCGCCGCTGTCTCCGACGCCGACCGGGACGCCGCCTCGGCCGCGGCGCTCGCCACCCTGCCCGCCGGCACCGCCGGAACCGTCACCGAGGTCGAGCCCAGCGACGACGTCGACCACGCCTGGGAAGTCGAGATCACCCTCGACAACGGCCAGGACGTCGACGTCGAGCTCGACGCGGGCTTCGCGGTGCTCAAGGTCGACGGCGCGCCGGCCGCGTAACGCTGGTCAGGCCTCCGGGTCTCGCCGCCGCCGCAGGGTGGCGATCCACAGGCGTACCAGCATTCCGGTGACGGCCAGCGGCACGCACAAAAGCAACAGTCCCCGACCGAGCGCCGCGGTCCGCTCCAGCTCAGCGGCGGTGTTCTCGACGAACTCCACGTTGAGATAGGCCAGCAGCAGCCCGATGCCGGCGATCGCCGCCGAGACGCCGACGACGACGAACAGGGCGGGCACCCCGGCCGCGCCGCGCCGCAACACCAGCGCGATGGCGTCCGCGATGAACGACAGGGCAAAGGGCAACACCACGCAGAGCAGGAGGACGGCGGCGATGGCGATCATCGGCGCACGGCCGGGGTCGGAGCACGTAACATGGCGCCCCTGTTCTCGCTCGGCAAACGGTCAGGGTCGGTGACCCCGACTGACCGTATCAATCCCCGGCAGGGTGCCCGAGCAGTTGGCACACCCCAGTTCGGGTGTGGTCCTGACGGCGGCGGCAGTCAGACCCGACGGTCAGAGCCAGGTCTGGCGGTGGTCCTCGATGAAGCTACGCAGCGTGGTCGCCGGCCGCCCGGTGAGCCGGCGGATGCTGCGGTTCGGCAGCGCGGTGAGGCGCCGGCGCGCCGCCCGGTACCAACTTGCCTGCGCGGCGATGTCCGGTGCGGTCACGCCCTGCTTCGCGGCCAGCTCGGCGAACTCGGCCTCGGTCGTGGTCGTGTAGCGGATGGGCCGGTCGAGCGCCTCGGTCAGCATCTCCGCGACCTGCGGGTAGCTCAGCGGCTGCTCCCCCGCAAGCGAATAGGACTTGCCCAGGTGACCGGGCTCGGTGAGCACCCGGGCGGCGCACCGGCCCACGTCGGTCGCGTCGACGAACGCGACCCTGGCCCCGCCCGCCGGCAGCACGATCTCGCTGCGCAGGCGGATGTCGTCGCGGTACAGGGTGGACAGGGTCTGCATGAGCACGTCGGGCCGCAGGATCGTGTGCGGCGTGCGGGTGCGCTTGAGGTATTGCTCCACCACGTGATGCGGCGAGCGCGTGTCGAACCGCACGCCCGGCGCCGACAGGAACACGATCTGTCGCACCCCGTTCTCCTCCATCGCCTGGTCGATGAACGGGATGAGGGTTCGGCCCACGTTGCCGATCGTGGGCGGCACGAGCAGGAACACCCTGTCGACGCCGGCGAGGGCGCGCGTCCAGGTGCCGCGGTCGGCGAAGTCGAAGGCGCGCACGCTGGCGCCGCCGCCGCTGCCGGCGTCGCTAGTGGATGCGGCGGGCGCGGTGCCGGGCCCCGCCGCGCCGGCCGCG